>QCFD01000006.1 GCA_003278445.1 Prochlorococcus sp. AG-363-B05
AATCAATTCAGATAACGAATTGGAAAGCACTAACGAAGATTCAATAAATAACAAAAACACGGATACAAAAATTTGATAGATTTAATTGCATGTTTCAAAAAAGAAAAAAAAAGCCTCATCAAATTTGATGAGGCTTTTTTTTTGAGACTTGCAATTAAATCTACTAACTCTCAGTTGTAGCTAAAGATGCTACTGATCCAACTACACGACGGAAATCAAAGCCCATAGCTCTTAGAGCATGCCAAATATGACCTTGGATAAAGAAGAAACCAAAGTAATAATGCACATTAGACAATGCTGCTCTAGTTGTATGACCTAAAAACGCTGTGCTATCAGAAACATCTCCAGTGTCTACCCAATAAGGAGAGATCCCAAATTTCAAAGCCAATGGTTCTCCATACCAATCAATAGGATAAACAGTTGTATTTTGTGCACACCAGAATGCAGCAACAATTGCCATCCAGCCGATACCAGCGAGTGACCATGAAAGGACTGCCTCAGCAGATAGTAATCCTTTACCTTTGAATTCAGTGTATTCACCAAGCTGTTTGGTAGCGATGTGCCATGCACCACCACTGATTTGAACGAATGCCAAGAATGCATGTCCGCTCATTACTTCTTCAAGGCTATCGATGGTTAGGAAATCGAACTGATGGCCATAAACCATTCCAAAATCACCATATCCAGGGAAAATTGTTCTAATTTCACCTATTGCTGGGTCATAAATCCCATGCCATCTTGCCCACTCAACAAACCAAATATTTGCCACCCCAAAGAAAATCAAATGATGTCCAAGGATGAAGGTCAAATTGTCTGGGTTGTCCCATTCTAATTTGAATTTTTTAGTGGTAGGGATCGGACCATCTTTCAAGTCCGGATCAAATAAAAGTGAATGAGCTAATCCAGCCGTTCCATATACAGCTGAAAAAATCAAATGAAAAATAGCAATTGTGGCTACGCCAGCACCAGTCCATACTCCAGCTTCATCAAAACCAATTCCAAGAGAGGCTAGATGGGCAAGAAAAATGGAACTTTGATGTCCCATTGGAATTTCTGGGTTGTAGCGAGCAAGCTCCCAAAGGGTGCTTCCACCAGCCGCAAAGCAAATCAAGCCAGTATGGCCGATATGTGACCCTATGAATCGACCTGCGCGATTGGTCACCACAGAATTGCCAACCCACCACCCGTAGGTGACGTCTGGATTTCCGTAGGTCTGCATAATTAAGGAATTAAAGTCGAAATTTTGGATACATTACACTTATAAGATTTGTTTTTACCAGAATAGTTAGAGGTCTTTATAGGTATCTCTATTTTTTTACCTAAAAAGGTCGATTTACTGAAAAAAACACAAAAAAAATACCCCCCAAGGGAGGCATTTTTTGATTTTTTATTAAATTTATCTTGGTGCTCTTCCGTTGAAGCCTGCTCCCTCAACTCTAATAGTCGCTGCTTGTTGGTTACCAAAGGAATCTTTAACCTTAGCAAAGTCAAATCCCAAAGCACGAAGAGCATGCCAGAAATGACCTTGTAGGAAGAAAAATCCTAAATAATAATGAACATTAACTAAAGCAGCTCTAGTTGAGTGACCAAAGAAGGCTGTGCCATCAGATAAATCTCCAGTATCTATCCAGTAGGGAGAAACTGCAAATTGTAACTTCAAAGGCTCACCAAACCATTCAATTGGATAAACAGTTGTATTAGTAGCAGCCCAGAAAGCAGCAACTATAGCCATCCAGCCAATTCCTGCTAAAGACCAAGAAAGTACAGCTTCTGCTGATAACAATTCAGCACCTTTAAACTTACTCCATTCGCCTAATCGCTTATTTTCCCACTGAGTTGAACCAGCAACCATATGAAGTGTAGCTCCTGTTAATTCAGCGAAGGCTAGGAAAGCATGACCACCCATAACATCTTCAAGGCTATCAATTTCAATGAAATCAAATTGACGATTCCAAATCATTGTTAGATCCAAGTTGTAATTAACTTGCCTCACTGCTCCAATAGCAGGATCGTATATGCCATGAATCCTTGCCCATTCAACAAACCATATACATGCAACACCAAAGAAAAATAGATGGTGTCCAAGTATAAACGTTTGATTATCAGGGTTTTCCCATTCAAGTTTAAATTTTCTAGCGCGAGGGACTTCGCTTTCTTCCAAATCAGCATCAAAATAAACGGCATGCAGAAGAGCTCCTCCTCCATAAACCATTGACAAGACTAAGTGGACAATAGCTATTGCAGCTACACCTACTCCTGTCCAAGCACCAGCTTCATCAAAGCCAATACCAATAGAAGCTAAATGAGCCAAAAACAAGGAACTCTGATGTCCCATTGGGATCTCAGGGTTATAGCGGGCAAGTTCCCAAAGAGTGCTTCCACCAGCCGCAAATGCGATTAATCCTGTATGCCCAATATGGGAGGAAATAAATCGGCCTGAGCGGTTGGTGACCACAGAATTACCAGCCCACCAATCATAGGTAACATCTGGATTTCCATAGCTCTGCATAATTTTTTAAGCGATACAGGCGAAATATGCGTGCAGATTACACGCTGCTGAAATGATATGTGCAAAATAGTTAGAGGTCGTTATTTAGTTTGACTATTTTTGCCCATTTCAATAATAAAAACGATTTTTTTTAAGCTGAGATATTATCTCGAGGAAATAGCAAGCATCTTTCAAAATCTAGTTATAGCTTAATTCATATACGAAAATTCCTCGAAAAGTCATGCAAACAAGCTAAATACACAAGATCTAAACAATCTTTGAGAAAAAATTTTCAATTTTGTAAATCCAATTAATATTTTGAAAACCATTCAAAATTAGAAGATAAAAAATTTGCAAAAAAAAAAGAGAGGATTAAATCCTCTCTTAAAAATCAACTTTTTTTTAATCAATAGAGCTGAGCTGGAAGTGGTTCTTTAAGAATTTTCTTAAAGTCAAATCCCATAGCCCTCAGGGCGTGCCATAAATGACCTTGGATGAAAAAGAATCCAAAGTAATAATGAACGTTTGCCAAAGCAGCTCTTGTTGTATGACCAAAGAAAGCTGGACCTCCTGAAAGATCAACACTATCAATCCAATATGGAGCGACCCCAAATTTCAGGATCAATGCTTCTCCATACCAAGCTTCAGGGTAAACAGTTGTATTCTGTGCGCACCAGAAAGCTGCAACTACAGCCATCCAGCCAATACCTGCTAGAGAGAAAGAAAGAATTGATTCTGCTGAAAGAAGACCCGCTCCTTTAAATTTGGTGTATTCACCAACTTGCTTAGTAGCGATATGGAAAGCTCCACCTGTTATCTCAACAAATGCTAAGAATGCATGACCGCCTAGAACATCTTCAAGACTATCAATAGCCAAGAAGTCAAACTGATGATTCCAGATATTGGTCAAGTTTAGGTTGTATTCAACTTGTCTAATAGCGCCTAATGCAGGGTCATAAATTCCATGCCATTTCGCCCATTCAACAAACCAGATGCATGCAACACCAAAGAAAATTAAATGGTGGCCAAGGATGAATGTCTGATTATCAGGGTTATCCCACTCAAGCTTGAACTTTCTAGCTTGAGGGACTTCTGAATCTTGCATATCGCCAACGAATAGGACTGAATGCAATAATCCACCCGCTCCATAAACCATGGAAAGAACCAGATGCACGATGGCAATAGATGCGACACCTGCGCCTGTCCAAGCACCTGCCTCATCAAAGCCGATACCAATTGAAGCTAAATGAGCAAGAAAGATAGAACTCTGATGTCCCATTGGGATCTCAGGGTTATATCTTGCTAGTTCCCAAAGAGTGCTTCCTCCTGCTGCAAAGGCTATTAGCCCAGTATGCGCGATGTGAGCAGCAATGAATTTACCAGATTTGTTAGTAACCCCAGCGTTTCCAGCCCACCAACCATAGGTGACATCCGGGTTTCCGTAGGTCTGCATGATTTAAGATTTTTGGCGTAATACGGTGAGCACACCATACAGGCAGCTCAATTCAAAAACTACTATTAGTAATAAGGTCTTATACAGAAGTAGTAAAGTTTTTTTTCTTAAAATTGGCTTAACCCGCGACTAAACTAGGTTTTCATGGAAATACCAAAGAAAAATTTAAATATCAAAAATGAAATCTGCTTTACAACTTGAACTGCAAGATCTTCATGGACTTGCCTATAACGCAACAATAATTTGGTTTGTTCTTCTTGGAGTTTCTCTTTTAGCAGTAGTCTTTTATCTTTTTCAAAAAAATTACAGGCCCAAAGCAATAATTGATAATGGTGTCACTCCTGAGAAAAAATCTCGACCCAAAGGGTTTTAAATGACTAAGAAAAATTTGTATCTCTCTCTTAGTTCTCAAATTAATGTAATATCTTCAAACACGGGTTTGGCATAGTGGCCACCTGGGTTATCAATAAAAACATTTTTTTACTCAATGATTGATTTTTCTCACCTTCTTGATTTTGCCACTCAACTTCCACACCCATCAGATATTGGTTTAATCAAACCATCAGGTGGTTTTAATGTAATAGCTGCTCTATGTGGATTAGGAGCAGTTTTTGGAGCATCTCAATTCTTTTATTATTCCGATGACTCAAAAAGAATCGATCCTTGGGCAAAACCTGAAAACTACAAAAACTAAATAAAATTAAAAAAAAATTTTTAATTTTATTAGTTATCAAAAAAAAAGAGTCTCGTCTTTCGACGAGACTCTTTTTTTTATTAAAAGCGAAGAATTAATCGGAAAGAGTAACCCTGGCGCTATCAAGATTACTAATTGAATCAGTAACCTTCTTGAAATCAAAGCCTAAAGCACGTATTGCATGCCAAAGGTGACCTTGAATAAAGAAGAAACCAAGATAGTAATGAACATTTGTAAGCCAAGCTCTTGAAGTATGGCCACTAACAACTCCAGTCATATCAGCAGTATCAATCCAGTAAGGAGAGATGCCAAATTTAAGAGCTAATGTTTCTCCATACCAAGCCTCCGGATAAACAGTCGTATTAGTTGCGCACCAGAAAGCTGCAATAATTGCCATCCAACCAATTCCGGCCAAAGACCAAGAGAGGACTGCCTCAGCAGAAAGAATATTCTTTCCTTTGAATTCGGTGTATTCACCAACTTGCTTAGTAGCAATATGGAAAGCCCCACCAGTGATCTCAACAAATGCTAAGAATGCGTGACCACCCATGACATCTTCAAGACTATCAATAGCCAAGAAGTCAAACTGATGATTCCAGATATTGGTCAAGTTTAGGTTGTATTCGACTTGTCGAACAGCTCCTATAGCTGGGTCATAAATTCCATGAATTCTGGCCCATTCAACAAACCATATACATGCAACACCAAAGAAAATCAAATGGTGACCAAGAATAAAAGTCTGATTATCAGGGTTATCCCACTCAAGCTTATATCTAGCTGCTTGACGATGCTCAGGACGATCATCAGCAAACAAACCTGAACTGTTTTGAGTGTCTTCGCTAAAAATCAAAGAGTGTAAAAGGCCTGCTCCCGCATAAACCATTGAACAAATCAGATGGAATACTCCGATAAAAGCAATTGATGTTCCATCGAAGACTGTTCCCGTTGGATCAAAACCAATACCGATAGAGGCAAGATGAGGAATACTTACCATTCCTTGGTGACCCATTGGAATATCTGGGTTGTATCTAGCGAGCTCCCAAAGTGTGTTTGCACCCGCTGCGAAACAAATCAATCCTGTATGAGCAACATGCGAGCCAATAAATCGGCTTGACTTATTTGTTACAACAGAATTACCAACCCACCACCCGTAGGTGACGTCTGGGTTTCCGTAGGTCTGCATAATTAAGGAAATTGAAGTCGAAATTCGACCTACCTTACATTTAGTGCAATAAATTTGCTTGAAATCGTAAAAGGTCTTTATTAAATACAAAAATCAAATTCATTTAAAAGCTATGATTTAACTTAAACTTTTCTTAGCAACCCTTTGTCTGAAAGGATTTTTGAGAGTTTTGGTAAAAAATCACAAAAAAATTTCTTAAATCTTAAATAATTAAATCAATAAAAAACCCTGCAAAAATTGCAGGGTTTTTAAACAAAAATCTATTTCAATCAATCATCTATTAATTAAGAGTGATTTTTGCACTATCCAAATTCGCGACAGCATTTGTAACTCGTCTAAAATCAAAGCCTAAAGCACGGATTGCGTGCCATAAATGACCTTGTAAAAAGAAAAATCCGAAATAATAATGGACGTTAGTCAAGGCGGCTCGCGTGGTGTGACCTAAAAATGCTGTGCTGTCCCTTACATCAACCGTATCAATCCAATAAGGAGAGATGCCAAATTTAAGAGCTAAAGGCTCTCCATACCAGGCTTCTGGATAAACAGTCGTATTTGTTGCACACCAAAACGCTGCGACAATGGCCATCCAACCAATTCCTGCCAAGGACCAAGAAAGGACTGCCTCAGCAGAAAGAATTTTCTTTCCTTTAAATTCGGTGTATTCACCAACTTGCTTAGTAGCGATATGGAATGCTCCACCAGTTATCTCAGCAAATGCTAAGAATGCATGACCGCCCATGACATCTTCAAGACTATCAATAGCCAAGAAGTCAAACTGATGATTCCAGATATTGGTCAAATTCAGGTTGTATTCAACTTGTCGAACAGCTCCTATAGCTGGGTCATAAATTCCGTGAGTTCTTGCCCACTCAACGAAAGCAATACATGCGACACCAAAGAAAAGTAAATGGTGACCAAGAATAAAGGTCAAATTATCAGGGTTGTCCCATTCAAGTTTAAATTTCTTAGTTGTCGGAATTGGTCCGTCAGCTAAATCCCCATCAAAGAGTAAGGAGTGAGAAAGAGCTCCTCCTGCGTATACAAGCGAAGCAATAATATGGACAATTGCCACTGAAGCAACATTCGCTCCAGTCCAAGCACCTGTTTCATCAAAGCCAATTCCAATAGAAGCTAAATGGGCGAGGAAAATAGAACTTTGATGACCCATCGCAATTGAGGGATCAAATCTAGCTAGCTCCCATAGGGTACTTGCTCCTGCAGCAAAAGATATTAGGCCTGTGTGACCAGCATGAGCTGCAATGAACTTTCCAGCACGGTTAGTAACCCTTGAATTGCCAGCCCACCAGCCATAGGTGACGTCTGGGTTTCCATAGGTCTGCATATCAGATCAGGGAGGGGTGAATATATATTTTATAGAGTACAAGTTGGCTGACTATTTAACTGCCAAAAAATCAAATAAATACCATATGATTAATAATCAAATATAATTTTATACATATACATAAGTTCAACTAAACATTCCAATTTGTATCTTTAGATACTTATGACAGAGGTGAAAATATAAGCAAATTTATTCAATAGAAAAGCCAAGATAAGCAAAGCTTAACTTAAGTTTAAAATATAGATTTAAAAGGAAGAGTGCAAACACTCTTCCTTTGCTGATAAAGGAACGAACTTCGACTTCAATTCCCATCAACGTAAACTGTCATAACAAAAAACAAACCTTAGCGTGAGAATAGAATGAATCATTTAGTCCATCAAAAACAAATTGATAGACCAAATCGATTTCAAGAATAAAAAGCTAGGGATATACTTACAGAAACAATTACTTATTCCTAATAGGATATTTAATAGTTGATTCAAAATCATACTCAAAAATTTAAATTCAACAGATACCGATCGCGTAATAGAAATAGCTTGGGAGGATAGAACACCTTTCGAGGCAATTCAATTTCAATTTGATCTTAAAGAAAAGGAAGTAATTCAAATAATGAGATCAAAATTAAAATTATCTTTATTTAAGATGTCGAGAAGAAGGTTTACTGGAAGGAAGTTAAAAAATGGCTTTTCGAAGAAACATTTAAGGGTTTTAAGTCTCCAAACCAAAAATAAAACTTAGTAAAAATTGTCCAAAATGTAAAAGAGATTTTGACTGGAGGAAAAATGGATCGAAGTAAAAAATTTCTTATAGAGAAAAAGCTAATTAATTCCTATCTGATCTAACTTAAACAACCTTCTAAATTATTAATTAAAATATAGAAGAATTAACTTAGTCTAGATATCGCTTTTAATAAATGAGAAAACTCTCAAAAAGTTTCAAACTAAGTATAATGAATTTTTAATTTAAGGGTGAAGTTGAAAATTGGTGATAAAATTCCTTCATTTTCCTTACAAGATCAAAATGGAAAAATTAGAAAATCTGATGAAATCAATAAGCCATTAGTATTGTTCTTCTACCCAAAAGATGATACACCTGGTTGTACCATTGAGGCTTGTGGATTTAGGGATAAGTATGATCTATTTAAAATTTTGGGAGCCGAGGTATGGGGAATAAGTAATGGGGATAGCCAAACTCATCTTAATTTTGCAAACAAAAATAATTTGCAGTATCCGTTACTTTGTGATCTCAATAATATACTTAGAAGAAAATTCGGAGTACCAAAAACCCTAGGTCTTATAGAAGGAAGAGTAACTTATATAATAAATCAGAAAGGAATAATCATACATATATTTCAAGATCTACTCAATGGTCCAGCACACATAAAGGAAGCTATAAGAGCATTGAAAAAGCTTCAAAATAGCTAAAATCATACATAATACATAAGAAGACCTTATTATTTAGAGTTATGCAATCTCAGTATTTTATAAGTTTAAATCCTTATGTAATAAAAGGAATTAGATACAATAAGAATTTTATATATGATAAAGACTTTAAAGTAAATCAACATACTAAAACAACATATAAACTAAATAACAATTAGAATTTCATTTGCAAATTTAAATCAATTATGATTAGGTTTAATGAAATCGGAAGGCAGGACAAAAGAGTTTTTTTAGTCACAGGAGCCAATAGTGGTCTTGGTTATGAAACATCTAAATTTCTTCTTGAAAAGGGGGCAACTGTAATCATGTGTTGTAGAGACTTGGTCAAAGGAGAGAAAGCCAAACAAAAACTATTAAAATTGAGTTTTCCTGGAATTATAGAATTAGTTGACCTAGATTTATCCGATTTAAGAAAAGTACGAAGTAGTGCTGAGTTAATCAAAAATAAATTCAATTTCTTAGATGTTGTAATTAATAATGCTGGAATAATGGCTCCTCCAAAAACTCTTAGTAAGCAAGGATTTGAAATACAGTTCGCTGTTAATCATCTTGCTCATATGTTATTGACATTAGAATTGTTACCAATGCTCAAGGAAAAAAATAATTCTAGAGTTGTCACTGTTACTTCAGGTGTTCAATATTTTGGAAAAATTCATTGGGACGACCTCCAAGGAGAAATTAAATACGACCGCTGGGCTTCATATGCGCAAAGCAAGCTTGCGAACGTAATGTTTGGATTGGAACTAAATTTCAAACTTAAAGAAGATAATTCAAAAACATCTTCACTCCTTGCTCATCCAGGTTTTGCACGCACTAATTTACAACCAAAGTCAGTTGAAGAAAATCAATCATGGCAAGAAGAGCTTGCTTATAAATTGATGGGTCCTATGTTTCAAAGTGCCAAAATGGGTGCATTGCCACAAATTGCAGCAGCTGCATTACCAAGCGCAAAGGGAGGAGAGCAATATGGACCGAAATTCAACTTCAGAGGCTTCCCAAAAAGATGCAAGAATGCTCCAAAAGCATTAAATCAAAATTCAAGGAGAAGATTATGGGATATCAGTGAACAACTTATAAACAGCATTTCAGAAAACTCAAATCAGGGGTAGCAATTCATCTCCTTTATCACATATTTCCTGTTGCGAAGGAAGATCTGTTAGCCCAGTCCAATTAATTAAACCTTTTCTAATTGGACAATTACATTTATTCGAATCTGTTAATTCATTAAGTTCTTTTCCTGTCAGGGAGTTAAGTTTATCGCTAAGGATTACTTCTTTTAATCGATCATAAAAAAACTCATTTAATTGCTCAAAATATTCTATATTCTCAAATAATTCATTAAAAGCATCATTGTTATCATCGATGTTTCTTTTTTTTACTTCTTCACGAAAGAGACCTCTCATGAATTTTGTACAATTTACTGCCTCATAATTAGTAAAAGGTTTAATCCCTTTACTTAGATATTCTCTATTACTTACAATTGATTCAATATTAATCAACCTCTTGTTTAGACATTTTAAATCATTTGAATCTAAAAGGCCAGTATTTTTTATATTATTCTCTTCTAGGGACTGAGTTACTAAATCAGTTATATGCTCAGTAAGGCTTTTACCTAACATGGTAGCTTGTCTTTTAACCTGGATTAACAAGTCTTTTGAGATTTTTATATTGAATTGACTTTTTAAAGGCATCATTAAAATATTCTTGTTAGCTATGATAAATTCTTTTTAATAACAATACTAAATTATCAAAAAAGAATTAATAATAACAAAGAGAATCCACAACTATGCTAGAAAACATAGAAAAGCTAGGGGGTGGGTTTGCTGATTATTGATTAGCAATAAGGTGTTCAGAAAACCAAGTCAAATAAGAAAGAATCTTATACCTGACTATATTTTTACTGATTTCCATTAGCAAAATTTTAGTGTATTTCCCGATCCTAAATATCACTAAATCTCTCTAAATTGAGTCTGTCAGATTCTACTGATCTTACTTATGCCTTTATGGGCAAAACTTAAACGTTCTTATTCATGACCACCATTCAGCAGCAGCGTTCTTCGTTGCTCAAAGGTTGGCCACAATTTTGCGAGTGGGTTACATCCACTAACAACCGTATTTATGTCGGTTGGTTTGGTGTATTGATGATCCCTTGCCTTCTTGCGGCAACAACATGTTTCATCGTTGCATTTATCGCTGCTCCTCCAGTTGATATCGACGGTATCCGTGAGCCAGTAGCTGGTTCATTTATGTATGGAAACAACATCATTTCTGGTGCTGTTGTTCCTTCAAGTAACGCTATCGGCCTTCACTTCTTCTTGGCTTCATGGCCTGTAATTTGTGTTTGGTTGACATCTATGGGCATCTGCACCATGGCTTTCAACTTGAATGGATTCAACTTCAACCAGTCTGTAATTGATAGTTCAGGCAAGGTTGTACCAACCTGGGGTGATGTACTTAACCGTGCAAACCTTGGAATGGAAGTTATGCACGAGCGTAATGCTCACAACTTCCCACTTGACCTAGCATCTGCTGAGTCTACTTCTGTAGCTCTTGTAGCACCTGCAATCGGTTAAGTCTTTAACTTGATTTTTAAAAGCCCTCCATGTGAGGGCTTTTTTTTTGCTTGTTTTTAGTTTCTATGAAAAAGTCGAAATTGACTTGTCCATTTTTTAGGCTTTAGAGTTAATTACTTCATTTAATGCTTAATATTTGTTGCCTCTAGGTTGAAGGCCAGCTAGAAACAGTATCAGAAAATACAATTTTGGCTTCGACCCATGATTAATGAAAATCTTGTAGAGATCCTTCTCGCTGCAATTCTTGTTTCAAATACCTTTGACAAGGATCAAGCTGTAATTAAATGGGGTGGAATAGTTATAGCCGTAGCTGGTGTAGCTTCAGCTCTATTTGGTTAAAATTTAAATCAAATGATTTAAAAAAAATCAAATCATTTTCTAAAAAAAGCTGCACATAATTTGCAGCTTTTTTAATGTTCGCCTCATTAAGTCATTCTAAAAACCAATTTTATAGTCTTGAAAAGTTCAACTAAATTGTCAGACAACAGCGTATTGAGAATACTGATGGCAATTCATATAAAAAGGCTGCTATACGTTGAATAGAAACTCCATAACATCTCCCTCATTCACCACATAGTCTTTACCTTCACTTCTTAGCCAACCTTTGTTTCGAGCCTCAGATAAAGATCCAGCTTCTAGTAATTTTTGATATGAAATTGTTTGAGCGCGAATAAAACCCTTTTCAAAATCTGTATGAATTACCCCAGCGGCCTGAGGAGCTGTCATTCCATCAGAAATAGTCCAAGCTTTTGTTTCTTTTTCTCCAGTAGTGAAATATGTACTTAAACCCAGCAATCGATATGTAGCTTTGATAAGACTAATCAAACCTCCTTCTTCAACTCCTAATCCATTTAAATAATCATCTCTTTCCTCCTCACCCAATTCAATTAATTCTGCTTCAACTTGTGCTGAAATTTTCACACATTCAGAACCTTCTTTAGTTGCCAGATTATTTACTTCTTGTGAAAAGTTATTACCCTTTGAAAGTTCATCTTCACCTAGATTAGTTGCATAAATAATAGGTTTTTGAGTTAATAATCCTAATGGTTTAATTAATTTTCTTTCTTCCACACTTAATAAAACATTCCTAACTGGATTTTCATTCTCCAAAGCTAAACTTAACTTTTCTAAAATTTCATCCTCTGACTTTGCTTCTTTATTAGTAGTTAATTGTTTCTTTAATCTTGTTCTTCGCTTTTCTATTTGATTCAAATCAGACAAAGCTAATTCTAGATTTATTATTTCAATATCTCTTGAAGGGTCTACTGATCCTGATACATGAACAACATCATCATCCTGAAAGCATCTAATAACATGAACTATTGCATCTACCTCTCTTATATTTGCTAAGAATTTGTTTCCAAGCCCTTCTCCTTTACTTGCTCCCTTAACAAGACCAGCAATGTCAACAAACTCAATTCTAGTAGGAATTATTTGTTTGCTTTTACTAAGTTCACCAAGCAGATCTAAACGCTGGTCAGGCACTGAAACAGAGCCTACATTCGGTTCAATCGTACAAAAAGGGAAATTTGCTGCTTGAGCTTGCGCATTGGCGACAAGAGCATTGAACAAAGTCGACTTGCCAACATTAGGGAGTCCAACAATTCCGGCCTTAAGCATTTAAATGGATCTTAAAAGGACCCCAGTTGATTAATTTGACCAAATTAGCCCCAATAGTGCCCTTTAACAGCGAAAATATATTTATAAATCTCCAAAGGAAAGTTTTTTAAACTTTTTCTTCAAAACATCAAAACTTCTAAACCACTTGAGAACTTAATTAAACCAAAATGATTTGGAACAATTTAAAAAAGAAAAAAGTTATAAGCCTCATCGCACTTTCGCTTTTAACTTTTGGTGGAATTAGTTTTAAACTTTCACAAGGAAACAGATCTAATAAAGACATAACTGAATTTACTATTGCAGCTGAGAGCGGAAGTTTGCCAGGCTTGATAACAGCAAGTGGTGAATTAAAAGCAAATAAAAGTGTAAATGTAAGTCCTAAAAGGCAGGGAATACTGAATGAGATTTTCGTAGAAGAAGGAGACCAGGTAAAGAAAGGAGATCTCATTGCAAAAATGGATTTTGGAGACTTGAAATACAGAATTGACGAGCTTAAAGCTAATTACGAAACTCAAAAAGCCAGCTATCTGAGAAGGCAAATGCTTTTTAATGAAGGGGCTATCAGTGCCGAAGAATATGAAGAATATAAAAATAAATTTTCAAGAAGTGAGGCTAAATTCAAACAAATAGAAACCGAAGAAAATGAGACAAATATTAGAGCACCATTTAAAGGAGTCATAACAAGTAGATACGCGGTTCCTGGAGCATTTGTAACTCCTACAACATCTGCCTCCTCCTCTCGAGAAGGAGGCGCGACAAGCTCATCAATAGTTGAACTCTCTCAAGGTCTTGAAATAGTTGCGAAAGTTCCCGAAAGTGATATTGGACGAATAAAAACTAATCAAGATGCAACTATTAGAGTGGATGCTTTCCCTGATAGACGCTTCAAAGCTGTTGTCTCCAAAATCTCTCCAAGTGCAATAAAAAGCAACAATGTTACTTCATTTGAAGTAACATTGTTGCTAAACAAAAAGCCTAAAGGTTTAAGGCTAGGCATGACTTCTGATATCAACTTTGAAACAGGAGCAACCAAAATAAGTACGCTTATTCCTACAGTTGCAATTGTCACGGAAGAGGGGAAAGCCGGGGTTCTAGTAGTAGGAAATAACAATCAACCAAAATTTAAAAAAGTTGAACTAGGTACAAGCAGTGGTAGCAAGACTGCAATAATATCAGGATTACAACCAGGCGAGAGGGTTTTTATTGATCTTCCTCCTTGGGCTAAAAAAAGAAAAAGTTAATAAATCAATTTCACACTGAATGTTTTATGAAAGAAATAAAAAAACCAACTTTATTATTGATCGATGGACATTCTTTAGCTTTTAGAAGTTTCTATGCTTTTAGCAAAGGTGGAGAAGGTGGGCTTTCGACAAAAGACGGTTTCCCTACAAGTGTTACTTACGGTTTTTTAAAAAGTCTTCTAGATAATTGCAAGTCAATAGAGCCAAAAGGTATCACAATTGCTTTTGATACTCCCGAACCAACATTTCGTCACAAGGAAGATCCAAACTACAAAGCGAATAGAGATGTAGCACCAGATATATTTTTTCAGGATTTAGATCAACTTGAGAAGATTCTTAGAGAAAGCCTTAATCTTTCCATCTGCAAAGCCCCAGGATATGAAGCTGATGATGTATTAGGAACCCTCGCGAATGAAGCCGCTGAAGAAGGTTGGAGCGTGAGAATACTTTCTGGTGATAGAGACCTATTCCAATTAGTTGATGACGAAAGAGATATAGCAGTCCTTTACATGGGTGGAGGTCCTTATGCGAAAAGCGGAAGTCCTAAAATTATTGATGAGAATGGAGTAAAGGAAAAACTCGGAGTAAATCCAAACAAAGTTATTGATCTGAAAGCCTTAACTGGAGACAGCTCAGATAACATTCCAGGAGTCAAAGGAGTTGGGCCTAAAACAGCAATAAATCTTTTAAAAGAAAACAACGATCTTGATGGAGTTTATAAATCACTCCAAGAGCTTGAGCAAGAAGGAGAAAAAGCCAAACGAGGATCAATAAAAGGGGCTGTAAGACTAAAACTAAAAGCTGATAAAGATAACGCCTATCTCTCAAGAAAACTTGCGGAAATATTAATTAGTATCCCTATAAATCCAAAAACAAACCATAACTTAGAAGGTATTAATGAATCTAAACTAGCTGAAGATCTAGAGAAGCTTGAACTACATAGTTTATTAAGACAAGTTTCAACTTTTAAATCTCTATTTTCGAAAGAAGGATTATCTCAAAAAGTGACTAGTCCTTTATCAATAGAAAATAATATAGTGACTAATAAGATTGAGAACAGTGAAATAAGTACTCTTAATCAAGATAATATTTTACCTCAGATAGAGCCCAAGATAATAAATGATATAGAAGAACTTAATATTTTCATTGAAAGACTAATGAAATATAAAGATGAGAAAGAACCAATAGCTATTGATACCGAAACAACGAATTTAAATCCCTTTAAAGCTGAACTTGTTGGTTTAGGATTTTGTTTTGGAAAAGAATTAAATGATATAGTTTATATTCCTATTGGACATAGAAAAAAAGAAGAAGATTTTTTAGAAAATAATAATATTAATCAATTAAAAATTGAAGAGGTTATCTATGTACTTCAAAATTGGTTTTCCAGCAAAGAACACCCTAAAACCCTTCAGAATGCAAAATACGATAGACTAATTTTATTAAGACATGGAGTAGTTTTAAGTGGTGTTATAATAGATACTTTGCTAGCAGATTACGTATTAGATGCAACACTAAAACATAGTTTAGATGAAATCTCATTTAGAGAATTTGGATTCAAGCCCAAAAGTTTTTCTGATATTGTCAAAAAGGGAGAAGACTTCTCTTATGTGGACATAAAAACTGCAAGTATGTACTGCGGTATGGACGTTTATTTAACAAGAAAAATAGCAATTATTTATATTAAAAGATTTAAAGATAAGAGTGAAAAATTAATGAATCTACTTACATTAATAGAACAACCGCTTGAGGAAGTACTAGCAGAAATTGAATCAACCGGAATCATTATTGATACACCTTACTTAAAAGATTTATCATTAGAGTTAACAAAAAAATTAAATACTATTGAGGAAGAAGTTTATAAAATCTCAGGGGGAGAATTCAACCTTTCTTCACCAAAACAATTAGGTGAATTACTTTTTGAGAATCTAAACTTAAATAGAAAAAAATCTAGAAAAACAAAAACAGGCTGGAGTACAGATGCAGGCGTTTTAGAAAGACTCGAATCAGATCATCCAATAATAAAAATGATCATTGATCACCGCACTATAAGTAAATTACTTAACACTTATGTAGATGCCTTACCTCAACTTATTGAAAAAGAAACTGGAAGAGTACATACTGATTTCAATCAAGCCGTTACAGCTACGGGGAGATTAAGTAGCAGTAATCCCAATCTCCAAAATATCCCTATCAGAACTGAATTTAGTAGGAGAATAAGAAAAGCTTTTCTTCCCCAAAAAGGTTGGAAACTTCTAAGTGCAGATTATTCACAAATTGAACTACGTATACTCACTCATCTTTCAGGTGAAGCAGTACTAAAAAATGCTTACTTAAAAAACGAAGATGTCCACTCTTTAACAGCAAAAATATTATTTGAAAAAGATGATATTGACGTCGATGAAAGAAGAATAGGAAAAACAATTAATTTCGGAGTTATTTATGGTATGGGAGCTCAAAGGTTTGCAAGATCAACTGATGTTTCATTAATAGAAGCAAAATATTTTTTAAGTAAATTCAAAGAACGTTATCCAGCAGTTTTTAAATTTTTAGAACATCAAGAAAGACTTGCCTTAAGCCAAGGATTTGTTGAGACATTGCTTGGGAGAAGACGATATTTCCATTTCAATAAAAATGGGCTTGGAAGACTTCTTGGAACTCCACCAAATGAAATTGATTTAAATACCGCTAGAAGAGCAGGTATGGAAGCACAACAATTAAGGGCCGCGGCAAACGCGCCTATTCAAGGCTCAAGTGCAGACATAATAAAGCTTGCAATGATTCAATTGCATTCCGCTTTAAGCAAGACTGGACTAGCAGCAAAAATTCTACTTCAAGTACATGATGAACTCGTGCTAGAAGTTGATCCCAAAGATCTGGAGGAAACAAAACTACTTGTCAAAAACACTATGGAAAATGCTGTAAAACTTAGCATCCCTCTTATAGTTGAAACTGGCGTTGGAGTAAATTGGATGGAGGCAAAATAGTTGCTGACAAATTCAATAATTCCTCACATTTTTATCTAAGAAATTGTCCTTAAAATTCACAAACACCTTATCAAAAAAGAAAGAGGATTTTATTAGTATAAAACCTAATCAAGTTAAAATATATTGTTGCGGTGTTACTGTTTATGATCTTTGTCATATTGGTCACGCAAGAAGTTATCTTAATTGGGATGTATTAAGACGATTTTTAATTTGGAAAGGATTTGAAGTTAAATTTGTGCAGAACTTCACTGATATTGATGACAAAATTATTAATCGAGCAAAGAAAGAAGGATGTTCTACTGATGAATTAAGTGAAAGAAATATTCATGAATTTCATAAAGATATGGATACGCTTTCAATTCTCAGGCCAAGTAGTATGCCAAGAGCAACAAAATGCCTACATCAAATTATTAATTTTATAGAAGAATTAGAAGAAAAGAAAGTAGCTTACTCATCAAATGGTGATGTTTATTTTTCAGTAGAAAAACATAAAAATTATGGAAAACTTAGTGGTAGAGAAATTGAGAATCAGATAGATAATGCAGCAGGACGTTTAAAAATCAATCAAGAAGAAAGTAAAAAGAATTCACTTGATTTTGCTCTCTGGAAAAAGTCCAAATCAGGTGAGGTTAGTTACTCCTCTCCTTGGGGGCATGGCAGACCTGGCTGGCATATAGAGTGTTCAGCCATGGTTAAACAAGAGTTAGGAGAAAGTATTGATATTCACCTTGGTGGATCAGACCTGATATTTCCTCACCATGAGAATGAAATAGCTCAATCTGAAGCCTGCAATGGGAAAGAGTTAGCAAAATACTGGCTTCACAATGGAATGGTTAATGTTGGTGGTGAAAAGATGAGTAAATCACTAGGGAATTTTACAACCATTAGATCTTTATTAAAGGAAGGTATTTCACCTATGACTTTGAGATTTTTTGTCTTACAAACTAACTATCGAAAGCCCCTTGATTTTACTGAAGAAGCACTAAAAGCTGCTTCAAAAGGATGGATAAGACTAAATAGCTCTCTTTCTTTTGGTCATATTTATAAAATAAAAGATCAAGATATGAATGAAATCAAGATAGATAAAGCTATAAAAAAATCTATAAATAGAGAGCTTGATGAAAACTCATTTAAATTATTATCAGATTTTGAAAAATATATGGATGATGATCTAAATACATCTGGAGCTTTATCAATTCTTTTTGAACTATCTCATCCAATTAGGAAGTTTATAAATCTCTTAAAAGAAAAAGATATTAATGAAGTTGACAAAGATAAATTAAATCAAATTTTTAATAAATGGAAACTACTTTCTGAGTTAGCAGGAGTTCTAGGATTAAAAGTAAGTTTAAAGCAAGACTCTCAAAAAAATAAACTAGAAATTGACTCTAATAAAATTGAAGAACTTATCAAAAACAGAACCTTAGCAAAAGCTAATAAAGACTTTTTACTAGCTGATAAAATAAGAACTAATTTGAGAAATATTGGGATTAAATTAATCGATAAACCTGATGGTATAACTGAATGGAAACAAATTTCAGATTAAGCAAATGTTTCTATTGTCGATAACACTGTTAAATAAAGGCCTATAGCAATAACGGGCGGAGATACCCAGCGAAGCATAAACTTTAGATACCTTCTAACTCTTAAATTTGAATTTGAATTTGAGAGGTCCTCATCATAACGACTAGGAACTATCCAACCTAAAAGAATCGAAATTAGTAGACCACCTAATATCAAAAGAGTATTACAAATGGCATCCGACTTACCTAAGAAGTCGGTAGAAATAGCTGAAGGAATTCCAATTAGGAAAATTAAAAGAGTTGAAATCCAAACTGATTTCTTTCTGCTCCAATTCAACCTATCCATAAAAGAGGATACAGGTACTTCTAACAAGGAAACAGAAGAAGTAATTGCAGCTATAAAAGCCAATCCAAAGAAAACAGCTGCGATCAATCTCCCAAATAATCCAAGATTTGCAAAACCAGTTGGGAGAGCAATAAATAATGTCCCGACAGTTGACTCACTTACAACATCTTTTAAGCCAAAACTCATAACGACTGGAAATGTAATTAATCCAGCTAATAAGCCCACAGCAGTATCCAAAGATGCAACTCTTAAAGCTTCTTTCGGAAGATGATTTTTACGATTTAAATATGAAGAATAAGCTACCATGATCCCTATACCCAAACTCAAAGAAAAGAAAGCCTGTTTAAATGCATTACTAATTGTATTTTTATCAAAAAGTTGAGATGAATCCCATTTAAGCAAGAATGAAGTATATCCTTCCCATGCACCAGATAAAGTTGCAGCCCATATAGCTAATATTAAAAGCAATCCAAATAAAAATGGCATAGCCCATTTAGTTAGTTTTTCTATGCCGCTACGAACACCTGCAATAACAACCAAAGCTGTTAATAATAAGCTTATTATTTGACCGACAAAAACACTATTACCACTACTAATTTTACCAAAGAATTCTCCAGCTTCATTCATATCGGAGGGTAAGCCGATTAACAAAGAATGGAAGAAAGTATCAATTGTCCATCCCATAATCACTGCGTAATACGAGAGGATCCCACAAGAAGCTATTGCAAACAACCAGCCTAAAGGTTTCCAATTTTCTCCAGCAGCTTTAATTGGAGCAAGGAAAGGACTACTTGCAGTGCTTCTTCCTAAGACCATTTCTGCGACCAAGACAGGAAGACAAACCACTAAAACGATAAGGACATAAAGGATAAGAAACGCAAGCCCGCCTCCTTGAGAAGACCTATAAGCGAAGCCCCAAAGGTTTCCGAGGCCTACTGCGCTGCCAGCCGCGGCAAGTGCAAATCCCAGTCCTGATCTCCATTGTTCCCTTTCTTTCATAATAAATCTCTATTAAAATCCAGAAGATACTGGTTAATACATAACTGGGTTATACCTTTAAATGGGAGACTGGTCATACTTGCCTTCACAATGTGAAAGCCATAAGCGTTTTAGGCTCAACAGGATCAATAGGGACTCAAACCCTTCAAATCGCAGAAGAGTTTCCTAATCAATTCAAAATTGTTGCATTAACTGCTGGAAGAAACCTTGATTTACTAATCAAACAAATTCAAGTACATCAACCTGAAGTTGTTTCACTAGCAGATGAATCGCTGCTACCAGAACTAACTACAAGAGTACATAATCTCACTGAAGATAAAAAAATCATCAAAAAGCCTTTATTAATGGCAGGAACCGAAGGTCTTAATCATGCAGCAGCATGGGCAAGTGCAGATCTTGTCGTAACTGGAATAGTTGGTTGCGCTGGTCTTTTGCCAACACTTTCAGCTATTGAAGCTGGGAAGGACCTAGCGCTAGCCAATAAAGAGACTCTTATCGCAGCAGGACCAGTTGTCATTCCAGCTTTAAAAAAAAGTGGAAGTAGACTCTTACCAGCAGATTCTGAACACTCAGCGATATTTCAATGTCTCCAAGGGACGCCATGGGCTGACAATGCAAGGCTCTCAACTGGAGTGCCTACTCCTGGATTTAAATCCATACAATTAACTGCATCAGGTGGAGCTTTTAGAGATTGGAAAGCAGAAGATTTAGCTAAAGCAACTGTCAAGGATGCAACTAGCCATCCGAATTGGAGCATGGGAAAGAAAATAACTGTAGATTCTGCAACCCTTATGAATAAGGGACTCGAGGTAATTGAAGCGCATTATCTTTTCGGTCTTTCATATGATCAAATCGAAATCATTATCCATCCACAAAGCATCATTCATTCGATGGTTGAATTGAATGATTCATCAGTTTTAGCTCAATTGGGATGGCCAGATATGAAGCTTCCTATTTTATATTGCTTAAGTTGGCCTGCTCGACTTGAAACGCCATGGCCAAAATTAAAGCTTACTGAAGTAGGTAGTTTAACTTTTAAGGAGCCAGATACTAAAAAATATCCATGCATGGAACTTGCTTACAGCGCAGGCAGATTAGGAGGCACAATGCCAGCAGTGCTTAATGCCGCTAATGAAAAAGTAGTAGAGCTATTTCTAGAAGAAAGATTTAAATTTATAGATATTCCAAAAGTAATTGAGGCTATTTGTGAGAAACATAAATGTGACCTTAATCTAAATCCAAGCCTCAATGAAATTCTTGCAATTGACAGCTGGGCAAGAAAAGAAGTTTTAGATTATTCAGAAAAAAATATTACAAAAATTTTTATTTCAGATTAGATAGTTTTAAATGATAAAAACCATTTAATAACAACTTGATCCCCCCAGCATCCTTCAACTCCATGAAATCCATTGTGTCCACCTTTCTCAGTAAAAATAAATTTATTAGATTTTTGATTATTAGAAAATTTCATTTTTCCCTTTAGTTTTTCAGCAGCCCGAAAAGGCACCCAAGGATCATCTTTAGATTGAATAAATAATGTTTTAGGAATAGGTTTTTCATTTTTCATAAGCGAGTAGAAGGGAGAGGCTTTTGCATAATATTCCTCAACATTTTCATATCCCCATCTTGGAGCAGTTATTAAGTTATCAAAAGATCTAATATTATTTATTTCTCTTTTTTTATATTTATTTCTTACTAATACATTTTTTTCTCTTTCTTCTATCCCAAAAGGGTCTTCTAAAGTTTGCCTAATCAAGCGATTTAGCAACCATTTTTGATAAATGAAATTTCTCGCTCTTTCAATAGAAGAACTGCATTCATTTAAATCCAAAGGACTACTAATACATACCAATCCATCTAATAAAGTCTCATCACTCATGCAAGCATTTAAAAGAATAGTTCCACCCAAAGAGATCCCGGCTCCAAAAAGAGGAATATTTTTTGAAGATTGATAGTCATCAGTTAATTGATATGAAATCTCTCTTGCTCGTCTTAATACAGGAATCAAATCACTGTTGCATTCAGCAGCATAGGTACCATCAACAAATTCCCTACAAGGATCTGAACCTCTCAGATTAAGTTTCAAAACAGCAAAGTTTGATTGCACCAAAGCATTCGCCATTCTGGTCAAGCCTCTTCTGCGAGTAGAACCACCAAGTCCATGCAGAAGTAGAACTAAACCATTTATCCGCAAGGAACTTGATGGTTTATCCAAATAGGCAACTAATGATCCTCCTCCTGTTTTTCTACTTTTAAGAGGTGGAACAGTTATACGAATTTCTGATGTGTTGACATCAGGCAATTCATCTGAAGCAAATGTATCTCTTAGTGTCTGAAGGTCAGGACCAATCCAGGGGATTCGCTCTTTAAAAGGGCTTATTCCTAAATCTGAAAGTAAATCTTCTCTTTTAAAATTATCCTTTACTCCCAACTCCAAGCTCCTTTAATTCCAATAAAAGATCTCCAAGAACCTTTTTTGCATCTCCAAAAACCATAGAAGTATTTTGCAAATCAAAAAGATCATTTTTTATTCCTGAATATCCAGCATTCATTCCTCTCTTAACAACAAATACGGTTCTAGCTTCTTGAACATCTAAAACTGGCATTCCATACAAAGGTGAAGTCTGATCATTCTTGGCCTGAGGGTTAACAACATCATTCGCTCCTAAAACTAATACAACATCCGTCGCAGGAAATTCAGGATTAATTACATCCATTTCTTTTAATTGCTCATAAGGAACATCTGCTTCAGCTAACAGAACATTCATATGACCAGGCATTCTTCCTGCAACTGGGTGAATAGCATATGTGACTTCAATGTCGGCATTTTCTAAAACTCTGGTGACCTCTCTTAGCGTGTGCTGAGCCTGAGCTACAGCAAGACCATAACCTGGAACAATTATGACTCTCTCTGCAGCCTCAAGAGTGAGTGCACATTCTTCTGGACTGCAACTAGTTATATTTGTATACTCTCCCCCTCCACCTCCTGAAGCAACAGAACTAGCTCCAAGAGCACCACCAAACAATACAGAAACTAAAGATCTATTCATGCCATCGCACATCACTTGAGTAAGTATCAATCCAGCAGCTCCAACCATTGCACCGGCGACAATCAATAGTTGGCTACCAACAACAAATCCTGCCGCTGCTGCTGCAACTCCTGAGTAGCTATTTAGCAAGGATATAACTACCGGCATATCGGCTCCACCAATAGGAAGAGTCACTCCAATACCCAGCAAAGATGAAGCAACTACAATAAGAATGAGACCATTTTGTCCATCGATTGAAAGATAAATTCCACCTATCAAAGCAATAACTGCACAAAGAATATTAAAGAAATGCCTAGCTTTGCTTTGGGTCCAAGAAGGGGTAGACAGCCAACCTTGAAGCTTGGCCATTGCAACCATTGATCCAGAAAATGTAATGGCTCCAACAAAAAGTGAAACGACTATTGAGAAATTTCTAACAAGTTCAATGACTACACTATTCTGTCCTTCTGCAGGTGGGAACAAAGCTACACCAAGTGCCACCAATAGCGATGACATCCCTCCACAACCGTTAAACAAAGCTACTATCTCAGGCATCGCAGTCATTGGGACCCTTTTAGCAGTTAAGGCGCCTAAAAGGCCCCCGATCAAAGTTCCACAAATTATCCAAATCCAAGAGTTAATAGAAATACCTATGGTTCCCTGAGAGTGAAGCAAAACTCCAAAAGCAGCCAATATCATTGCAATGGAGGCAAGCCTATTTGCCTCTCTTGCTGATCTAACTTTTGAGAGGCCTTTAATACCTAAAGCAAGCAATAAAACTGCCAGTAGATCAATAGCAAACTTAACGGGAGCAATAAAAGTCATAAGAGATAATCCTATTTACGAGTTTTTTTACGACTAAACATTGCAAGCATCCTGTCTGTAACAAGGAAGCCGCCAATCACATTAAACAAAGCAAATCCAAGAGATATTGATCCAATTATTAGCAAAGGTAAATTGTCTCCAGATTTTATTATCAATGTTAAAGCGGCAAGCATCGTGATGCCTGAAATTGCATTGGCCCCACTCATTAGTGGAGTGTGCAAAGTTGGTGGGACCTTACCTATGAGCTCCAACCCCAAAAGGCTTCCAAGGAGAAGCACCCAAAGAGCTTCACTAAAAAAACTCATGATCTAGTTCCTCCATTCTCAATAATCTCTGATTTGAGTATTACTCCATCCTTACTAATCAAAGAACCAGCAATAAGCTCATCATCGTTATCAATTAAAAACTTACCCTGTTTAAACATTGGTTGAAGAAGAGACAATAAATTTCTTGAATATAATGAACTGGCATGATTCGGTATTGAACAAGGCAAATTAGAAGCACCAACAATCTTGACCCCTTTTCTAACAATAGTTTCTCCTGGTCTTGAACATTCACAATTACCACCACTAAGCACAGCAAGATCAACCACTACCGAACCAGGACGCATATCATCCAACATATTCTCATCAATAAGCTTGGGAGCTTTTTTACCAGGCACCTGAGCAGTACAAATTGCTACGTCAGCTTCAGATAACTGTTTTGCTAATTCTTTTCTTTGTTCAATAAGAAATTCATCAGAAACTTGTTTTGCATACCCTCCAGACTCTGATGGGGTTTCAGTAATCTTTGGAAGATCAATAAATCTTGCTCCTAGTGATTCAATTTGCTCTTTTACAGCCTCTCGAATATCACTCACATAAACAACAGCCCCTAATCTTTTAGCTGTTGCTATTGCTTGCAGCCCTGCGACTCCTGCACCTAAAACAACAACTTTTGAAGGTTGAATAGTACCAGCAGCTGTCATTAACATTGGGAAATATCTATCTAAAGCACTAGCAGCTAAAAGTACAGATTTATATCCAGCTATACTTGCCTGAGAAGACAAAGCATCTGAAGATTGAGCTCTACTAATTCGAGGAAGTAACTCCAATGATATTGCCGAAATTTTATGGGATTTTAATATCTCCGATAATGATTTATTTCCATAAGGATCCAACAAACCAACAAGGCAACAGCCTGATTTTAAATTTGAAAGAAATTTTTCATTAGGGCACTGAACGCACAAAACAATATCAACAATTTTTTTTACTTCATTAGTTTCTTTTTCAACTAATTCAGCACCAACAGTTAAATAGTCATTATCTAAAAAACCTGCAGCCTCTCCTGCACCTTTTTCAAGAAATACTTTACAACCCAAGTCCAAAAACTTTTTAACAGTTTCTGGAGTAGCTGAAACGCGCGTTTCTCCTAAAGCTGATTCGAAAGGAATTAAGAAACTAACCAAAGTAAAAAAAATTATCCTACTCAAGGTTAGAAGAGTAAACGTTTGAATACCAGCATTTTTAGTTAAGAAAGGTTTTCCTAATAGTTTTTCTTGGCTATGAAGGAAATGAGAAAATGTTATCGATCAAGAAAAAATGAGCCTCACCGCGATCGAATGTCCAGATGGTGTTTGTCATAGCCATCACGGTGGGCATGCTGTCCCAAGAACAGCCATGCAAAAAAATCTACAAAGTCATGGGAAAGAATGGTGCGAGCGCTTAGCAGAAAGAATATATGAAATGTCTGTTGATACCTTTTCTCAGACAGTTATGCCAAGTCTTCATTCATCTGGATGGCAAAGAAAGCATCTTGACTGGGAATTCAAGCTTGCGAATAAAGAATCTGAACCAGATGAAGCTTTAGTTGAGGGAATTATTAACGCTACTGAAAGTTTTTTAAGAAGCAGTGAAGTTCATCGTTTATTCATACAAGAACTTGTTCAAGGGACATTCGCTGAAGCAAAAGATAATAAACTACCATCTAAAGCTGTTAGGAAAGTAATAGAAAATGAACTAATAGTAATGATCGAAGAAAAAAAAGAAGCCTTAACAAATAAAATCGCAAAAGCACTAGAGGATGAAGCTAATGGTGATTTTGAATTAGCCAAAAATGCAGCTATAGAAGGCATAAACGATGTTGAAAAGCTTCTAATAAATCATACAGAAGCAGTTTAATTAATTAGATTTAGTTGATACTCTTTTATTGACTATAATTAAACACCAGTTCAAAAAAAATTAACTTCAAGAGTCAATCAAATAAATACTTTCCTGTTAAATATTAAGAGAATCTAAAATCTTAAGTGATAATTTCGTTTTCCAGACAAAACGATAATTTGTACCAAAAAACACAAGTTAACCTCCCATCGGCGTGTCAATGTACCCTCGTTGGGGATTAATCATGAATGCTTCTTTTAACAAAAGAATCAGTATTGCAAGCTGTTGGGCTGCAAGCAGAATAGCTTTACTTGATAACGTAGAAAGATATGAAGATAGTTACGCTATTAGCCAAGAATTCTGCGAATGGATTACCTGTATAAATACTTACCCGGAAGGCATAAAAGCATCAACTTTAAAAGTTCCTAATTTTCAGAGAGAGAATTTTGATGCCGATGAACTTCTAGAACTCTGATTTAAATGAAGTTTGTGATTTGCAAACAACTCACATTTTCTACTTTAAATACAATTTAATGTTTTTTTCTTATATGGTGTAAGTCAGTCTGATTTGTCATGGCATGGCAGCTGAGCGTCAAGAATTAAAAACTGAAAATCTAGTCATTATAGGTTCAGGGCCTGCTGGATTTACTGCTGCTATTTATGCGGCAAGAGCAAATCTCCAACCACTTCTTATTACTGGCTTTAAAGAAGGAGGAATACCTGGCGGTCAATTAATGACAACAACTTTTGTAGAAAACTTCCCAGGATTCCCAAATGGAGTGCAAGGACCAGAATTGATGGATTTAATAAAAGCTCAAGCAGTAAGATGGGGTACAAAGTTAATTGAAGAAGATGCCACATCAATCGATCTAAGCAAAAAACCATTCATTATTAATACAACCAGCCAAATAGTTAAAGCCAATTCCTTAATTGTTTCCACTGGAGCAAGTGCTAATAGACTAGGTATTGCAAACGAGAACTTATTCTGGAGCAAAGGTATTAGCGCCTGTGCTATTTGTGATGGAGCGACTCCTCAATTCAGGAATGAAGAACTTGCCGTTGTCGGGGGAGGTGACTCAGCTTGTGAAGAAGCTGAATATCTAACAAAATATGGAAGCCATGTACATTTATTAGTTAGATCAAGCTCGTTAAGAGCTTCTGCCGCAATGTCAGATAGAGTAAAAGCAAATCCCAACATTACTATTCATTGGGAAACTGAGCTTATAGATGTTTTAGGGAATGATTGGCTTGAAAAATTAAAGGTTAGAAGAAAAAACACTCAACAAGAAGATGAAATCTTTGCAAAAGGTCTTTTTTACGCAATAGGGCATACTCCCAACACATCTTTATTCTTTAATCAATTAAATACTGACTCAAAAGGTTACTTAATAACGGCTCCTGGAAGGCCAGAAACCTCATTAGAAGGAGTGTACGCAGCAGGAGATGTCGCCGATCCGGAATGGCGCCAAGGAGTTACAGCGGCAGGCAGCGGTTGCAAAGCAGCTCTTGCTGCTGAAAGATGGCTCACAAAAAATAACCTAGCAACACTTATTAAACGCGAGGTACTTGAACCCTCTCAAGCCGAAACATCAAAAACCTTAGAGGTTAGTAATGAGGAAAACTTTAACCCAGATAAAACATGGCAAAAAGGAAGTTATGCATTAAGAAAGCTTTACCATGAAACGAAGAAGCCTCTTTTCGTAATTTATACATCTAGCAGCTGTGGACCCTGTCATATACTTAAGCCTCAACTTCAAAGGGTTCTTAACGAATCAAACGGGAAAGCTTTAGGAGTTGAAATTGATATCGAAAATGACCAAGCCATAGCAAAACAAGCTGAGGTTAGTGGAACTCCAACTGTTCATCTTTTTAAAAATAAGGAGTTAAAGAAACAATGGAAAGGAGTTAAAGCAAGAAGTGAATATAAATTGGCACTAGATACACTAATTGATTAAAAAGTAAGGATTTATCTTTTTCGAGGACCGCCAGGCCTATTACCACCTTGTCTTCCGCCTCCTGGTCCTAAGTTTCTTTCTCTATATGTAATGCGTCCGCGAGTTAAATCGTAAGGACTTATTTCAACAAGAACTTTATCGCCTGCAAGTAATTTAATTCTAAATTTTGTTAATTTTCCTGCTGCCCTACACAAGCATTGATGACCAGCGGGCTGTTCAAGAGTTACAAGATAGAATCCATTGCCTTGCTCTTTCTCTATAACGCCGGATGTTTCAATCATGTGATTTTTGGTACCACTAAATAACCAAGACGATTGTATTCTAAAAAGCCTTTAATTAAACAATAAATGTATATTTAACTAAAAATGTCTTGTAACTCTCGAGCAGTTTGAAATTGTCCATAATAATAATTCGCAGAAGCTCTTAAATCAGAATCATCCAAACCATCAAAAGCATCAAATCCAATACTTTTCCATAATTCATTACCACATAACTTATCTAGCTCTGAAGAAGCTTCCTTAGATAGGTTTTCCAATCTTCTATTAAGGTTTTTAATTTGACTAATCGACATCGCAAAAGTGATTTCCCTTAATAGTACATATTAACTATGTTTTTGCAATGGATTAAATTGGAAATTTCTTTTTCTCTTCAAGATCAAGATCAACTCCTATATCTTTAAGCCTTTTCAAAATAACCCCGTAATACTCTTTTATGTAACCCTCCATCGTTGTCGAATCAGCCTGACTCAAGCCAAAAGCAGTATAGGTATCTTCCATAGGAGCATTCAATTCCCCTCCACTGCCGCTTAGTTCGGAAAAAGAAAGCCTCTCTGCAACATTTAGAGTTGGCTCAAAAAACGATACAACTGATTGAGCAATTGAAATTACTGTGGGAGAAACTTTTAGTACCCTCGCTCTTTTATCACTGAATTTCTCACATAGATTAACCAATTCTTTGGCGCTCCATGCTTTCGGACCAACTATTGGGAATTTGCCTTTTATAGTTTGTGGCCTATCTAAAGCTGCAACAGCAAATCGAGCAATATCCTGAGTATTCATATATGCAATATCAGTAGGATTTCCGCTGATCCAAACTGGTTCGTTATTTAAAATCGGAATAGCGAATTGACCTATTACGCCTTGCATGAAAGCAACACCCTGCAAAATGGTGTAGTCCAAAGATGAATTAACTAATAACTCTTCAGTACAATATTTGATATCCATCAAAGGAATCTTTCTGTAATTTTCAGCTCCAAGTAAAGATAAAAAAACAACTCTTTTCACATTTTTTTCGTCACAAGCATTATAAAGATTTAATTTTCCCTCCCAGTCTATTTCGTAAACACTAAGTGGATCATCAGGACGACTCGTTGCAGAGTCAATAACAGCATCCACTCCTTCAAGAGCATATTCAATATCTTCTTTATTTATTAAATTTCCACGTGTTAATTCACAGCCCCACTCTTGAAGGAATGAAGCAGCTTTAGGTTTTCTAACCATGCAGCGGACTTTGTGCCCAGCATCTATGGCATTTTTGGCTATTTGGCGACCTAGGGTTCCTGTGGCACCAATCACCAGAACTTGCATAGTTGAATTCATTACAAGAGAGGAGCCTAAATGGGCAAACTATAGATTGTTGAAATTAATCACCTTGAAGTTTCAAAAGAAGAACTCCTCCTAATAGTCCAACTGGGATTAAAACCCAAAAGACTGCAGCGATTCCAAAAATTTCTGATGCCATTCAGATAATTTAACTCATTTACTATTAAAACCTAAAGCCCTGACATTCAGATAACAATCAAAACTTAAAAAAGTAGATTTTTAAAATAAACTTAAATTCAATTGAAAACCGTTCGAATCCAAGCTGGGGTTTGTTTTGAATGAAATCCAGTCAAATATTTCTAATCAAGAACCGTTAATCGGATTCCCTGATTGGGGTGAATCTAAGAATTGGTTCTTCAAAGATCTCAAAGTGCACTTTAGAGTGACTGGAGATGAATCAAATACTCCTATTGTCCTAGTCCATGGTTTTGGGGCAAGCAGCGATCATTGGAGATGTAACGCAGAAATATTTGCATCTCAAGGTTATAGAGTTTATGGAATAGATTTAATAGGATTTGGTAGGTCAGAACAAAATCTTCAAGGCAAAATAAAATATCTGGACAATAAAATCTGGGCAAAACAATTAGCTTCATTCCTTGATGAAATAGTAGATGTTAAAAGAAACGGAAAAGTTATATTGATTGGGAATTCTTTGGGAGCTTTAACAGCAATTACAACACTCTCAGAAAGACCAGAATTAATAAAAGCAATAATTGCAGCTCCACTTCCAGAACCAATTTTCGTTAATCCAATTAGGAACCTCTTTCCAAGTTGTATGTATAAAGTTAAAAGTCTTCTAATAAAAGTTTTCTTTAATTTGTTTCCACTAAAGCCCTTAGTAAATTTAATTTCAAAGACAAAATTAATTACTTTAGCTCTTCAAAGTGCCTACTTTCGATCAATTTTAAATGATAACTTTTTAAAAAGGATTGTTACAACTCCTGCAAGAAGACCTAATGCTTCCAAAGCTCTTAGATCTATGTGCATTGGCATGAGTAGTAGGGAAAATGCGGCAAAAGGTCCATCAATTGTTCAAAAGATTAAAAGCCTGCAGAATCGTCCTCCCATTTTGTTGATCTGGGGTAAACAAGATAAATTGATACCGGTATTTTTAGCAAAAAAACTAGTAAAGCTACATCCTTGGCTTAAATTGAAAGTAATTGATGATGCTGGGCATTGTCTCCATGATGAATTACCAACAGTTTTCAATCAAATTGTTCTGAAATGGCTGAAAAACTTAAACACTTCTAATTAACCAATATGAAGCACACACTTTCAGTTTTAGTTGAAGATGAGTCTGGGGCACTAAGCAGGATTGCAGGACTATTTGCACGAAGAGGATTCAATATTGATAGTTTGGCTGTAGGGCCTGCAGAAGCCAAAGGCATATCAAGATTGACAATGGTTGTACAGGGTGACGAATTAACACTCCAGCAAATGACCAAACAACTAAACAAACTAATAAATGTTTTAGAGGTTATTGATTTAACAACTTTGCCAGCTGTAGAAAGAGAATTAATGCTTTTGAAAGTCTCAGCATCATCCGAAAACAGAGGAAAAATTCTTGACCTAGTTCAAGTTTTTAGAGCTAAAGTTGTAGATGTTTCAGATAATGCACTGACACTTGAAGTAGTTGGAGACCCAGGAAAACTAGTTGCTCTAGAAAATTTATTAAACCCTTATGGAATTCTAGAAATTTCTAGGACAGGTAAGGTTGCTCTTAAGAGAGCCTCAGGAGTTAACACAGAAATGTTAAAATCTAAAAAATAATTTTTATCTAGAAAAAATCATAATCTTTTAGCTTCGACTATAAAGTCTTCTTCTTCTATTAATTCAACCACATTCATACCGCTAATCACTTTGCCAAAGACAGCGAACCTCCCATCAAGTTCTGGCAAAGACTTCAATGATATATAAAACTGAGAACTTGCAGAATCTAATTTTTCAGATCTAGCCATGGATAAAAAATATCTTTTATGCTTAAGTTCAAGGCTATTATTTTTGTTAGATATATCTATTTCTTTTCCGTAAGTTGGTAAATTATTTTTCTTTAATTTTATTTCCAATGGGATAAATCTTATTTTCCCTGTTTCTTCATCTATAAACTTATTCTCACCTTCTATTGAAATATTTTCACCCCCTCTAATAATGAAGGGATAAGGTTTTCTAATAACTCGATTAAAAATTGTATTATCATATGCACCTTTTTCCACAAAATCAATAAAAGATCCAACTGTTATTGGTGCTGATTTTCCATAAAGCTCTAATTTTATTTTCCCTTTGTTGGTAATCAACAAAACATATTCAGTCGAAAGCAAGCAAGGTAGACTTGTAGAAGAACATATATTTACATCATCGTTTTTCTTTAAAGCTGAACATCCAGATATAAAAAATATATTTATAATTAAAAAGATATAAAGTATATAAGATGATCTATAAATTAATGATGAACTATTTAATATATTTTTACTTATATTATTTTCTTTAGATACCTTCAAGATTAACCTCTAAAAATCTTGCAATTTCAGCACCTTCATTCTCTAATTCCAGTAATGGCTTAGGAGATCCTACTCTTGAGATAGGTAAATCTTTCCTCCCTTTGATTCTCAAAGAAACTCTTCTTCGTGGATTAAAACCTTCTCTTACATCTAACTTCACAGCTTTAATTTCATTAATAGGAATTTCTATTTCGATATTTTTTAATAGTCCTCTTCTAGATAAAGATAAAACTCCCTTGTTTTTGTCAAACCTATTTACACCAGAACCATAATCAATGCTAATAAGTCTCCAAAAATAAATAGCTAATAAAAAAGCTGCTACACCATAAAGGCCCATCACCAAACCTTGAGGGACAAAAATCAACGTAGATGGATTTCCCAAAGGTAAAAAATCTCTACCGAAATAACTTGAAAAAGAAGCCAATAAAAATCCAACACCACCAATACTGAGCATGGAAGCAACTAAATAGTTCGAAACCTTACGCGAACCTTTAATTTCTTGTTCTAGAACCAAATCAGATAATGCTTTTTCTGGTTGATTTAAATTTTCTTCAGTTGTCATAAGCTCGTAAAATTGGGAGTCGCATACCTTTCAAAACATTATAGAGACTAAGTTTTTGACAATTACAAACTAGCAATAAAAAAGATTTGTTTTATCTCATTTCAATACAAGGGATTTCATCAAGTTAAACATTTGCCCACAAACCCCGTCATCGTTGTTAAAGTCTCCGACGTATACAAAAGCTCAGCAACGCTCCTCCCATGACGATCGCTGTTGGAAGCGCAACAGAACGAGGTTGGTTTGACGCCCTCGATGACTGGTTAAAGCGCGACCGATTCGTATTTGTTGGTTGGTCTGGACTACTTCTCTTCCCTACTGCTTTCCTAGCTATAGGTGGATGGTTCACAGGTACAACCTTCGTTTCTTCCTGGTACACCCATGGTGTAGCCAGCTCTTATCTTGAGGGATGTAATTTCCTCACTGCTGCTGTTAGTACTCCTGGCGATGCCATGGGTCATAGCCTTCTTTTCCTTTGGGGACCTGAAGCGCAGGGCGATTTAACACGTTGGTTCCAACTTGGTGGCCTATGGAATTTCGTTGCTCTACATGGCGCATTTAGCCTTATCGGCTTCATGCTTCGTCAGTTCGAAATTGCAAGACTAGTTGGTATCCGTCCTTATAACGCACTTGCTTTCTCAGCAGTTATTGCAGTATTTACTGCTTGCTTCCTTATTTATCCTCTAGGTCAGCACAGTTGGTTCTTCGCTCCTTCTTTTGGAGTTGCAGCAATATTCCGTTTCATTCTCTTTATTCAAGGATTCCACAACATTACGCTTAATCCATTCCACATGATGGGTGTAGCAGGGATTCTTGGTGGTGCTCTACTTTGTGCTATTCACGGTGCAACAGTTCAGAACACTCTTTACGAAGATTCAAGTGTTTACTCTGACGGTAAAAATCAGAGTACAACTTTCAGAGGTTTCGACCCAGTACAAGAAGAAGAGACTTACTCATTTATTACTGCAAACCGCTTCTGGAGTCAGATATTCGGTATTGCATTCTCAAATAAGCGTTTCCTTCACTTCTTGATGCTTTTCGTACCAGTAACAGGTATGTGGGCTGCATCTATAGGAATTGTCGGTTTGGCTCTAAACCTTCGTGCTTACGATTTTGTTAGCCAAGAGATCAGAGCTGCCGAAGATCCTGAGTTTGAAACTTTCTACACTAAAAATATCCTTCTTAATGAAGGTATGCGTGCATGGATGTCTTCTGTAGACCAACCACACGAAAACTTTGTATTCCCTGAGGAGGTACTCCCACGTGGAAACGCCCTTTAATAGTTTACTCAAAGCTCCAAATCAAAGTCTTGAAGAGACTGGTTATGCCTGGTATGTAGGAAATGCAAGGCTAATCAATCTTTCTGGAAGACTTTTGGGAGCTCACATTGCTCATGCAGGACTAATGGTGTTCTGGGCAGGAGCAATGATGCTTTTTGAAGTCAGTCATTTCACATTGGACAAGCCAATGTGGGAGCAAGGCTTGATTTGTATGCCTCACGTAGCCATGTTTGGTTATGGAATTGGTCCAGGAGGAGAAGTCATTGATGTATGGCCTTTCTTCATTGCTGGTGTGATTCACCTTGTTGCATCTGGAATTCTTGGTTTTGGAGGGGTTTTCCACTCTTTAGCTGGTCCAGAGAAACTTGAAGAAGCTTTCCCATTTTTCTCTACTGATTGGAGAGATAAAAATCAAATGACCAACATTCTTGGTTTCCATTTGGTTGTATTGGGTGTTGGATCATTACTTTTTTCAATTAACTGGATGTACCTAGGTGGTGCATACGACACATGGGCTCCTGGTGGAGGAGAAGTTCGTCTGATCAACCCAACACTTGATCCAAGAATTATTTTTGGATATCTACTATCAACACCCTGGGGTGGTGGTGGCTGGATGGTTGGAGTTAACTCCATGGAAGATATTGTCGGAGGACATGTTTACCTGGGTGTGATTGAAATAATTGGTGGTCTTTTCCATATCTTCACTCAGCCTTATGGATGGGCAAGAAGAGCCTTCATCTGGAATGGTGAAGGACTTCTAAGTTATGCATTAGGTGGAATTTGTGTTGCAAGTTTTGTTGCTTCATGTTTCATCTGGTTCAACAATACTGCTTACCCATCTGAGTTCTACGGTCCTACAAACGCTGAAGCCTCTCAGGCCCAGAGTTTTACATTCCTAGTTCGTGACCAACGAATTGGTGCAAATGTAGGTTCAACTATGGGACCAACTGGTTTAGGTAAATACCTAATGCGTTCTCCTACTGGTGAAATTATCTTTGGTGGAGAAACAATGCGTTTTTGGGATTTCCGAGGACCATGGCTTGAGCCACTTAGAGGACCAAATGGTCTAAGTCTTGAGAAGATTCAAAATGATATTCAGCCTTGGCAAGTTCGCCGTGCTGCTGAGTACATGACTCATGCTCCTAACGCTTCTATTAACTCTGTTGGTGGAATCATTACTGAGCCTAATGCTGTTAACTTTGTTAACTTGCGTCAATGGCTTGCTGGAGCTCAGTTCTTCCTTGGTTGGTTTACATTTGTAGGTCATCTTTGGCATGCTGGTCGTGCGAGAGCAGCTGCAGCTGGATTTGAAAAAGGTATCAGTCGTTCACAAGAGCCTGCTCTTTCAATGCCTGATCTAGATTAGATTCTAAAAAAAAAGTCCTCTTTATTGAGGACTTTTTTTTTGCCTAAAAATTTTTATTCTTTTTTATTAGCTTTCTAGAAACAACTCGGATAAGCCAAATTTTTCTAAATTAGTTTTTAACCAAGGCAAACTCAACCCAATAACATTGCTAAAACATCCATCTATTTTTTTTATAAAGAGTCCACCATTTCCTTCAATTGCAAAACCTCCTGCACAATCATATGGTTCAGGAATTGAAGCATATTTAATCATTTCAATATTGGATAAGGACATAAATTGAATTTTTGTACTCACAACACCTTCAAAAAATTTATTTAGTGAATTACTTTTCATATCGCTTTTAACATTATCCATTGAAATTAAATAATGACCCGTATGCAAAAAGCCTGACTTGCCAGACATTCTTTTCCATCTTGATAATAATTGCTGCTTATTAATAGGTTTACCAAAAATTTCTCCCTCAAACTCAAACAAAGAATCACAACCTAATAAAGCTTGAAAAATATTTGAAGCTTTATTTTCTTTTTTCAACTTTTTAAATACACTATCAGCTTTACCCTTGGCTAATAATCTGACCTTAAGGAGAGGATCTGATTCCAGAACCTTTGTCTCATCAAAATCACTTACAATGACCTTGTGTTTCAGACATATTTGCTCAAGTAATTTTTTCCGTGCTTTGGATGCAGAAGCAAGCACTAACATAAAAACTAGTTTTTTTAATAAGTAAGATCATGATTGATCTTTAATTTTAAAATAGATCCATTTAATTAAATGTTGCTCATTGACAAGAAAATCTTTAAAAGAGCAAAGAAAGGGATAAAAAGCAGTCCCTTTAACTTTTTCCTTTTTCAAAGTCTTCTAAAGAGTAGCCTTAGTGCTCAAAATGTTTTTCTAAATAAATCAAAATATTTAAAATCAGAATGCATGCTTATCAATAGTGCCTCATTAATAGAAAATGAATTTATTAAATTAATAAAAATAGGCGTTTTGCGAAGAGAAGTTGATGGCCAAGGCCTAACATCAAAAGTTCGCATTACTCCCATTGGAAGGCAAGTATTAGAAAATAGTTCAGATTTATTTAATCAAAAAGCAACGCTTATAAAAAAATTAATTACATGCCTAAAATACCAATTATCACCAAGATGAACATAAAGCCAAAACATACGCCCTTAATGGTTTTAGGGACCTCTAGTGGTGCGGGCAAAACACTTATCGCTACGGCTATTTGTCGATATTTAAAAAGAAAAGGGGAAAAGCCATTACCTTTTAAAGGCCAAAACATGAGCAATAACGCCTGGGTTGATACTCAGGGAAGAGAGATGGCATATTCTCAAGCCCTTCAAGCTTGGTCTGCAGGATTAGAACCAAGTGCTGAAATGAATCCTGTGCTTCTCAAGCCAAAGGGGGATTGCACAAGTGAAGTAATTCATCTTGGGAAAAGTGTAGGAACTACTAACGCAATAAGTTATTACGATGATTGGTTTAATTCAGGATGGGAAGCTATTAAACAAGGTCTAATATTATTAACAACTAATGAGAAAGATGGAAGGCTTATTATTGAGGGGGCGGGAAGTCCTGTAGAAGTAAATTTACAACATAAAGATCTAACAAATTTAAAATTAGCAAAATTTTTAAATGCAAATTGTATTTTAGTAGCAGATATTGAAAGAGGCGGTGTTTTCGCTCAAATAATTGGGACTCTAGCATTAATGAAACCTGAGGAAAAAAGATTAATCAAAGGCATAATTATTAATAGGTTTAGAGGTGATAAAGAATTATTTGAAACAGGTGTAACATGGATAGAAAAGGAAACAAGAATTCCAGTATTAGGAGTATTACCTTGGCTAAAAGAGATCTTTCCACCTGAAGATTCTCTAGATTTACTTGAAAGCAAACAAGTCAATCGCAACGCAGAAATACAAATAGCAATTATAAAACTACCTAGAATTAGTAATTTTTCTGACCTAGATCCCTTTTGGGGCGACCCTGGTATTCATATAAAATGGATAGAACCTGAAGGAGATCTTGGCACACCAGATGTATTAATAATTCCTGGAAGTAAGCAAACAATAAAAGATTTAGAGATACTAAACAAAAGTGGGATGATCAATCAAATAAATTACTACGCAAAAAATGGAGGTAGTATTTTTGGAATATGCGGAGGATTACAAATGCTAGGCAAATCATTAGAAGATCCACATAGACAGGAAAGTATTAATGTTTTAAGTTCTTCTCACTGTAAGGGGATGAACCTTCTTCCCATAAGAACGATCTTCGGAGAAATCAAACAAATAACACAAAAGGAAGAAATAGTTTCATGGCCCAAAGAAAAAAAAGTAAATGGGTTTGAAATGCATTATGGTACAAGTAATTTAATCGATAATAAAAGTTTCGATATTATCTCATTATTTAAAAACTCTTCTTTAGGATGGGTAATTGAAAAAAAAGATAAAAGCTTTATAGGCGGCACTTATTTGCATGGAATTTTTGAAAATAACGAATGGAGACTTGAATGGATAAATAAAGTAAGACAGAAGAAAGGGCTAAAGGAATTAAGTCTTAGCCATGAAAACTATAATGAAAGAAGAGAGAGATTGTTAGATTTACTAGCAGATTCCTTCGAGAAGAATATAACTATAGATAAATTAATTGAAAACATTTAAACAATGGACAAAGTAAAAATAAGTTGGCCTAACGAGAAATCAAGCAATTGCTCACCTGGAGATGAATGGTTAAAAGCTGCATATGATGCCAATGTTGAAATCCCTACTGGGTGTCTAGGAGGAAGCTGTGGAGCATGTGAGATAGAAGTAAATGGAGAAGTGATACGCGCATGTATCGAAACTGTTCCAAACAAAAAGCAACTAAAAGTTGAATTCATTAGTGATCCTTATTGGCTATGAAGAACATACATTTATATTGCCTATTCAATAATATTTCTCTGCTCTTCTAATAGCCCTAATAGAAGCTTTGTAATCTCCAAATTTATACTTTGATTCACTTAAAAACTCTAATTTTTTTATAACCTCGTCTTTCCTTTTATTACTAATTACTTTTTTATAATCTGCAATTAGATCATATTTACTATTTTGAATTCTTGAAGCTTTAATTAATGTTTTATATTTAGGTACTAGATCTATTTCAATAAAAGTACCCAATAAAATATTTTTATAATCTATTTTAAAATTATTTGGCTCGGAGAAACGTTCAATTTCTAACAATCTAATCTTTTTAGCATTCCTTTTATCCTCTATTGATCCCTTATAGTTTTGATTCTTATACCTAGAATTACTTCTACCGCTATATGCAATATCTTTAGACCTTTGATTTATAATTTCTAATTCATCTTCAAAAGAAATTGATTTTGAGAAGTCATCTATAGCAGAAGTATTATCACCCAATTTATCATTTAAAAAACCGCAATTTAGATATGCCAATGCTATATCATCAGGGCTTTTAAGAGTATTTATATACTTTCTAATAGACTTAATAGCATAATCATAATTATCTAAATCAATCAAATTAACTACTTCATTATAAAAAGCAGAAGAATCATCAAGAATTTTCATGTTATTTTTTTCTCTTTTCATTGTAATCATGACTAAAAAATGTGTTTATAAGCATTCAAGAAAAAATAAAAAAAGGGACGGAGAGGGTGGGATTCGAACCCACGGATAGTTTTCGCTATCAAACGATTTCGAGTCGTTCGCTTTCGACCACTCAGCCACCTCTCCTTACTTAAAATTTTATAGCAAAAAATTATTTTCTCTTGAAAATCATCAAAATTCAAAAACCAATTTTAGCTTTTAATCCCAACCTGCATTTCTCATAAGAGTGATTGCTTTTTTATTATTTGCTCCTAATTGGTCAATAGTGACACTGTCAGGTATGACTTCACCAAATTGAGTAACCTCATTTGTTTTATTAAAACCTACTAAAGGATGCTCATATGTTGGACCAGCTAAACCCCTACTCCCGTCGGGGGAAGCAAGATACTCAAGAAGTTGAATAGCTTCTTCTTTATTTTCCGCATATTTAGCAATTCCACCAGCGCTAACATTTACATGTGCAGGATTAGGGGTTATAACCTTTACTTTTTTTGCCAACCTTCTATCTTTTTTACCATTCACACCAGCAAGCATTCTTGAGACATAATAATGATTAACTATACCTACTCCGCATTTCCCCTGAGCGACAGCTCTTATTACCCCGATATCTCCAGGGAAAAAAGGTTGCGAAATATTTGAAATCATACCTTTTAGCCATTCCTTAGTTTTTGCTTCTCCTTTATTGACAATTTGATTAGCTACTAAAGATTGATTATATGGACTGCTTCTTTTTCTCACACATACAAGACCCTGCAAATCAGGATTAGCAAGATCTGAATAATCTTTGATTGTATTTATATCTACTTTCTTTGGATTAGCCACCATAACCCTAACCCTTCTGGTCAAGGCATACCATCTAAATTTAGGATCTCGATATTCAACTGGAACATTTTTATCTAATTCAGAAGATCGGTATGACTGTAAAAGACCACTTTTCGCAGCATTGCTTATTCGAGCAGCATCAACAAGAAGAATCACATCAGCTTTAGAATTTGCTCCTTCGCGCTTCAATCTTTCAACTAAAGAAATACCAGTAGCTTCAATTAATCGTATTTTTATACCAGTCTCTTCGTTAAATTTCTTGTAAATCTTTTTATCAGTGCTGTAATGCCGACCTGAATAAATCCTAACTTCTCTATCAGAGGCTTTTACATTATTAAAACTTGAAGAAGCTAATAGAGAACCAACCAATACTGAAGTAAAAAGACGCTTGATTAAATTCATTAATCTATATAGGGAAGGGATTAATATATTTTTACAGACTAGACAAGAAGACAAGGCTAAACCCTTCTTAGAAACTTTTATACGCGATCAAGTATCAATTGATAACTTATTTATGCTTTAAGATATAAGCCAACCTGGATATTAAAGATGGAATATTTAACTCATTCTCTAGTTGATAAATCAGATGCACTTGAGATAGTTCAAAAACTAAAAGCAGAAAAATCCTCCTGGCAAGATGGAAAAAAAACTGCAGGAAGTCATGCTGCAAAAATCAAACATAATCTTCAACTAGACAAAAAATCAAAAACTTCAATTGAAATCAAAGATCTAATTATTAACAAAATCACATCAAATTCTCTTCTGAAAAGTTTTACATTGCCTAAATTAATCCATGGCGTAATGTGTACAAAATCTCTTACTGGAGATGGCTATGGTAGTCACATTGACAATCCGTATATGCCTACAGGAAGAAGTGATCTATCTTTTACATTATTTTTAAACGAACCAAAAGAATACCAAGGTGGTGAATTATGCATTCAGACAATTAATAATAATGAAAAAATAAAACTATCTGCAGGAGAAATTATTATTTATCCAAGCACACAACTACATTCAGTTGCTGAAGTCAAAGAAGGCGAACGCTATGTCTGCGTAGGTTGGATTCAAAGTTATATCCAAAGCAATGAAGAAAGAAATTTCTTATTCGGCCTAGACGCTGGAGCCAAAGGTTTGCTTGCTAAGCATGGAAGGTCCGATGAATTAGATTTAATTTTCCAGTCTTATAGCAACTTACTAAGAAGGCTAGGAGATTAAATTAATCAATTTATACAACAAAGTGTAAGAAAAGAACTTTCATTAGTAATTGCAAACTATCAAAATACAATCAAATGAAATTTGGTATGCCAAGTAAAACACCTATCGGAATATTTCTTGCTGCTGCTGCTGCGTTAACAACTAACGCAATTATTCCAGACAATTCAATGGCTGGAGAAAACCATAATGAAATGGGTGGATTAAAGGAATGGACGACTGATCAAGAAGCAGATGAAGATGGCAAGCTTGACGAAGCGGCTCAAAAAGCTGCAGATAAGGCTAAAAAAGCTGATATTTGTATTCCAATTGGCGAAGGTGAAAACTGCTGGTAAATAAAAAGCCGCCCTTAAAAAGGGGCGGCTTTTTATCAAATTCGAATCATTAAAATTTGAATTCAGTTAAAAGAACTGCACCATTAACATCCTTGTCATTGGTCCCGATATCAGAGCCACCAAAAATAGCAGGGGTAACACTTACTCCATCATTAACTTTGAATGTGTAATACGCTTCCCAGCGTGAATTATCTTCTTCAGGATCATCAGCAGAAGTCCCCTTA
>QCFD01000007.1 GCA_003278445.1 Prochlorococcus sp. AG-363-B05
TTTAAAGATTTAGGGAATAAAAAGAATGGATTCTTCAACCCTAATAAAACGTTTAGAAACAGCTAAAAGTAGTTTTCAAAATTTGGAGTTGCAACTTGCTGATCCAGATGTTGCATCAGACCCTAAACAATTAGAGAAAATTTCTAGAGAGAGATCACGCTTAGAACCTTTGGTTAATGATTATTCGGAACTCCAGACGATAGAAAGAGAATGTGCAGAAGCTAAAACTTTAGTTAAAGAAAGCAGAGATGATAAAGAGATGGAACTTTTAGCCAGAGAAGAACTTCAAAATCTTGAATTTTCAAAAGATGCATTAATTCAGAAATTGACTTTAGCTCTTTTACCCAAAGACCCTAGAGACGAAAGAAGTGTCATGCTTGAGATCAGAGCAGGTGCAGGAGGAAGTGAAGCTTGTTTATGGGCTGGTGATTTGGCACGAATGTATGAGAGATATGGACAAAAGTTAGGGTGGAATGTAAAACCTATAAGTTCGACAGAAGCTGATGTCGGTGGTTTTCGCGAAATGATTATTTCAGTCAAAGGTGAATCTGTTTATAGCCAATTAAAATTTGAAGCAGGAGTTCATAGAGTGCAAAGAGTTCCTTCAACTGAATCTCAAGGACGTGTTCATACTTCCACTGCAACTGTTGCCGTCATGCCTGAGGCTGATCCAGTTGAGGTGAAAATAGAATCTACTGACTTAGAAATTAGTACAGCCAGGTCAGGGGGAGCTGGTGGACAAAATGTTAATAAAGTTGAAACAGCTATAGATTTATTTCATAAACCTTCAGGTATAAGAGTTTTTTGCACTCAGGAGCGCTCTCAATTGCAAAATAGAGAGAGAGCAATGGAAATTTTAAGAGCTAAATTATTAGAATTAGAAATAGCAGAGGCTAATGCAAAAGAAAGATCTGCTAGATTGTCTCAGGTTGGGACAGGAGATAGAAGTGAAAAGATACGAACCTATAACTATAAAGATAATCGAACGACTGATCATCGATTAGGAATTAACTTCCCTCTTGAACAAGTTTTAGCAGGTCAGTTAGACGATGTAATTGGTGCATGTATTGCAGAAGAACAAAAAAGACAAATGGAAGAACTTAGTAATCAATCTGAAGAGTAAAAAAATTAAGTCACCCATCCAATTACATATTTACCCCATTCCTTATGGCGGCCAGAGTGAATTTGTTTTGTAGTTTCAAAACTCATATTATTTAAAGGTTTGTAAGGTTTTGCTCTTAAGGGCATTTTTGCTTCTTCAGGTGTTCGATTGCCTTTCATTACGTTGCATTGAAGACATGCAGTAATTACATTCTCCCAGTTGTCTGTTCCTCCTCTACTTCGGGGTAAAACATGATCAATTGAAAGCTTGTTATTTTTCTGACCACAGTATTGACAACAGTTATTATCTCTTTGAAATATGTTTTTTCTACTTAGAGGTATATCACGGTATGGAACTCTAATAAATTGTCTTAATCTTATGACAGTAGGGGCTTTGAAATCTTGCCTAATACTGTGAGCAAAATCTTCTTCAAGGCTTTCAGCCTTGCCTTTAAGCATTAAAACAGTCGCGCGACGCCATGAAGTGATGTTCAATGGCTCATAGGAAGCATTCAAAACAAGAACTTGACCCATGCCAACAAGACATTTAAGCGGCATGCTAGTGGTATTACACCCTTGATGCAGTTTCCTTTATTACATTGGTTGTATGCGAAGTATGTCAAAGAGCCATAGAACTCCAAGATTTTTCACTTTTGGTGGGACAACCAAAAATGTAATTAACTCACACCCTTGCAGTCGTGCATGGGTTGAGGTTGATTCGAAAGCTATTGAAAATAATTCTAGAGTCTTGAAGAAATTTATTGGTGAAGATTGTTTGCTAATGGCAGTTGTAAAAGCTGATGGATATGGACATGGCGCAGAAACTGTCGCCAAGGCTGCTTTACTTGGAGGTGCTGATAGCCTCGGTGTGGCTACTTTAGAAGAAGGGATTGAATTAAGAAATGCTGGTTTGAAGTGTCAAATCTTAATTCTTGGAAATCTAATAAATTCAGAAGAACTCTATTCTTCTTTTTGTTGGGATCTTATCCCTACGATTAGTGGAATTCGTGAGGCAATCATTTGTAATAATATTGCTGAAAAAACTGATAAACAATTTGTTATTCATCTGAAAATTGACACAGGGATGACGAGACTTGGATGTGATTGCAATGAAGTAAAAGAATTGATTTCTAAAATAGATTATTTAGAAAATATATCTTTAAAAGGTATATATAGTCATTTGGCAATTGCTGATAAAGATCATAGGGGAAAAACTCTTAAGAATTTTACTCAAATTCAGTTAAATAGATTTGAAAAAGTTTTAAATGATTTAGGTGAAAGGAAACAATCTATATGCAGACACTTAGCTAATTCGGCAGGGGCACTATCAGATAGTTGTCTTCATTTTGATATGGTTCGAGTTGGACTTAGTTTGTATGGTTACTTTCCTGTTAATGATTTTGAGTCTGATTTGAACCTTACGCCTGCACTGAAAGTAAAGGCTAGAGTGACTTTGATTAGAGATGTTGAAGAAGGCATTGGGGTGGGGTATGGACATTTTTTCAAAACTCAAAGAAAAAGTAAGCTTGCTGTAGTTGCTATTGGTTATGCAGATGGGGTAAGCAGAGCTCTTTCAGGAAAAATATCAGCCTCCATAGATGGAGTTTTAGTGCCTCAAGTAGGTGCAATTGCAATGGATCAAATGGTTTTTGACATAACTGAAAAACCAGATGTAAAAATAGGTCAAGTTTTAACCCTTCTTGGAAAGGATGGTGAAGTGTTTATTTCTCCACAGAATTGGTCTGATTTGTCTGGATCAATTCCATGGGAAGTTCTTTGCAGTTTTAGAAATCGACTTCCTAGAGTTGTCACTTAACATTTGTAGAGGAGCACAATCTAATTTTTTTGAGCTTTGACTTGATAGGGTATTTAGTATGGAGAGGTGGCTGAGTGGTTGAAAGCGGCTCCCTGCTAAGGAGTTACAGGAGGTAACTTCTGTCGAGGGTTCGAATCCCTCCCTCTCCGTTCTTATTAAGTTCAAAAGATTTTGGTAGTTTTATAGATTTAAAAGGAAAACTATTGCATTACTTCATTGCAACTAGCCAATATTTCTAAAATCATTCTGATCAGGGTGCTTGAATAGGCAAAATTTTGGATTTAAAGTGCAAGCGAAAACAGCTCAAGCAGAGAAGAAAGCTCTAGCAGAGAAGAAAGCTCAAGCAGAGAAGAAAGCTGCTGCAGAGAAGAAAGTAATCATTCTCTCTGTTTCATCTCTCAAAGCTTTTGCTCTAGCTTTGGTTGTTGTAACTCTACCTTCACGAATTAATTGAGTAGTTAATCCTCGTAAAAGCGCCTTCCTTTGATCAGCAGGACGACTTAATTGTGGTATTCGACGTTGATGACGCATTGGATTAGCTTTGAAAGGTTGTAGTAATAAAACTGAAAGTCATACAGAAGTTCTACTTTGAGGGATAGAAATTCCTATTCTCTCTAGAGCCTCAATAACTTCATCAGCAGACTTGGAACCGAAGTTCTTGATTTCCAACAAATCCTCATAACTGAAACCCATCAAGTCTGAAACAGAGTTCACTTGGGCACGTTTAAGGCAATTGTAAGCTCTTACAGATAAGTTTAACTCTTCAAGGGGTATTTGAGCCTCTGCTGCAGGTTCTGGCTCTTCAGGAACCTCTTCTACCATTGAGACAGTAGCAAGAGGCTGGAAAAGCTCAATTAATTGATTTGCAGCTTCAGACAATGCATCATCCGGAGAGGTCGACCCATCAGTCACAAGCTCCATTTTTAATCTTTCTCTGGTAGATCCACCCTCAGCTACAGCCGTCTCATCAATAGTAAAATTAACCCTAGTTATAGGCATAAATACAGCATCTATTTGAAGCAAATCAATTGCGCTTGTTTCTTCATTTCTTCTATCAACTGGTCGATATCCAATGCCTCTCTCGACATGTACTTCTAATTCCAAGTTGTGACCCTCCTGAACTGTCGCAATTGGACGGTCACCATCAACGACTTCAACCTGCGAGGAGAATTGAATATCCTTTGCTTTAACTTCTGCAGGACCTGTAACAACAAGTCTTCCTATCTCAAGCTCTTGACTGCGACTATCAACAGAAATTTGTTTGCAGTTTAGAAGAATATCCAAAACATCTTCCCGAACTCCAGGTATGGTTGCATATTCATGATTAACACCAGCAATCCTGACAGCAGTAACAGCACTGCCCTCAAGACCGCCCATTAAAACTCTGCGCAAAGAATTGCCTAAAGTTGTTGCCTGACCTCTTTCAAGAGGTCCTATAAGGAAAACGCCTGTTTGGGAACGATCACTAGATACTTGATGGTCGATCCTGTCGATCTGGTATTGCAACACGGTCTAATGCGATGTGGAAAGAAAAGAAAAGTTCACTGAAGTGAATAGAGTTTAAACGCGTCTGCGTTTAGGCCTCCTACATCCATTATGAGGAAGAGGAGTTACATCTCTAATCAAAGTAATTTCTAGACCAGCTACTTGCAACGCTCGTATTGCGGTTTCACGACCAGAGCCCGGTCCTCTTACAAGAACCTCTATTTGACGCATACCTTGTTCCACGGCCCTCCTGGCTGCAACTTCAGCAGCAGTTTGAGCAGCGAAAGGAGTGCCTTTTCGAGCTCCTTTAAATCCGCTTGCACCGGCCGATGACCAGGAAATAACTTCACCAGAAGTATCAGTAATTGAAACGATGGTGTTATTGAAGGTACTTTGAATATGCACAACTCCATTTGGAACATTGCGCTTTGACTTCTTAGAACCGGATTTCTTTGAGGTTGTAGCCATTAGGCTGTGCCTTATATAAAAAGATTTAGAAATTTACCAAGTGGTAACAGGAGTCTTAAGAAATTATTTCTTTCTTCCTGCAACAGTTTTTCTCGCTCCTCTTCGAGTTCGAGCATTTGTCCTAGTTCGTTGTCCACGAACAGGCAAACTCATTCTATGCCTACGTCCACGGACACATCCGATATCTTGAAGTCTTTTAAGCGCCATTCCTTCTTGGCGCCTGAGATCTCCTTCAAGGGTGAATTCTTCAGTAACAGCTCTTAGCTTCTGAACATCACTATCTTCTAAATCCTTAACACGAATATCAGGATTAACTCCCGATTTGTCAAGGATAATCTGGGCTCTAGTTAAGCCAATACCATAGATGTAAGTTAAGGCAACTTCTACTCGCTTTTCGCGAGGTATGTCGATGCCTGCAATCCGTGCCACTTAGGAATAAATCGAAGGGGAACAATGAAAGCCATCATAATTTAAAGATGACTATTTTTAAGAAGTAAACGAAAAGAAAATTAATCGCTTAAGTCTTCTTAAAACTTCAGGAATCAGCCCTGACGCTGTTTGTTACGAGGCCTTTTTTTGTTGATCACATAGATCCGGCCTCTTCGCCTCACGATCTGATCGTCAGGACTAATTTTTTTGACTGAGGATCTAACCTTCATTTGGTGAGACTCTCCTATTTCCAAACTACAACTTTACTACATCGTCAGCCTAAACCTTTCTCAATACATGAAAACACAACATCTATGTCCGCATTACCATCAATTTCCATAAGAATTCCTTGCTTGGTATAGAGATCAACAAGTGGAGAAGTTTTTTCTCTATAGATTTTGAGGCGATTAGCAATTACTTCTTCGTTATCATCCTCTCTACCTCTTGCCAAAAGCCTTTTGATTAAATAATCATCGGCAATCTTAATTGAAATGACCGCCTCTAAAGGTTGATTAATTTTTTCTAAAAGCTTTTTCAAAGAATTAGCTTGATTGACATTTCTAGGGAAACCATCAAGCAACCATCCTTTTTTAATATTCACCAATCTTCCCTCAACAATTGAGAGAACTAATTCATCACTTACTAATTCCCCTTTATTCATAACCTCTGAAGCTTTAAGACCTAAATCAGATCCAGAGTTGACCTCATCTCTAAGCAAATCGCCAGTAGAAAGATGGTCAAGGCCGTACTTTGCACAAAAAAGACTTGCTTGCGTCCCTTTACCCGCTCCAGGAGGGCCAATAAATAGTAATTTTTTTTTCATTTAAATATCATAGTAAAATTGTTATTGACGTACTAATCCTTCATATCTTTGAGAAATCACATAAGTTTGCACTTGCTTAGAAGTATCGATTGCAACTCCAACCAAAATCAATAATGATGTTGCCCCAAGCCCTTGAAAAGTTTGAACATTTGTTGCTCTCTCGACTGCAGCTGGGACAATAGCTACAGACCCAAGGAATAACCCACCAAGCAAAGTAAGACGGTTTTGAACACCTGAAAGATAATTAGCAGTAGAACTACCTGGTCTTACTCCTGGAATTGCAACACCACCTTTTTTTAAATTAGATGCAATATCTATTGGATTAATTGTTAAAGAAGCATAAAAATAAGCGAATCCCAATATCAATGCAAAAAAGGTAATTGCATATGGCCATGGATTAGAGGATCCAGGATTAAGAGCACTAGCAGCCTTTATAAGTAAGGGGTTTTGCGTGAAATTTGCAATTGTAATTGGTAGGAAAATCAAAGCTGAAGCAAAAATTATCGGCATCACACCTCCTGCATTTAATTTTAGAGGTAGATAACTTTGTCTACTTGGTAAAAGAGCTGTACCTCCCATTTGACTTTTTGCACTAACAATTGGGATTCTTCTTGCACCTTCTTGAACAAAAATTATGCCCACAATTGTAATCAAAAAAACTGTCAAAAGAATTATGATGCCTAGAACATCTGCACGATCCCCAGTCTGAGCTTTTTCAATAGTTGAGCTCAATGCCTTTGGCAAAGTTGCGACGATATTCAAGAAAATAACAAGAGAAGCTCCTTGGCCTATCCCTTTTTCAGTAATAATCTCACTAAGCCACATAACTATCATCGATCCAGTCACCAATGCCAAGGATGTTTGAACAACAAATTCAGTCTCACCAAGACCTGCAACTGCATACTGTCTAAGAATCAAAGCAAAAACAGTACTTTGAACTAATCCCCACCCTAAAGCTACATATCGAGTGATTTGAGCAATCTTCCTTCTTCCTGCTTCCCCTTCATTTTTCTGTAGATCTTCCAATTGAGGTAAAGATGCAGTTAGCAACTGGATAATTATTGACGCATTAATGAATGGAAGGATGCCAAGCGCAAAAATCCCTAGAGTCGAGATGCCTCCACCAGTAAAGATATCGAGAAATCCAATTAATTGGCCCCCTTGGTCGATAAAACTTTTAAAGGCCTCTCTATCTATTCCTGGCATAGGAATATAAATTCCTAACCGAACAACCAACAATAAACCAAGAGTTGTGATTACTCTTCCCCTAAGCTCTTCATTACTAAAAAGCTGAGTAATTACCTCACCTGCGCTTGGATTACGGCCACGACTTATTAACATTTTAAAAGGTAATTGATTTAAGGCTAATGTATCAAAATGATTTTTTCATACATAGCAAACTCAAGTGTAAACCTCACATGTTCCTCCAACGTCTTCTATTTTCTTTTTGGCAGATGCTGTAAAAGCTGAAGCTTGAACGGTCAGTTTCACTTCTAATTTCCCATTACCAAGAATTTTGAGAGGGCTTTTGGGCTTAGTCAAAATACCTTCCTTAACCAGAAAATCCAGGTTAACAACTGTACCTTCTTTTAATGAATTCAAATTTGAGACGTTTAGGACAGTAAAAGTCTTCTGATTAACTATTGGGAAATGCTTCAATTTTGGCACTCGTCTGTACAAGGGCATCTGACCACCCTCAAAGCCTGGTCTAGTAGGCCTTCCTGACCTGGACTTCTGGCCCCTCATTCCAAAGCCACAACTTGCTCCTTGACCAGCGGCTATACCACGACCCTTACGCAATTTTTTACGCCTAGATCCTTTATTTGCCTGAAGGGATTCCAATTTAATAGTCATAGTTTTTTAGGAATAGATCTGCTCGAGTGAGATACCGCGTTCTCTTGCAGTTGCTTTATGAGTTCTTAACTCACTTAGTGCAACCATTGCAGCACGAGCATTATTAAGAGGAGTCTTACTACCTAATCTCTTAGCAAGTACATTTTTGATTCCCGCCAACTCTAGAACAGTACGAATTGAACCTCCCGCAATTACACCTGTTCCTGGTGCTGCAGGTCGAATCAATACACTTGCAGCTCCATCTCTACCATTAGAAAGTGTTGGAATAGAGCTATTACGTGTTAGAGGAACACGAACTAAATGTTTTTTACCATCAGCGACACCTTTTCGAACAGCACCAATTACATCTCCAGCTTTTCCAACACCAACTCCAACTTGCCCTTTTTCATTTCCAACAACAACTATCGCCCTAAAACTCATTTTCTTTCCACCTTTAACTGTTTTAGAGACCCTTCTAATTTGAACGACTCTTTCTTGCCATTCAGAGTCTCTTTCTTGACCTCTTCTATCTCTCCTTCCGCCGCGTTTTTCTCCTCTATTGCGACGATTTTCCTGTCTGCCATCTGCTGCGGGAGGTGCATCTGATGATCCAGAATTTCTTTTATTTTGGGTCTGGTTTTTAGAGTCTGTCATTATGAAAGCAATGATTAAAAGTTCAAGCCTGCCATTCTGGCAGCTTCGGCTAGAGCTTTAACCCTGCCATGATAGATGTTCCCACCTCTGTCAAAGATAACTTGTTTGATGCCTTTTGATAAAGCTTTTTTTGCAACAAGCTCTCCCACTGCTGTAGATGCATCACAACTTGCAGCATTAGCTTTTAGAGAAGCTTTCAAGTCTTTATCGAGGGTTGACGCTGCACATATAGTGTTTTGAGCATCATCATCAATGATTTGAGCATATATGTGGTTATTAGAACGAAAAACAGCAAGTCTTGGTCGAGCTTCTGTTCCGCTTAAGTTCCTTCTTAAGCGTTTATGTCGTTTTTGGGTCTGTTGTTTTCTAGAAAGTGTTGACATGACTTAAAAAATTAAAAAAAAATAAATAGGCAAATTTAAGCTTTGCCAGATTTACCAGCTTTTCTAATAATCTCTTCTCCTTCATATTTTATTCCTTTTCCTTTATAAGGTTCTGGTGGTCTAATAGCTCTTATTTTTGCAGCTTCATTACCAACTAATTCTTTATCAGGTCCAGTAACAATAACATTTGTATTGTTTTCAACTTTAAAAGTTATTCCTTCTGGAGGAACGACCTCAACTGGATGACTATAACCTGCACTAACAACAAGAGTTTTTCCTTTTACTTGAGCCCTGGAACCAACACCTACAATCTCAAGTTTTTTTGTAAAACCATTACTAACTCCCTCAACCATATTAGCTACAAGAGATCTGCATAATCCATGCATTTCTCTGGACTTTCTCTTTTCATCTAAAGGTTTAACGACAATAGAATTGTCATTTTTACTAAGGCTAACTCCATCAGGAAGTGTTCGCTGTAATTGCCCTTTAGGACCTTTGACAGTGATTGAAAGGCCTTCTAATTTTACATCTACCTTTTCAGGAAGGGAGATTGGTCTTTTTCCAGTACGAGACATAATAGATAACTAATCAACAGACGTAGCAGAGGACTTCTCCTCCAACACCTTGCTTACGAGCATCACGATCACTCATGACTCCCTTAGAGGTTGAGATTATTGCCACTCCGAGCCCTCCTAAAACCTTAGGTAATCCTCGAGTGTTTTTATAAATCCTCAGCCCAGGTTTACTAACTCGCTGCATTGAACGAATAATGGGTGACCGATGCTTACCGGTATATTTCAATCCAAGAATGAGTTGCTTTCGAAAGCCTTCTCCTTCTTCATTGATTTCTGAAATAAATCCCTCACTCTGAAGAACCTTAGCGATACTAAGAGACATTCTTGAAGCAGGGACTTTGGTTTTTTCATGACGTTTCTCACTTGCATTTCTTATACGAGTGAGCATGTCTGAAATTGGATCGTGGTTGGCCATAGTATTTAGCTAATCAAACTCATTTTTTACGGAAAGGCATTCCCATTTCACTAAGAAGAGCCTTACCTTGTTCATCAGAGGAAGCACTGGTCACAATCGTGATATCCATGCCTCTAATAGTGTCAACTTTGTCAAAAGTAATCTCAGGGAAAATAAGTTGTTCTTTGACGCCAATGGTGTAATTCCCTCGGCCATCAAAGCTTTTTGGATTCACACCACGAAAATCTCTGATTCTTGGAAGCGCCAAATTAATAAACCTTTCCAAGAATGCATACATACGATCACCTCTAAGTGTGACCGAGCAACCTATAGCCATTCCTTCTCTGATCTTAAAAGTAGCAATTGCTTTCTTTGCCCTTGTCACAAGAGCTTTTTGCCCTGAAATTGTTGCCATTTCAGCTAGAGAAGCTTCTAGAGCCTTTGAATTCTGTGCAGCTTCACCAAGTCCTCTGTTTAAAGTGACTTTTTGCACCTTAGGAACTTGATGAACATTTTTGAGACCAAGATCTTTTAGAAGCTTTGATCTGATTGTCTCTCGATAACGTGTTTTTAGTGACATGGCTGAAAAAAATTAATTCTGGTCGTGGTCAGAATTCAATTAGGGAAAGAAAGTCTGCTTTAGTTAATTCAGACAAAGGAATAGTGAATTAATCAATTAATTCCCCTGTCTTCTTTAATCGTCGTTTCTTGGATCCATCTTTATCTACAAAAATTTCAACCTTGCTAGCTACTTTTTCTTTAGTTGAGTAGATCATGACATTGGAGGCATGCAAAGAAGCCTCATTTGTCTCTATTCGACCAGTTTCGCCTTCTTGTGTTGGTTTTACATGCTTTGTCCTTTGATTAATTCCTTTAACTACAACTCTATTTTCATAAGGAAGTGTTTGAAGCACTTCTCCTGTTTTCCCCTTGTCCTTTCCAGAAATAATCTGCACTGTATCTCCTTTACGAATCTTCATTTTGATCCGATCAGAAGAAGCTTTACTTGTTTTCGCTGCTGCCATGACTAAATAACCTCCGGAGCTAAGGAGACAATTTTGGTAAAATTACGTTCTCTCAATTCTCTCGCAACGGGACCAAATACCCGCGTCCCTCTGGGATTTTGATCATCATTAATAAGAACCGCAGCATTATCATCAAAGCGAATTGAATTCCCTGTCTCTCTTCGCATTGTTGCTCTAGTTCGAACTACTACTGCTTTCACAACGTCTGATTTTTTGACTCCCATATTTGGCATAGCATCTTTCACAGAGGCCACAATCACATCGCCTACATGGGCATAACGACGATTAGACCCTAAGACCCTAATACATTGCAATCGCTTAGCACCACTATTATCTGCAACGGTGAGAAATGTTTCTTGCTGAATCATTTTGCGGCCTCCTTAGATTTCATACCCTTAACCAGAACATCGCTAACAGTCCATCGCTTATGTGCACTCATAGGAGGTGACTCTTTAATCCGAACTCTGTCTCCCACTTTGCAATGATTATCTTCATCATGAGCTTTATATCGTGTAGTACGACTAATAATTTTTTTGTAGATAGGATGTGGAAATCGATTCTCCACTGCAACTACAACAGTCTTTTGCATTTTGTCACTGACAACAGTGCCGACCATTTCCTTAAGTGCCATAACTAAAAAATCAAGATGATGTGTTTGAGCGGCTTCGCTCATTAGAAACCGTTAAAAGTTGAGCTAATTCGATTCGTGCTTCTTTAAAACGGTGAGTTTTAGCTAGCTGTCTAGTAGCTTGCTTGAAACGAAGATCAAAAAGTTCTTTGCGAAGATTTTCAATCTTTTCTGATATCTCGGAATCAGAGAGATTCCTTACATCTTTCGTAATTGTTTTGCTCATGATGGTGACTCCGAATCATCTACTGTAACTGGCGTTTTAGCAGGTTTATAATTTCCCTTATTAAGATCTTCCTCTAGGGAAATAAATTTTGTTTTTACTGGCAACTTGTATTGAGCAAGACGCATTGCCTCTTTTGCAATTTCCTCTGTAATTTCTTCTCCACCCATTTCAAACAAGATTCGACCAGGCTTGACAACTGCAACCCAAAACTCTGGATTACCTTTACCAGATCCCATTCTTGTTTCAGCAGGCCTCATAGTTACTGGCTTGTCGGGGAAAATACGGATCCAAATCTGTCCTCCCCTTTTGACATAACGAGTCATAGCTCGTCTACTCGCCTCGATTTGCCTTGAGGTAACCCACCCGCAATCTTGAGCTTGCAATGCAAACTGACCAAAAGCGATTTTGTTACCTCTAGTAGCAACGCCGCGCATACGGCCTCTTTGTTGTTTACGAAATTTGGTTCTTTTGGGACTAAGCATGATTAAAACTCCTTATTTACCTTCATTAGAACGATCCTCAAATTGTTGAGGTCTTCGATTCCCCCTATTGCGTCTAGGAGAAGACCCAACAGGTAATGGCTGTTCTTCTTTAGGAAGAACTTCACCTTTGAAAACCCATACTTTGATTCCTAAAACTCCATAGGTTGTACTTGCTACTTTGGTTGCATAATCAATTTCTGCTCTCAAAGTATGCAAAGGGACTCTTCCTTCACGTGTCCATTCAGAACGTGCGATTTCCGCTCCATTCAACCTTCCACCAACTTGTATCTTCAGTCCTAAGACGCCAGCTCTTTGTGCTCTTTGAACAGCCATTCGAATCGTACGTCTAAATGCTACACGCTTCTCAAGTTGCTGAGCAATATATTCTGCAAGCAGAAAAGCATCAGCATCAACTTTTTCTACTTCCACAACGTTGATACGTACTTGTCGATTTCTATCACCAATTGTTTTTTGAATACCAGATCTGAGTTCTTCAATACCACTTCCTTGCCTACCAACAATTACTCCAGGCCTAGCAGTTTTCAACTCGACCTCAAGTTGATCTGCTTTTCGAGCAATCAACACATCACTTATCCCTGCTGCAACATACTTTTTCTTGATAAAAGTACGAATTCGGTCATCTTCTTGAAGTAGTAAAGGATAAGTTTTACTAGGTGCGTACCACTTAGAACGATGCTCTTGGGTGATACCAAGTCTAATACCAGTGGGGTGAATTTTATGTCCCATCAGTCTGAGTCCTCAGAATTGGTTGATTGATTGGCCGAAACAGAAATACTGATGTGGCATGTCTGCTTCTTAATAGCAAATGCTCTGCCTTGAGCTCTAGGCCGATAACGTTTCATCGGTGGGCCCATATCAGCAGTAGCAGTGGTAATTACCAAAGAAGAAGGATCAAGACCAAGATTGTTTTCCGCATTAGCAACAGCTGAGCGCAATACCTTAGTTATTGGTTCCGTTGATCGATAAGGCATAAATTCAAGCATGATTAATGCATCTCTATAAGTTCTTCCTCTTATTTGATCAAGAACACGTCGTACTTTTGACGCAGATCCGCGAATGTAACGCCCATGGGCTTGGGCTGCAGTTTTAGTAGATGAAGTAGTCATGATTAACGTGCTCCTTTTTTATCTCTGATGTGACCTCTGTAGGTTCGAGTTGGAGCAAATTCACCTAATTTGTGTCCAACCATTTGCTCAGTTATAAAAACAGGTATGTGGCTCTTCCCATTGTGAACAGCAATTGTATGGCCAATCATCATTGGCAAAATTGTTGAAGCTCTGGACCAAGTTTTGATGACAGCTTTATCATCATTAGAGTTTTGCTTCTCAATTTTACGAAGCAAACTGTCTGAAATAAAAGGCCCTTTTTTAAGTGAACGTCCCATAACGATTTAAAAGAATTGGTAAAGAAAGATAGAAATCATGAATCGCGACCTCCTCTACTACGTTTAGATACTCGGCGACGTTTTCGAAGAACGTACTTGTTACTAGGCTTATTCTTCTTCCTAGTTTTTAAACCAAGAGCTGCTTTACCCCAAGGAGTCACAGGGCCAGCACGACCAACAGGTGCCTTACCTTCTCCTCCTCCATGTGGGTGATCACATGGATTCATAACACTTCCTCTAACTTGAGGTCGTCTGCCAAGCCATCTTCTCCTTCCAGCTTTTCCTAGGCTTGTATTTCTAATTTCAGAATTTCCCACCTCTCCAAGGGTCGCATAGCATTCTTTCCTTACCAAACGAACCTCAGTTGAGGGTAATTTCAAAGCGACATACTCTCCTTCTTTAGCCATGACCTGGGCACTAGCTCCAGCCGTACGAACCATCTGTCCTCCTCGACCTGGATATAGCTCAACACAATGAACACTAGAACCTAAAGGCATTGAAGAAAGTGGTAAAGCATTACCAGTTTCAATTGGTGCATCTGGACCTGAAATAACTTCTTGGCCAACAGTTATACCTGCAGGAGCAAGAATATATCTCTTCTCTCCATCAGAGTAAAAGAGCAAAGCAAGTCTTGCATTGCGATGAGGGTCATAGTGTATTGCAGCCACCTTGGCGGAAACACCATGCTTGTTTCGACGAAAATCAACAATCCTATATAACCTTTTATGCCCCCCTCCTCTATGTCTACAAGTAATTACTCCTCTATTATTACGACCTTTCTTTCGATGCTTAGATACGACGAGTGAGCGTTCAGGTTTACTAGAGGTAACTTCACTAAAATCAGTTACTACTCTCGTACGAGTACCAGGGGTATAAGGTTTGAAACTTCTTATTGCCATTGTTTTAAGCCTCCTCAGATTCTGGGAATAACTGGATGGAGTTGCCTTCTGCAAGGCGAACCACGGCCTTCTTGACCTGTGCCCTCTTTCCAGAGAACCTACCAACTCTTCTACTTTTTCTTGGGGGGTTCATAGTACTTACACCAATAACCTTGACATCAAACATTTTCTCAATAGCAGCTTTAATATCAGGCTTGGCAGATCTTGGATCAACTTCAAATGTGTACTGATTTAAATCCAAGGCTTTTGTAGCCTTCTCAGTGATTAAAGGACGCTTAATCACATCAGTGAGTCGCTTTTCAAAAAATTTAGTCATTACCATATACCTCCTGAATAGTTGATAATGCGTCTTCACCGATTACCAATGAATTGGCATTGAGAAGGTCAAACACATTCAATTGATCAGCAGAGATAAGCTTGATTTTTTCTAAGTTTCTAATTGAACGTTTAATGATCTCTGAAGGACGATTGAGAATAATTAAGACTTTTCCATCTGAATCAATTCCTACCCTCTTAAGTACAGAAACAATTTCGCTTGTTTTAGGAACCTCAAGTTTTGATCCGAAGTCTTTAATTATTTTTGCATCTGAAATTCTAGTCATTAGAGCAGTACGAAGAGCTAGTCTTCGTTCCTTCCTATTCATGTCCAAATTATATTTCCGAGGTTTAGGACCAAATGTAATACCACCCCCTGGACGAAGAGGAGTTCTAATTGAACCTTGCCTGGCTCTACCTGTCCCCTTTTGCTTATAGGGTTTACGACCACCTCCTCTAACCTCAGATCTCGTCAAAGTACTTACAGTACCTTGACGACTATGAGCCTGTTGGCGCAAAACAGCTCGATGCAATAGATCTACTGCCGTGGATTCCTTAGCAGTTTTCAAATCAATTGATAATTCGCCAGATTCTTTGCCTTGCCAATCAAAAACTGTACAGTTAGCCATCATTTACCTCCTTGCTGGGTGGAGAAGCCAACTCTTTTGGCAGGTCTTATGTTTAAAAGAGATCCAGGCTTACCTGGAACAGATCCTTTGACTACTAGTAGATTTTGATCATTATCTATCTTTAGAATTTCAAGGCCTCTCGTGGTTACTTTTTTACCACCCATACGACCTGCCATTCTCTTCCCAGGATAAACACGACCAGGAGTTGTTCCAGCTCCAGTTGAACCAGGTAATCGATGATTCTTTGAACCGTGGCTCATAGGGCCTCGACTAAACCCATGTCGCTTTTGATAACCTGCAAAGCCTCTACCCATAGTGTCACCACTAACATCAACCTTTTGACCTTTTTCGAAATCACCGACTGTTATTGAAGCACCAAGTTCAAATTCAGTTGAATTTTCAACTCTGTATTCTCGAAGATGACGCAAAAGGTCATCTCCAGATTTTGAAAGATGACCTTTAGAAGGCTTGTTGATTAGTTTTTCACGAATCAATTCAAAACCTATCTGTACAGCGGCATAGCCATCTGTATCAGCAGACTTCAATTGAGTTATTCGACAGGGGCCCGCTTCGATCAAAGTGACTGGAACGGCTCTGCCTTGATCATCGAAGAGTTGGGACATACCCAACTTCTTTCCTAAGATTCCTAAAGACATGAGTTAAAAAACGCCAGCAAAAATGTCTATCTGTACTAAAGAAAGACTTTAAATCTGAATAAATCGCCTATCTAGCCAAAAAAGTTGAATTTAATTTTAAGTTCAATTAATTTGGAAAATGCTAGCGACAATCAGGTGGCTGAGACTTTTTTAAACTTTTCAGAAAGTTTAACTAGTATCTCGACAAAAGAACATTCATTCTTCTGTTCTGACCAAAAAGACCAAACGCAAACGTCTAGTCTGCTCAAGCATCTAGAGGCCCGGCTAGCGGGCGGGCATAGAAAAGCTTTAGCAACTTATAAGATTACACCACTATCGCCCATTTTGTGTGATGCTTCACTTGAATACGATTAAGAATTTGATTTAAGGATGCCTTTATTACTCTCTGGTCAGAAATTTCGCACTGATCTTGAATCATTTGGGTGTCTTGCAATACTTACTCCATTAGAAGGAGGAGCCGAAACTCGTCTACTTAGAAGACTTAGGGCTAGTGGTTATCAAACGCAGATAACATCTGCAAGAGGATTGGGTGATCCGGTCGTCTTTCTTACCCAATTACATGGCATTAGGCCCCCACATTTGGGTCATCAAAATGTTGGAAGGAATGGAGCCTTAGGAGAGGTTCAACAAGTTATTCCGCAATTAAATGAATTATTAATGGAAGATAAAACCTTAGTTCTCTGGTTATTAGAGGGACAAGTGTTATCAAAATCAGAGCTACTCTCAATCAATAATCTTTGCCAAAAAGAACCACGTATCAAAATTGTTATTGAAATGGGAGGAGCTCGAAGTATCCAATGGGAACCTTTAAATGAATTCATCAATAGAAATTAGAACTTAATTAAGGTGATTCATACAAATTCCCTTTGTAATTCTGAAGCTCTCAAAAAAGGTAACTGGGTCAAATTAATTTGTGGTGCAAGTAATCAAGACTTAGCTTCCATAAATGATCTTTGCTCAATTTATGGAACTGCAGGTGTCCATTGCATTGACCTTGCTGCTGACGAAGCAGTTATCAATGCAGCTCGTAATGCTCTTGATTGGGTTTTCGAAACTCATGGGAAAAAGCCATGGCTGATGATCAGCTTGAGTGATGGAAAAGATGCACATTTTCGAAAAGCTTGGTTTAATCCAGATTTATGTCCTTCTAATTGCTTAAGACCCTGTCAAAATATTTGTCCCGCTCACGCGATTGAAAACGAAGGTGGTGTAAAAGCCAGTAAATGTTATGGATGTGGCCGATGTATTGATACGTGCCCATTAGGGATCATTGAAGAAAAAGATCGAAGATTAACTCTGAAAGATTTTGCTCCTTTGTTAACAACGATCAAACCAGATGCAGTAGAAATTCATACTGCTCCAGGCAGAGCCAAAGAATTTGAAAAGACAATGAAGGAGATTTTCAAAGTCAATCTGGAGCTCAAGCGATTATCTGTAAGTTGTGGATTACAAGGACATGGAATCAATCATGAAAAATTAGCGGAAGAACTTTGGCTACGTCACAAATTCCTGAGGATTCATAATCAAAAACCTCTTTGGCAACTTGATGGGCGCAGGATGAGTGGAGATCTCGGAACAGGTGCAGCAAAGATTGCCGTAAAACTGTGGGAAAAAATACGCCCAATAGCCCCACCAGGACCCTTACAACTTGCTGGTGGAACCAATGAATCAACTATTAATTATCTCCCAGAGATTAGTGGCCCTGAAGGAGTCGCATTTGGAGGTAAAGCAAGAAAAATAATCCAACCATGGTTAGAGGAGGCTCAACGAAAACGAATGAGTCTTAGAGATTGGCCAGAAGGCTGGGAAGCAGCTCTTTCGGAGGCAAAAAAACTGATAAATCCTTGGCTCATAAGAAAATCTTCATAATTGAATGTTCCTAGCCACATCAGGCACACGAAAGCATCATTTGGATTGTATCAAGGAGAAATTTTTCGATTAACTAAAAAAGACTTGCTAAGGACATGACAGGATTGAATCAAATATGCAATTATCTAAGAGAAAGAATCCAAATCTGTGGCTATCAATTCCTAAAACAGATGTGGAACAATGGGCCGTCGCCAAGTGGTAAGGCATCGGGTTTTGGTCTCGACATTCCTAGGTTCGAATCCTAGCGGCCCAGTTTTCAACTTTTAGTGATAGAGAAACCGTTACTTATTCTGGATTTCGATGGTGTCATTGTTGATGGCATTAAGGAGTATTGGACAAGTTCTCGTCAAACTTGTCTAAACATACTTTCTTCCCAAGAAAAAGAAATATTTTTACCGAATGAGATGCCCAAAACTTTTAAGACCATGAGACCCTGGGTTCATCATGGTTGGGAAATGGTTGTGTTGGCTGCTGAATGTTCAGATAAAGCCAGTAAATTAAACTTAAAAGGTCTTAAAAAGTTCTCAAAAAATTACTCAAAAGAATGCTCTTCAGCACTTAATCGATGGGGTTGGAAACCTTCTCAATTACAAGAAGCTTTAAATCAAACTCGACGAGAAGCGATATCAAATAATTTTAATCAATGGTTAAATTATCATCAGCCCTTTTCTTCAGTAGTGCAAAGACTCCAAATACTTGAGAAAGAAGGCATTGAATTTGCTGTTTTAACAACAAAAAGTATTGAGTTTACAAAAAAACTTTTGAATTCTTTCAACCTTCAGCCCAATCTTATTTTTGGTCACGAGTCAGGAAGCAAAATCGATGTTTTAAACCAACTCTTACACAAAAGAATAATTCTAGGATTCATTGAAGACCGTAGAACTACATTAGAAAAAGTGCAGGAAGATCCCAAGTTAAGTTCTATCCCTTGTTACTTAGCAAGCTGGGGATACTTAAAACCCCAAGACCGAAAGAATCTTCCTTCTGGTATTAAATTAATAAATCTAGAAATTTTCAAAGAACCCATCTCGAACTGGCCTTGACTAAATAGCGTACGTCTGTACTATCGGTTTAATTGATATTCGTTAAGGATTTGAGTATTTAATCATCAATCCCAACGTCTGTTGTTATCCATCTGAATTAAAGTTATTTATCATGTCAATCGAAGTTAAGCCCCTCCAAGCATCTGATTCTAAGAAAATAGATACAAAATCTGGAGAAAAAGAAAAAGCATTGAATTTGGTGGTTGGTCAAATAGAACGCAACTTCGGGAAAGGTTCGATCATGCGCTTAGGAGACGCTTCAAAGATGCGAGTGGAAACGATATCGACTGGCGCCCTAACACTTGACCTGGCTCTTGGTGGCGGCTACCCAAAAGGACGGGTCATAGAGATTTATGGTCCAGAAAGCTCTGGGAAAACAACGCTTACATTACATGCAATAGCCGAGATTCAACGTAACGGTGGAGTTGCCGCCTTTGTAGATGCAGAACATGCTCTTGATCCAGTTTATGCAGCATCTCTAGGCGTTGATGTGGAAAATCTTCTCGTATCTCAACCAGATACAGGAGAAATGGCATTAGAAATCGTTGACCAACTTATTAGATCTGCTGCAGTGGATCTAGTTGTTGTTGACTCAGTTGCTGCACTCACACCTCGTTCCGAGATAGAAGGAGAAATGGGGGATCATTCAGTAGGCGCCCAAGCTCGTCTCATGAGTCAAGCAATGAGAAAGATCACTGGAAATATTGGAAAATCTGGATGCACAGTGATTTTCTTAAATCAATTACGTCTAAAAATTGGTATTACATATGGAAATCCAGAAACAACCACTGGTGGAAATGCTCTTAAATTTTATGCCTCTGTAAGACTAGATATTCGTCGCATTCAAACATTAAAGAGAGGAACTGAAGAATATGGAATTCGTGCAAAAGTGAAAGTCGCAAAAAACAAAGTAGCACCTCCATTTCGTATAGCGGAATTTGATATTCTTTTCGGGAAAGGAATTAGTACTATTGGTTGTCTTCTTGATTTAGCAGATGAAACTAATATCGTTACTCGTAAAGGAGCTTGGTATAGCTATGAAGGGGACAATATTGGTCAAGGAAGAGACAATACCATTACGTGGCTGGAACAAAATCCAGAATCAACAGAGATAATTGAAAAATTAGTAAAAGAAAAATTAACTGAAGGCTCAGAGGTAAGTGCTAATTCAATGCGTCCATTAGCTGCTGCTGCCCGACATGCTTCATCACAACCAAGTTTAAGCCAAGTCTCAGCGAACGGCTAAAAGCAAGAAATCATATTACTTGACTTGATCTAAATATCTGCAGGGACCCACCACCCTGCAGCAGGTCCAATAAAGCGAACAATAATCCAAAGGACAACTAAAGCAGCTATACCAAACCAACCTGCACGAATACTTAATTGAATAAATTGATCTCTTTGAGCTTGAGTAACAGGGAACCAAGAGATAATGCGTGGTGACTCATCCATAGAGTTTTTCTTACTATGTGGTTTTAACCCTTGTTCAGATCTTCGGCGAGCTTCTCCCATTATAAAAAAACAATATTTTTTAATCTAAGAGATTGATTTTAATAAGGCAATAAACGCTCCAAAACAACCCAAGGTTCAAGAGCATTGAATATTAATTTTCCCCAACTTCTATATCGCATACGACCATCAAGTATGGCGACTCGAACATCTTTCCCCCTAATAAATGCTACAGATTTAAGAAGAATGGCAAGAGTTTCTGGTAGAAGAAATTCTTGGAACCAATTTCGACCTTGATATTTGAGCCTTTCAACTCTAGCTGCAATCAAAGGTGATTCTAAAGTAGGCAATGGAATCATTGGGAAAATCAATTGATCGGGAATTGGTAGATTGTGTTGATTAATAATCCACCAATTACAACTACAACAAATAATCCCATTAGTCTCAATATTAGTAGTTTCATGAACCACTCGTAATCCAAATTCTCCAGCCAATTCACTAGTAAGCTGAAGTCGTAGTTGTAGATCATCTACTATAATAATAGTTGCATGAATACGACTAAGAATTAATCTTTGACATTGTCTTACAATATGACGATAAAAATGAGGTGTATTAGGCAAAGGTTGCCTTTTGGGAACAAATAAAGGAATAGGTTCTTGATTAAGCGTATTTCCTAAATTCACCTTCACAGGGAAAGAAACTTTTTTAACATTTAAATCTAACAATAATGAATCGCTTTCACCTGAATTAGTCAGAAGCAAAAGAGTATTGTTAGATAATAGACCTGTGAGACCTTGCAAAGGAATCATAGGTTGAATATACCAATCCCAGCTAAGCGTTTTATTATCTAATTTTGCCCATGTAACCCATTCATTATTCACAGAATTAAACGCTTGTTTCCATGGCATTGTTAAGGGAAAGTCATTTTTAAGAATTTCTTTTAAAGATAGAATTTCTCTATTATCAATTCTTACGAAACGATCAGTAGTAGATGATTGACTGAAAAGTTTCCGACTTAAACGCTCATGAATTTCAATGATTGATGTTTCAAAACTGGAATGAGAATAGATTAAATGCTCCCAATCTTTTGGAGTAATTTTAATCGACATAGAATTTCTAAGCTCATTAGACATAAACTCAGATTCAGGAAAAATTAATTGGCGATTTACTAATAAACCTTGTTCATGAGCAAAAATAAGATCTTGATATTTAAGAACCCATATTTTTTTTTCTGAAGGAATAAATTCAATCCCCTCCACATAATCAAACACTAATCGACTAGATATTAACTTTGGTAACTCGACTTCAAACAATTGTCTACGTTGTTTCTCTGAAAGAATAAGAACAATATTACTGTCATGTAAACAAAGTGGAATCAAAAGACCCGGCCACCAATAATTTCTACTATCACTTGTTAAACGAATAAAAGTATTGTCTTTGCTACTTAAATATCTAGAGATCAATCTTGTTAGAGTCAAATTATGAGGCCATGAAGCAACATTATTTTGATAGTATTGTTTCAGATGTTTATGAGAATTCACCTCAAGCATTAGGAAAACCTTTTATCAATAAATTCTTTTAACCATGTTGCCCTATCAATAAAGATATAGAACAATACTATTTATGGAGCTTAAATCAAAACCCTCTAAAAATATTGGAATTGTTGGATTGGGACTAATTGGGGGGTCTCTAGGATTAGATCTTCAAAAGCTTGGCTATAGAGTTTATGGAATTACTCATCGAGAAAACACGGCAGAAAAAGCAAGAGAAAGAAAACTAGCCCAAGTTGTTAGTACAGACCCAGGAATACTAAAACATTGTTCGATTGTCTATATTGCTTTACCACTTGAGCAGCTCCTAAATCCCTCATCAGTTTTAATTAATGCCATTCCTAAAAATGCTGTTGTTACAGATGTTGGATCTGTAAAAGTTCCTATTTTAAATACATGGCGGAGGCTACATCCACGCTTTGTCGCAAGTCATCCAATGACAGGGACAGAAGAATCGGGAGTTAAGGCAGGTCAACATAATTTATTTAAAAATAAGCCATGGGTTGTCACACCAGATAAAGAAACTGATCAAAAAGCACTCGAGGAAATTCATCAAATTTCTTTATCACTTGGGTGTAAATGGATCAGTACTGAAGCTCCAATACATGATGAAGCTGTTGGCTTGATTTCACATTTACCCGTTCTGATTAGCGCAGCTTTACTAAATGCACTACTTACAGATACAAGTCCCTCTCTGTATTCACTTGCAAAAAGTATTTCATCCAATGGGTTTGCTGATACCTCTCGGGTAGGAGGTGGCAATCCAGAATTAGGAGTTTCCATGGCAAAATTCAACAAGGAGAATTTAATTAGAAATTTATTATCTTATAGAAATTCTTTAGATCTTTTGGAGAACTATTTGCTTGAAGAAAACTGGAATGAACTCGAAAAAATACTAGTCAATACACAGGAAGGAAGACAAAATTTCATCTCAAACCCTGCTAATTAAAAACAGGAATATTCAAAGATCTACCTTTACGTTCCATTAATTGTCTTACAACCATCATTGCTGATTGACTTACTCCAGCAGTACCTTCACCAGGATATATTGAATCTCCACAAAGCCATAACCCTCTGAGTGGAGTTCTACTTGATAAGCCAAACGGACCAAATTGAGTGGGATGTTGACCAAGTCCTCCCACTATCCCATCAGGGCGACCTGTCCACCTTTCAAAGCTTCTAGGAGTAGAAAATTCTTTATGAATCCAACTTGTTTCTAGCAGACCAAACTTTTTATTTAAAATAGTTATAATCTTTCTAGATACAATATCTTTTTTACTTACATAGGATTGACTATCTAGATTAGACCAATGATCAACATCAACGAATACACTTGCAATTAATGTAGCCATACCAACAGGCGCGCGTTGATCATCTTCCATACTTATTGAAATAAATATAGAGCCAAAATGATTATCAAATATTTGAATATGACCTGGAGCATCTCCTGGCAATTCAGAACGACTTAGAGCTCCATAAAAAACGAATGCTCCACTAGGTTTTGGCAATTTATTTATACACTTACGATATGTTGTAGATAAGCCTCCATCAATGGGAATTAAATCTAAAAGAGATTGAGGAGGCAAGCTAAAAACAATATCTGATGTATGTAGCTGTATCAAATTCATTCTTCTATCAATTACTTTGACATCAAAAGTATTTGTATTTTTATCACTAAATATACTCGTAACTCTATGACCAATCAGCAAATTCCCCCCATCCCTTAAAAAACTATTTTTCAACAAATCACTAAGGATTTGCATTGATCCATGAAGATGCCATAGTCCTCTAGGCGATTGGGCCATTTGAAGAACGGTTGCACCATACAATGCTGCAGTTCTATTAGCTGCTTCTTGCGAATAAAGTTTTAATTGAATGTCAAGAAATCTTCGTAGCCGTTTATCCTTTTGACAACCAGTTATGGTAAGCAAGTCTGCAATAGTCAACTTACTCATAACACCTGTTAAAAGATTTGCAGGCCGTATGGCTCTTATTAATTGACTTAAATCCCAAAAATTTCTAACTGGAAGAATTGGATCTCTATCGACGAATGCCCAATTACTTTTGTGAATCTGAGAACATAATGACCAAAAAATCTCACTACCTGGAAACTGTTCTTTTCTCTCTTTTTCCCACCTCAGTGGATCATGCCACAAATTGATTGGCCCAGTCCCATCACATAGATCAACTGAACAGCCAGGATCTAATATTCTTGCATTGGGAAGGGGAATATCTAAATAATGGAATAACCGATGATGAATTCCTCCTTTTTCAAGTCCTGCTACTTGAGTAGCACCAACATCAAAGGTATAAGGGCCCCTCTTAAAAGTTCCTGCACAACCACCTAATTTAGTGTGTGCTTCAACCAAAGTTACTTGATAACCTTCTTTAGCTAGAAGTGCAGCACTCGTTAAACCAGCGATCCCTCCCCCAACAACAATGATAGATTCATCAGACATAAAAACTTATCAAGTGAGTACAAAGTGAATGGTTGAATTAATAGAAAAGGCTCTATCAAGGTCAAATAAAATAAGTAAAAACTCTTTAGTAGACCAAGTAATTCCCTTAGGAGGAGGTTGTATTCATAAAGCTTGGTGCATTAATTTCCGAAATGGAAAAAAAGTTTTTGCAAAATCAAATCATATTGACAATATTAATATGTTTAAGTTTGAAAGTGAGTGTCTTCTACTTTTAAAAAAATTTGCTAATAAATCATATATCTTTGTTCCAAAAACAATTGACCTCATTACTTATCAGAAAATATCTATACTTTTTCTAGAATGGATAGATCTAGAAAAATCTCAACACAACCTTCTTGGTAAGGGCTTAGCACTACTGCACAAATCATCAACTGAAGAAAACAATAATAAATTCGGATGGGAGGGAGAAGGCTTTATAGGTTCTAGTACTCAAATAAGTGGATGGGATAGGAATTGGGGGAAATTTTTTGTTGATTTTCGCCTGAGGCCACAACTTCTAAAAGCAGCAAAATGGGGAATAAAAGTTGAGGACTATGAGAAAGTTTTAATATATTTAAGCTCATATTTAAATAATCATAATCCAAGGGTCTCTTTAGTCCATGGTGATCTTTGGTCCGGTAATTGTGGCTGTACTAAAAATGGTTTAGGGTGTTTATATGACCCTTCTAGCTACTGGGGAGACAGAGAAGTTGATATATCAATGACTCAATTATTTGGCGGTTTTAATAGAGAATTTTACAAGGGCTATGAAGAAATATGGCCTTTAGACAAATCTTCAAAAGAGAGAACTGAAATATATAATCTCTACCATCTACTTAATCACGCAAATATTTTCGGTGGATCCTATAAAGAAAGTTCATTAAAAATATTAAAAGACCTAAGATCTCACATTTAAGGAAATCTTAGATCTTATTTTCTAATTAATTTAACCTAAGTACTCTTTTTTTAGATTTTGGACTTTATCAAAAACAGCTGTTCTTTTTTCACTTGTTGTTAAGTTCTGCCAACTCCATTGACCTAAAACCACAATTCCAAGGAGTTCGAGCAAACCAGGGAGAATTGGGAAGAAATTAACTGTATCAATAACAACCTTGATTAATACTTGAGCAAGAACAACTACAGCAATGATACCTGCAGCCTTGCCATACTTACCCATCTGAGTCCAATCAATCTTGCTCAAAGATTCGTTAACTTTTCCCATTACATCGCTGTAACGTTCAGAAAAATTAACACCTTCCGTTTTCCCTGCCTTTGATTCATCTTTAGAATCAGGATTTACATCAGACATGAACACAAGCTACTAAGCAATTATGGACCGAGCGTATCGAATTTATTTCATAAATGCCATAGGCTTAATAGAGATAACTCCGAACCAAAATAGAGAGGATGCCGAATCAAAACAATTTTTCTTATGGAAACCCCAGAATATATTGAATTCCATAACGAGACAAATAGTGTTCTCTCTAGATTTTTAAAGGCGGCAGAACCAGAGGAGGGCTGCGCTATTTTAATCGGTCATAAAGAAAGTTCATTCAAAAATTATAAAAAACAAATTTGGAAAGTAAAACATATATGGAATTGTCGGAATATCTGGGGAGAAGAAGAATCAAAGTTAATTAATCAAAATATGAGAATAATCCCTAATAAAAAGACTATAAAATTATCAAAATTAAATCGTTTCGAAATAGACGCTAAAGATCAAATTTCATCTCAAAAATGGGCAAGGGAAAATAATCTAGAAGTTTTAGGCTGTGCTCACTCTCATCCCATAGGTGAAAATAAACCCTCAAAAATGGATTTATTTTTCCACAAATCTCCTGGCCTCATAGTTATTTCAAGCAAGAATGGAGATTTAAAGGCGTGGTGGATCAAAAATAAATTTAGCTTTAATAGAGTGAAAATTAAAAATTTTTAATTAACGTAAAATAATCATTAAAGGTTTGATTAATGGAGCAAGACCAAAATCAAGCAAATTTAAGTTCTGAAGAAATTTCTAGGTATGCAAGACATATAAGTCTTCCTGAAATAGGTATTACAGGCCAAGCAAAACTGAAAACAAGCTCAATTGCTTGCATTGGCACAGGAGGTCTAGGGTCTCCACTTTTAATTTATCTTGCAGCAGCTGGAATTGGACGTATAGGCATAGTTGATTTTGATATAGTTGAATACTCAAATTTACAAAGGCAAATTATTCATACAACAAATTCGGTAGGTATATTAAAAACAGATTCTGCTAAAAAACATATTCATGAAATAAATCCTTCTTGTCAAGTTGATTTATTCAATCAAAGGTTAACCAGTAGTAATGCTCTAGAAATACTTAGACCTTATGATGTGATATGTGATTGTTCAGATAATTTCCCTACACGCTACCTAATTAATGACGCTTGTATAATACTTAATAAGCCTAATATATATGGATCCATTGCAAGATTTGAAGGCCAGGCAAGTGTCTTCAATTTAAATAAAAACAGTCCAAACTATAGAGATCTTATTCCAACACCCCCTCCAAAAGATCTAATTCCATCATGTTCTGAAGCAGGAGTGATGGGGATTCTTCCAGGAATTATTGGTTCAATACAAGCAACAGAGGCGATAAAGATAATAACTAATATTGGTAATCCACTAAATGGGAGACTACTCATCTTTAATGCATTAAAGATGAGCTTTAAAGAGCTAAAATTGGAATCCAATCCAGAGAATAGGAATATTAGAAGACTAATAGATTATGAACGTTTCTGTTCTGAGATTAAAGTTAAAAATGAGCTCGATTTTGATATCAAAAGTATTTCAGCCAAAGAATTAAGGCTACTTATTACTCAATCCTCAGAAGAAATATTATTAATCGACGTTCGAAACGAAATTGAACATAATGAATATTCAATTTCAGGCTCAAAGCTAATACCTCTTAGTAATATTGAAAGCGGAGAAGCAATCAGTGAAATTAAAATTCTTGCCGCAAACAAAAATCTTTATTTATTTTGTAAAAGTGGGAAAAGATCATTACTTGCAATAAAACATTTAAAAAAATTTGGAATTAGCGTTACTAATATTGAAGGAGGTATTGAAGCATGGAATAAAGAAAAAGATTAATTAGAACTAGTAATCAACTCCCCTTTTTAAATCTACTCCTTTTTCAGCATAGTGCTTATGGCATACCATCTCAGAATGAACACTTGCGAGATCAAAATATATAGGATGATTTTTACATCTTCCCGTTATAATTACTTCAGTCTCTGAAGGTTTTCGTAGCAAAGTTTGAACAATAGGCTCGACTGGTAAAAGTTCCAAATCAACAGTCGGATTCAACTCATCCAAAATTACAGTCTTATATAGACCACTTGAAATGGCTGCCCTGGCAATTTCCCATGCCCTTTCAGCTTCCACATAATCAATAGGCTTTTGTTGACCCCTCCAAACAATCGCATCTCTACCAGATCGTAGATGATCAACTAAATGAGGATAACTCTCTCGAAGAGCTGCAATAGCGGCATCCTCAGTATAACCACTACCGCCCTTAAGCCATTGCAAAATTAATACACGATGACTTTTATCCTGACTGATACCTCTACCGATAGCTTGTAAAGCTTTACCCAAAGCACTAGTAGATTTTCCTTTTCCTTCCCCGGTATAAATTTCAATCCCACCAATATTTTTCTGAAAATGCATTTCATCATTATTAATTTCAGGACGTCTATGTGCTTTCATCTCAGAATGAAGTTCAGCAACTTTAATCAAAGGATTTGGCGCGGCTCTTCCAGTAACTATGATTTCCATACCATTTGGTCTTGAAGTAAGTGTTTTAACTACATCTTCAATAGGCAATAATCCTAAATCCAGAACAGGGTTCAATTCATCTAGAACAACAACGGAATATAAGGCACTAGCAATTGCCCCTTTTGCTATATCCCAACCTCTTTGCGCTTCTTGATGATCAAATTTTGTAGATTGGTTAGCATTGAAAAACTCACCTCTTCCAGTTCTAACTTGATCAATAAGATGAGGAAATCCTTGCTGCAAAGCATCAATTGCTGCATCTTCGTCATAGGAACGTCCAGGACCTTTCAAAAATCTCAGAAGTAATACTCTTGTTTTTCTTTTCTCACATATACCTAGGCCTATAGTTCTCAAAACTACTCCCAAAGCCGCCTGGCTCTTTCCTTTACCCTCTCCATCATAAACATGTAATTGTCCATGACTACGTTCCTGGCTTTCCGATGCAGTAGTAATTCCTATACCGTTTAATACCACGATCAAAAACTCTGGTTCTTATGCAGGCAACTTAACTTCTTCTATACTAGACGTCATAGAATGTGCAAAATACATATAAAGATGAATGAATGCAAAAGTTTAAATTTAATGAATTAATTATCTTCTAAAACAGTGTTCTTTAGTCAACTTGAATCTTTAACTGACTCAGAACTCGAACAACTAAAGTTGTTAAGAGAGTTTATTAAAGATATGAATAATGCTTGTGTTGCTTATTCTGGAGGCGTTGATAGTTCTTTAATTGCGACCATAGCCCAAGAGCAACTAGGTTCAAGGGCCTTTGCCGTTACAGGTGTCTCACCATCCTTAGCTCCATATTTGCTAAAGCAAGCACGTCTCCAAGCAGCATGGATTGGGATTCGTCATGAAGAATGCCAAACAGATGAACTCAATGAACCAAATTACTTTACAAATCCCGAAAATAGATGTTTTGCATGCAAACAAGAATTACACAAACATTTAAATCAGATTTCAAAAAAATCCAATAATGCGCAGGTTCTTGATGGAGTTAATTTTGATGATCTTCACGACTTCCGACCAGGTATTAATGCTTCAACTCAGGCAGGAGTGATATCGCCTCTAGCCGAACTGAAGATAGATAAAAAATCAATTCGTTCAATTTCCAAATCATTAGGTTTACCTTGGTGGGATAAACCTGCCCAACCATGTTTAGCATCTCGAATCCCTTTTGGAGAGGAAATAAGTTCAAAAAGGCTTGAGCAAATTGCCCTAGCAGAAGAATGGATTATTAATCAAGGTTTTTCAAAAGTACGTGTAAGAAGTCAAGGCCTATCAGCGAAAATCGAATTACCTGCTAATGAAATAGACAAATTTCTTAAAATTATTGAAAGAAAACAATTAATTAAATATTTTTTATCTTTAGGTTTTCATTCAATAAGCATAGATTTAGAGGGTTTGATTAGTGGAAAACTCACTAGAAGTATAAAGACGACTTGAGATAGAAATTCCAGTAGCTAAATGATTATTGATCTACTATTCATTTTGAGATGGGCTCACGATGCAAAGTTTGAATTTCTGTGGGAATCTCTCTTGCAATATTTTTAAAAGAGAAGTGCTTAGCCAAAAAATCTTTAGACAGTAATTGACAGGCTTTTTCAGGCATTGTATGGTCGCCACAAGTAAATACATCAATAGCTGCATAACCAATTTCGGGCCATGTATGTATTGAGATATGCGATTCAGCCAATAAAGCTAGTCCCGTTACTCCCTGAGGATTAAAGCTATGTGTAATCAAGTTAATGAGAGTTGCACCAGCAATTTTGGCTGATGAGGTGATGGTTGTCCTTATAAACGCTTCATCATTAAGCTTCGCATGATCACATTGATAAAGCTCAAGAATGCAGTGCCTGCCAATATTCTCACTAGAAATCGTAGGTAAGATTTCTTTTTCATCTGATTGACAAGCTTCGTGCCATCCAGGATTTGGATGCAATTTTGGGAAAAAAGGTTCCATATCTATTCAAAATCATTCCTACAATAACCGACCTGTGGTTTCAACCAAAAGAATCTAATTGCATTAATTGTGAGTTTTGTACCCATTCACCTTCAAATGATTCCAAATGTGTTGTACTAATTAAACACTGATGTTTTTGACCAACTGCTTCTAAAAGCAATAATTGTCTTTTGGGATCAAGCTCTGCCAAAACATCATCTAAAAGCAAAATCGGAGATTTACCATACAAAGTTTTAATTAATTCTAATTCAGCCAATTTCAAAGCCAAAACAATAGTTCTCTGCTGACCAGCCGAACCAAAACGTCTAGCATCAACATCATTTACTAAAAACTGCACATCATCACGATGAGGACCTATTCTGCAATTACCCGTTATCTCTTCCTCTGACCTCATTTCTAAAAGTTGACGTTCAATACTCTCCCTCCATAGCTTTTCACTTTCCTCACCTTCAAGTTTACTACCAGGCACATAAACAATATTCAGCTGTTCCGTGCTATTGCTTAGATGTTGTTGCCAACTCAAGGCAATGGGTAGTAGATGATTTAAGACACGTCTACGTCTTCGATGAATTCTTGTACTCACCAAAGCCATTTGCATATCAAACGAATCTAATAAAATATTTTGGTGATTATTAGATTCAATACTGAAATTTCGCCACAACTGACTTCTTTGCCTAAGTAACCTAGAGAATCTACTCATCAGGTCAGAATAGATAGGCTCAAGTTGTTGAACAATTCTATCCAGCCAATTTCGTCTTAGAGAAGGTTCCCCTCTTATTAATTCTAGATCAAGAGCACTAAAACCTACACTTCTCATAGGTCCAATCAAATCAATTTGACGTGTTAAAAGTTTTTCATTTTTGTAGGCTTTTCTCCCACCTTTTCTATTTAATTCTAAAGAAAGTTTTTGATCATCTTCAATCATTGCCGTTAAGCAGGCCTTATCTTGCTCCCAATAAATCAAGTCCTGGTTTCGGTTAGACCTATGAGAACGTAAACTAGACAACAACTCAACAGATTCAAGAAGATTTGATTTACCAACTCCATTTTGACCAATTACTATCAAACGATTCTCAGTCAACTCAAACTGAAAACGTCGATAATTTCGAAAATTATTAAGTTCTAACTGGTGAAGCTGAATGTTTCTTTCTGGAATTTGTATGTAAGCTAATTTTAATAAGGTCTCAGTATTTGGCCTTTTTTAATAACAACCCTTTGTTGGGCATGTAGCTCAGTTGGATAGAGCATCAGATTCCGGTTCTGAGAGTCGGGGGTTCGAGTCCCTCCATGCTCGTAAAAGTAATTTCTCAAAGTCTAAATCCCATTGTTTTGATACCATTTGGATCCAATAAAAATCCATTAGCTTTTAATGCAGAAATTGAAATTAATGGAGCAGCAACAGAAATACTACAACCAGGCAACTCACGTCTGATAATTTCAATTGCCTTGAAAACCACAATCGAAATATATTTTTCTTGTTGATCCCCAGGCTCTGCAACTAAATCCCACAAATTTGCATTTAAACCTTTATCACTAGTTACACGAACAAAACTTACTAGATTTTCAGAAGTCTTGTGTAGAAGAGTTAAATAAAAATCACTACTTTTCAAGGCTAATTCTAACTTCCTTGGTTGATGAGTATCTTGATTACATCTTGCAAGAAGCCTATTTATTTTTCTTAGAGAAACTTTTTCATTCCTCAGCAGAACAAAGTCTTCAGGGATTTGAGGACATTTATTAGCGGAATTCAAGCCAAGCATCTTATCCTGTGTTTCTCATCCCCGCAGCAATACCATTGATTGTCAACAATGCTCCACGTAATAATTCACTCCGGCTATATGTTCGTGAACTCTGAGTAGTGTCATCACTAAAATCCTCACTAATTGGTGGTTGACGATTCTGATCTCTTAATCGTTTTAGAAGAGCCACTTGTAAAAAGCCTAAGGGGACAATAGTCCTATTTCTCAGATTTACAGACAACTGCAAAGCAGGATCTGCACTTAATAATTTTGGCTTATCAGTAATTTCTAAGATTAATTTCTTAGTCAAGTTATACTCACATGAGATAATCTCAAAAATACGAGCAAAAGAATCTCGATTATCATTTCCACCTAAACTAACCATATAGTGATGAGCAACATCCAAATCAACTTTTGAGAGTGTCATCTCTACTTTAGAAATCAACATTCTAAAAAATGGCCATCTCTGATTCAACATTCGCAACATCTCCATTTGGTCGGGATCTGTCTTAAGTTCGGTAGCTAAAGCTGTTCCTACTCCAAACCAACTTGGCAAGAGGAAGCGACTTTGGGTCCAACCAAAGACCCATGGGATAGCCCGTAGACTCGACAAATCTTTTGCACCACTCTTTCTGCGAGCAGGGCGACTAGAAATTTGTAATTTGCTGATTTCCTCTATTGGAGTAACCACTTGAAAAAATTGAACCAATTCTGGATTGTCATGAACTAGAGCTCTGTAATGCTCCCTTGAACGAGCTGCAAGTCTGGTCATCAACTCATTCCAAATGGGCGTTGCATCTAATTTATTTGTTACTAAGCTGTTCTGAAGAACAGCTGTGGTTACTGTTTCAAGATTATATAGGGCTAATTCTGGAAGACTATATTTTGACGCGAGAACCTCACCTTGCTCTGTTATCTTTATTCGTCCTTGAAGTGTGCCACTAGGTTGAGCCAAAATTGCTTGATAAGCTGGTCCTCCTCCCCTCCCTACAGATCCACCTCTACCATGGAAAATACGTAATGCTATTCCATGTCTACTAGCAAGATCCTGGAGTGCTATTTGGGCCTTATGAATTTCCCAATTACTTGAAAGGAAACCTGAATCCTTATTGCTATCAGAATATCCCAGCATAAGCTCCTGCAGTGGTTGATTTTTTTCGCCTACTCTTGGAAGCAATTCGCGATAAACATCTGTCTGAAGAAGCGACTCCATCACAGAAGGAGCACGTTGCAAATCCTCAACTGTTTCAAATAATGGAACAACAAGAAAATCAGCAGCCCCTAGCGTGGGATCAATTAAACCTGACTCTTTAGCTAAAAGAAGAACTTCTAATAAATCTGAAGCTGTATGACTCATTGAAATTACATATGAGCGACAAATACGGGTACCAAATTCTTTTTGAAGCCTGTGAAGCATATGAAAAACTGAAATAGTTTCTTGTGTGCTTTTAGACCACTCAAAAGCTGGAGGGATAAGTGGTCTCCGAGTTTGCAATTCCTTCATCAACCAAGTCACTCGACTCTCTTCGTCCATTAATCCATACGACTTCGGAAGGTCTAAATAGCGCGTGAGTTCATCCAAAGCATCACTATGTCTTGTACTTTCTTGCCTAATGTCCAAGCTGGCTAAAGAAAAGCCAAAGATATGAACTTGATTCAATAACGTATCTAAAGGTTCACAAGTTAAATCTGTACTAACTAAACTATTTCTAATAAGCTCTAATTCATTCTTAAATTCATCTACAGACTTATAATAGAGAAATTCATCAAAACTATTATTAGTAGACGTTAATGGTTTTCCTTCAGGTGAAAATTGCCATCCAGCATCCGCCAACTGCTTATTACGTCGTTGAGTAAGTCGTAGCCTCTCTATTGTATAGCTCAATTTCAAACGATAAGGTTCTAGGCGATATCTAGCTGCTCTTTCCTCGTAAATCTCAGGGAAACGTACTCTGTCCATTTCCAATGATTCGAGCAAGGGAGAACTTACTTGACTCCATTGCATAGATATACTTAGTTGGTCTCTTAACTCTTGAACTGATGCAATATATCTATCCAACATTAATTGTCTTTGATAGCAGGCTGTTCTCCACGTGATTTCAGGAGTAACAGACGGGTTACCATCACGATCCGAACCTACCCATGAACCAAATGTACAAAAAGCTTCGTTAGGAATTTCGACGTCTGGATAACTTGAAGCAAGTGCCGTAATTAATCTCCTTCTTAACTGAGGCATAGCCTCAAACAAAACCTGCTGAAAATAGTGAAGTGCATAATCAACTTCATCAAGAACAGTTGGTTTAAATTGATGAAGTTCGTCAGTTCTCCACCAAAGTCTTATCTCCTCTTCTAATTGCAATCTAAATATTTCCTTCTCAGAGTCAGAAATTGAACTATTCGACTGAAGTTGTTGGAAAAGGGTGGCCACTCTACGTTGCTTGTGTCGAACAGTGTGTCTAACGATTTCCGTTGGATGAGCTGTAAAAACAAGGCGAATATCCATTTCCCGCATCAAGGCATCAAGCTGAGCTGGCGGCACATTCAAACGTCTTAATCGCTCAAATAATTGTCTAAAAGTTGCTGGAGCAGTCTGACTAGCTAAAGCTGGAGCGAATGGATCTATTTTGCTACCACTGTCCTCTGGCTTATCTTTTTTCATGCTTTCTAAATAACTATCTTCCTCTATACGTTGCTCCAAAATATTTACTAACTGAAAATAAAGAGAAAAAGCTCTTGCAGCAGATATCGCCTCTGCTAAGTCCATTTCTGTAATCAATTGGACGATTGCATGGGAAGCATTGTCTTGATTTGTCTTACTAGGATCACTTAATTGCTTTAAACGCAACAATCGGTCAGTTTGATCAGGGGGACATTCACTTTTGAGAACTGTTTTCCAAAGGTCCTCAACAAGTTCAAGCCTTTGCTGCAATAAGTATCCAGGATCTAGTTCCTCAACACCTAGGGCCGAGTGATTTGCGCTATTTTTGTTAGGAAAATTTTTTCAACATAACCTTATTATGAGGCAGTTCTACCGACTTAGTCACTAATCAACTGATTTCATTTGCATGAAATTTGTTTCTTCTCTTTCCATTTCTCCAATACCTTTCTGAAGCAAAGATTGAATTGATGCTCCCTTGGAATAAGAATCAAGCCATATCATTGATTGATTGCCGTGATGTAAAACAGATTCGATAGGTTGCAGGAGATCAAACATATTCAGCTCCTTAGCTAAAGGCGTAACATCTAATAAAAGTTCCTTTATCCAATCACGACACTTTATTTGATTTCCATTTCTCCAATGAGATAAATGTGCATCCAGGCTAAATTTAGCTACATTCAAATCATTTTCATCGGACAAAAAAGCCAATTCTGTCTGGGTTTGAGAGCTTGATTCAATTGGGTCATACTTTTTTATGTTGTTTTTAAGATTAATAATTCTGAGTTCCAATAAGGCAGTAATAGCCAAAAGCAAATCAATATTGCAAACCAAATCACATATTCTCAGCTCTAATCTATTTAAAACATGTGGCCTATCTGGACCATTTGGCCTAACTGATGTCCATAAATGTCTTTCATTGTGCATATTGCCATGTCCTAGTTGCTCTTCAACCCATTTCACATAATGTGCATGATCTAAGAACATAGGAACATTTAATGGTGTCTTAGGGAATTGAACCCATCTTTGAGAATGAACCCCAGTTGCCTTCCCTGCCAAGAATGGAGAACTAGCACTTAATGCAAGAAATATTGATGCCTCACATCTCACTAAGCGAAGGGCAGAAAAAAGTAAAGCTAAATTTTCAATACCTAGATTGATATGAATACTTGCGGTGACAACATTTGTTCCATAATTTTTTTCAATAAAAGAATGATATGAGTTTTGTGCATCTGACCTTTCAAAAACTTTTGTATTCCCAAGGCTTAATGTACTTCCTGGAAGAATTGTCAATTCTTTACTACAAAGCCATTTCCTAAGTTTTTGTCTTGGTAGTAAAAGAGCATCTTTTAGAACTGAATATCTTTTGTCTGGAACAGTTATATATTCGATATTTCTTTGATCAGGCTCTTTAACAAAATCTAAAAGATCTTCAGTAAGAGTTGATGCAACCCCTACATTTGCACCAGCAAATGTGCCAGTAAAAAGCTCCACTTCAAAGCCCTTTAAAAGCATAGAGTTTTTCATAAATCAGGAGCTTCTAAGCAAGCTAAAGCAGTAAACATACCTTTCGCCTTATTTAAAGTTTCTTGATACTCATTAGAAGGAATAGAATCAGCAACAACACCTGCCCCAGCTTGAACTTCAACACTAAAATCATTTTGATTATTCTTACGAACAACCATCGTTCGGATAGTAATAGCTGTATTTAATGCGCCATTCAAATCAATAGAGCCATAAACACCAGAATAAGGTCCTCGACGGTGTTTTTCTAATTGATTGATTAGTTGCATTGCTCTTATCTTTGGAGCTCCACTAACAGTCCCAGCAGGGAAAGAAGCAATCAACAAATCCCAAACATCTTTTCCTACTTCTAGAATTCCTTCCACCTCGCTGACTATATGCATTACATGAGAATATTTTTCTATAACCATTAACTCTTTTACAAATACACTGCCTGGGCAACAAACTCGGCCTAAATCATTTCGACCTAGATCTACTAACATCACGTGCTCAGCTCTTTCTTTAGGATCTTTTAAAAGATCTTTCTCCAAAGTTGCATCTTCAAAATCATTGTCACCTCTTGGACGAGTTCCAGCAATTGGTCTCAAACTAGCCTGAATCCCTTTTTCTGTTTGTTGAGCCTTGACCATAACCTCTGGACTTGAACCAATCAGTTGCCAATCTCCAAAATCAAAAAACGCCATAAATGGAGAAGGATTTACCATCCTCAAGCTTCTATATAATTCAAAAGGTTTTTGTATGACATTAGACTCCAATTTCTGACTCAAAACCAACTGAAATACATCACCTTTTTTAATAAATTCTTTTGCCGATTTAACACTCTTTTCAAATTCTATTTTTGTTGTTTTGTATTTCATATCAAGTGATCTATTTCCTTTTTCACTCCACTTTAAAGACTTTATAGGCTTTAAAGGAGCAGCCATCAAATCTTGCAGTTCATCAATTTGTCCACAGGCAACTTCATAAGCTTTTTCAGGAGACACTCCATCACTAACATTTCCATATGCAACCGCTGTTATTAAGCGTTTGACTTGATCAAAGATCAGAATTTTATCCATAAACATCCAAATACCATCAGGTAGATCTTGATCAGATAAGTCATGGATAGGTACTGAGGGCTCAATCCATTGAATTAGTTCATATCCCCACATTCCAAAGAG
>QCFD01000008.1 GCA_003278445.1 Prochlorococcus sp. AG-363-B05
AGTTAGAATCTTTGGGAATACTTACAATCATTTTTTTTTTTTTTATAAAGTTATGAAGCTAGGTTGATAATTTCTCTTCTTTTGGAGGATCAACTTTTTCTTTATTGAGACTATTTCTAGCTTTAATTGCTCTTTCCTCAGCCTCTTCCATGACTTTTGCTTTGTCAGTAATAAGTTCACCTGGAGGCCCTTCCAAAAGAGCAGTATTTAATCCAATTCGACCCCTTGAGGGATCTAAATCAGTTATCAAAGCTTTAATAGCCTCACCACTTTGGAAAACCTCTCTTAGGCTTCTCATGCTCCCATTTGTTACCATCGAATGATGCAATAATCCACTGACGCCTTTTAAATCAACGAAGAAACCATAAGGTTTTATTGTTAATATTTCCCCCTCGATTAGTTGTCCAATTTCTAATTCGGAAAATCTTGATGCAATGGCGGCTTTCTTTTCAGAGAGAACAAGTTTTCTTCTTTCTGGATTTACTTCTAAAAAAGCAGCATTTATTGTTTTTGATACAAGAGATTGATGATTTTCTCCATCTTCAAGTTGAGATCTAGGAATAAAACCTCTTAATCCTTCAAAGTCGCATGTAACTCCTCCACGGTTAAAACCATTTATCTTAACTCGAATAACTTTTCCTTCTTTTGCAATTTTTTGAACTTTATCCCAGCTTTTTCTTAGTTCTAAAGCTCTACAACTAATTGTAACCATCCCATCAGCATTTTGTTCTCGAGTAACTAGAACCTCTACTTGTAAACCTTTTGGGAAGCGTTCTTTTAGATTTGTTATCACACCTAGACCACATTCATTTTTAGGCATGAATCCAGGAGCTTTTCCCCCGATATCTACATAAATACCATCACTTTCAACAGCAATAACTGAACCTTTAGCAATTTCACCGGTAGTCCCAATTGGTTGATTTTCTTCTAATGCTGCTAAAAACTCGTCTTCATCAAAATCAAATTCATCAACTGTTCTATTTTTTTGTTCAAAAATATTTTTATCATCAAAAGATTCAATGACTTTATAGTCAGACTTATTTTCAGATTTTAATACATCTTCCATTGTTGACGGTTGAAAATTATCACCATGATTTACTTGAATTATTTTTTTCTGATTAGGAGCTTTTAAAGACGAAGTATTTTTTTCTAGAACTTCTTCATCAAATCTTTTATCTTTATACTGGTCTAAGATCTCATCTTTAGATGATTCTTTATTAATCATTTCTTCCTCAGCCTTTCGACTAATGTGCATAACCTGCAATGGCTTGCGGGGTGCATTTATTGCCGGTCTTGGAGGAGTAGCTTTTTTAGGCTGAGGATCTGACCCGGCCATAATACCTTGGTAATAAGTGAAACATTCTTACAGCCAAGGTTAAGTTGTTTTTTAATTATTAGGAGATTTCTATCATTTTTCCCACTCGTCGATTTGAGCATTTGACTTGGCCCGAAGCGTCTAAAGCTGCTTCGGAAAAGGGATCTACATTGGTTTGGCCTTTTGGTGCATGTGAACAACATGGACCACATTTACCTTTGATCACTGATACTTTTTTTGCTGAGAATATTCTAATTAAGACCCTTGAAGGGTTGCCTGGAAATATGCCGATATGGATGATGCCATCTCAAGCAATTGGTTTTTCTCCAGAGCATCAGGATTTCCCTGGAACATTATCTTTATCTGCAAATGTACTGGTTTCATTGGTTACTGATATTGGCCAGCAGATAGCTTCAATGGGATTTAACAGATTAGTTTTCTTTAATGCTCATGGTGGACAAATAGGATTATTGCAAGCTGTTTCAAGACAATTAAGAATTCAATGTCCTTCTTTAGCTGTCTTGCCTTGTTTCCTATGGAGTGGAGTACCTGGATTAGAAAAACTTTTGCCTGATAAAGAGGTTGAAGAGGGGCTTCACGCTGCTTTAGCAGAGACAAGTCTTATGTTGCATATGGCTGAAGATTTAGTTCAAAATGATTCTTATTTAGATAGAAATATTTCTAGTGAAGAGATTATCTCTACTCCAAAAGGATGGAGCCTTGAGGGAGCCTCTCCATGTGCATGGCTCACAAAAGATTTAAGCTCTTCTGGGATTATTGGGGATGCAAGTTCTTCAAATCCTGAATTAGGTGCCGCTTTGGAAAATGCACTAATAGATCATTGGAAGTCATTATTTACAAGCCTTTTAGACAGTGATTGGCCACCAATTATGTGAAAAGAATCTGTTTCTAGCAGTTAAGATGTGGTAACTGAACTACCATTTTGCATTTAATTCTGTAAGATCACTCAGATTGACAAATTTCTAATAGATCTATGCAAGCTCTTGCATCCAACAATTTAACTGTAGAAAAAGAAGAGTTAAATGACTCTCTTCCTGACTTCACCTCAGAATCATACAAAGATGCATATAGCAGAATTAATGCGGTTGTAATTGAAGGTGAGCAAGAGGCTTATTCCAATTTCCTTGATCTAGCTAAGTTGATTCCTGAGCATGCTGATGAGCTTGTAAGGCTTGGGAAAATGGAGAAGAAGCATATGAATGGTTTTTGTGCTTGTGGAAGGAATCTTGCCGTAAAGCCTGATATGCCTTTCGCAAAAGAATTCTTTTCAAAACTTCATAATAATTTTTTAGAGGCTTTTAAAGCTGGTGATACAACTAGTTGCCTTTTGATTCAATGCATTTTGATCGAATCTTTCGCAATATCTGCTTATCACGTATATATCCGTGTGGCTGATCCTTTTGCTAAAAGGATTACAGAAGGTGTTGTTCAGGATGAATACTTGCACTTGAATTATGGTCAAGAATGGTTAAAGGCGAATCTTGATTCAGTTAAAAAAGATCTAATGAAGGCCAATAAAGAAAATTTGCCCTTAATAAAATCAATGCTTGATGAAGTTTCAAATGATGCGGAAGTACTTCATATGGATAAGGAGGAGTTAATGGAAGAATTTATGATCGCTTATCAAGATTCCCTTCTTGAAATAGGTCTTGACAATAGAGAAATTGCAAGAATGGCTCTTGCTGCAGTGGTTTAGAGGTTTTAGTTTTAAATATTTATATTTTCATTAATTCCTTAAGAACTTAAAGTTCTTGAGGAATTCTTTTTTTTTTGACCTTGGTGGTTTAACCTTCAATCTTGAATAAATATTTACCTTCAAATTTGAACTTGCTTGGTGCAAAATGTTTGGTCTAATTGGACATTCAACAAGTTTTGAAGATGCCAAGCGAAAGGCATTGGGATTAGGATATGACCATATTGCAAAAGGAGACTTGGATGTATGGTGTACAGCTCCACCTCAGTTGGTAGAACATGTAAAGGTTGTAAGTGCGATTGGAAAGACAATTGAGGGAGCATATATAGATTCATGCTTTGTCCCTGAGATGCTAAGCCGCTTTAAAACTGCAAGAAGAAAAGTTTTAAATGCAATGGAGTTAGCTCAAAAAAAAGGTATCAATATCACTGCTCTTGGAGGATTTACATCAATAATTTTTGAAAATTTCAATTTGCTTCAAAATCAACAAGTAAGAAATACCACTCTTGATTGGCAAAGATTTACCACTGGCAACACTCATACAGCTTGGGTTATTTGTAGACAGCTAGAGCAAAATGCACCTCGAATAGGAATTGATTTGAGTAAAGCAAATGTAGCTGTTGTTGGCGCTACTGGAGATATTGGTAGCGCGGTTTGCCGATGGCTTACCAATAGAACTTGTGTTTCAGAACTGTTATTAGTAGCTAGACAGCAAAAGCCTTTAATTGAACTTCAAGCTCAACTTGGAGGAGGGAGAATACTTAGTCTTGATGAGGCCTTACCTGAAGCAGATGTTGTAATTTGGGTAGCGAGTATGCCTAAAACCTTGGAAATTGATCCATCTAAAATTAAACGCCCATGCTTAATGATTGATGGTGGGTATCCTAAAAATTTAGGTGAGAAGTTTTCTGGCTCTGGCATCCATGTCTTAAAAGGTGGAATAGTCCAATTTTTCAAAGATATTGGTTGGAGCATGATGGAATTGGCTGAGATGGAAAATCCTAAAAGAGAAATGTTTGCTTGTTTTGCTGAAGCAATGCTTCTTGAGTTTGAGAATTGTCATACAAATTTCAGTTGGGGAAGGAACAACATCACTCTAGAAAAGATGGAATTTATCGGTCAGGCCTCTGAAAGGCACGGATTCTCTGCGGTTGGTTTGAAATCAAATATTCAGACATTAACCGTCTGAACATTTGGTTGCTTTTATTTATGGCTAGACGTTTTCTTCTCGAATTTGAAAAACCTCTTGTTGAATTAGAGAATCAGATTGATCAAATTAGAGAATTAGCAAGAGATTCGGAGGTTGATGTCAGTCAACAACTTCTGCAATTAGAGACACTTGCTGCAAGAAGGCGAGAAGAAATATTTAATGCACTTACACCAGCACAAAAGATTCAAGTTGCTAGACATCCTCAAAGGCCTAGCACACTTGACTATATACAGATGTTTTGTGAAGACTGGGTCGAATTACATGGAGACAGAAATGGAACTGATGATCAGGCTCTAGTCGGAGGGTTGGCTCGAATCGGTGAAAAATCTGTTCTTCTTATTGGTCAACAAAAAGGTAGAGATACAAAAGAAAATGTTGCAAGAAACTTTGGCATGGCAAAGCCAGGCGGATATAGAAAAGCTCTAAGGTTAATGGATCATGCTGATCGCTTTGATCTGCCAATAATATCTTTTATAGATACTCCTGGAGCTTATGCAGGACTAATAGCCGAAGAACAAGGACAGGGCGAGGCAATCGCTGTAAATTTGCGTGAAATGTTTAGATTGAAAGTACCCATCATTGCAACTGTAATTGGAGAAGGTGGCTCTGGTGGTGCCCTTGGAATAGGTGTTGCTGATAGGTTGCTTATGTTTGAACATAGTGTTTATACAGTTGCAAGCCCTGAAGCTTGTGCCTCGATTTTATGGAGGGATGCGAGCAAGGCGCCGGAGGCAGCATCATCTCTGAAAATTACAGGACCTGATTTGATGAAGTTAGGAATTGTGGATGAGGTATTAAAAGAACCTTCTGGGGGGAATAATTGGGCGCCTCTTCAGGCTGGTGATACCTTGAAGAATGCTATTGAAAAGCATTTGTCGGAATTATTGGTGTTATCTGCTGATGAATTGAGGGATAATAGATATTCTAAATTTAGGAAAATGGGGAAATATTTGGAGTCTCAATCCATTGAAAATCAAATTTCAGTTTAAAGTTCTAATGTTCGCCTTTAACTTTCTTGCCAACAGTATTAATCACGGGTGCATCTAGAGGAATTGGAAGAGCAACTGCTAAAGCTTTTGCTAGTTCAGGATGGGATTTATTGCTTTTATCTAGGTCAGAAGATGATCTGGAAAATCTTATTAAAGAAATTGATGATCAAAAAACCAAGATCTTTTATAAATCTATAGATCTTAGTAAAACTAAAGATATTTCTAAGGGAATATTTGAATTAATGAATCATGGATTAGTTCCCTCAGTTTTAATTAATAATGCTGGAGTTGCTTGGACTGGAGATCTTTTGGCTATGCCACTTGAAAAATGGGAATGGGTTCTACAAATGAATCTGACCAGTATTTTTCAGGTTTGTTCTGAAGTGGTTCCTTTAATGAGAAAGGATGGAGGATTAGTTATCAATGTTAGTAGTCATGCTTCTAGAAATGCTTTCCCACAATGGGGAGCGTATTGTGTCTCTAAGGCAGCTTTAGCAAGTTTTACAAAATGCTTAGCAGAAGAAGAACGTGAGAATTCCATAAGAGCATGCACACTTACTCTCGGGTCAGTAAATTCATCTCTTTGGGACTCAGATACAGTTGGCATGCAATTTGATAAAGATTACATGCTTTCAGTTGAGCAAGTAGCATTTGAGCTTCTGCATCTTGCTAATCAACCAATTAATCAAATCATCGAGGATTTAACTCTTATGCCTTCTACGGGAGCATTCTAATTCTAAATAATTAGAACTAACCCTCTTCATTAACTCTTTCTCTAATTACACGAACAAGAGATTCAACTTTTTCAAGATCTTTAATACCTGGAGATATTTCTAGCCGACTAGAAGCATCAATTCCATCTGGCCTAAGTTTAGCAAAAATTTTAGGAATTATTTCAGCAGATATTCCACCAGCTAAGATCCAAGGAGTTTTAAAATTTTTATTAATGAGTAATTCTATTGGAATTCTATTACCAGTACCTCCAAGTGAACTCTCATCCCATGAATCCAAAAGAATGGCATCAATATTTTTTTCATATTGACTTATGTTTTTTAAATCATTAATGGATTTCAATCTGAAGGCTTTCCATAATTTGATTTTTGGGATTTCGTTCTTTAGCTTATTACAATAATCAACTGACTCATTACCATGAAGTTGAATAACAGATGGTGGAGTTGATCTATCATTTATGCATTTTATGGTTTCTAATTTTTCATTTGCGATAACAAATACTCTCTCAATACTTGAAGAAACTTGCGCTACTTCTTTGAAAATTTTTATACATTCTTCTTCAGGCACAAAACGAGGTGAATTCTTAACTCCAATTACTCCAATAGCATTTATTCCTAATTGAGCAATTGCTCTTGCCTGAAAAGTATTTGTTATGCCACAAATTTTTATTGCTGTTGATTTTTTAGAAGTTGATTTTCTGATCATTAACAGAACTTTTATTAGGATTGATTGAAATAGATTCTTACGAGAGCTTGGAGGTCTGGGTTTTGGATTGTTGGGAAGTTATGAAAATTAGAGGCATCCCTTTAAGGATCCATCCTAGCTGGTTTTTGGTTTTCTTATATTTTACTTTGTCATCCAGAGATCAGTTTGAAACGCTTTTAGATGGCCAAGAATTTAATTTAAATGGTTGGTTGATTGGTGTATTAACTTCGTTTCTTTTGTTTTTATCTGTTTTATTACATGAACTGGCTCATTCTTTTGTGGCAATTGGAGAAGGACTAAAAGTTAAGGACATAACACTTTTTTTCCTTGGTGGTATGGCAAATCTTGAAAAGGAATGTATGACTTCAAAAGGAAGTTTAAAAATAGCAATTTCAGGCCCACTTGTTAGTCTCATATTAGCTTTTCTAATGATTTTATTAAGTAATATTTTATCAGGATCAAATTTAATTCTTTCTAATTTATTTAAGCAGGTTGGAAGCCTTAACCTTCTTATAGGAGTATTTAATTTGCTTCCGATAATTCCTCTTGATGGAGGTGTGATATTAAAATCTTTAATTTGGCATTTTACAGGCAGTAAAAGAGCAGGCATTAAAGTTGCTATAGCCTCTGCTAGACTTATTTCTTTTCTTTCTATTTTTATTGGATTTATTATGTTGATTAGGGGCAGCTTTTATATTGCTTGTTGCTTCTTGATTATTGGCTTGTTTATATTTTCTTCATCCAAGTCACAGAGCCAAATAATTCAAATACAAAAGATATTATCTGAATTATATGTGTATAAAGTCTGTAGTCGATCTTATAGAGTCTTGGAGGATGACTTGCCTGTAAAAGCTTTATCTAAATATATTTCTTCAGAAAAATATAATCACTCTGATGAAGAATGGATTCTTCTTTGTAGAGAAGGAAGATGGGTGGGTTATGTTACTGATAAGATTTTAAAGAATATTTCTGTTCAAGACTGGGAAAAACAGTTTCTTTATGAATTTTCATCACCTATTAATGAATTACCATCCGTTGGTGAAAAAGAGTCATTATTGAAGGCAATAATTGAAATTGAAAAAACAAAAGATGCAAGACTTTTAGTTATTTCAGTCGCTGGAATGCCTCTTGGAACTTTAGATAGAGTAGATATTGGTAAGGCAGTACTTAAGAAAATTGGATTAAATATTCCTGATCATCTAATTAGAATTGCAAGGAAAGAAAACATGTATCCAATAGGCTTAAATCTTGCCAGCATAGCAAAATCAATGATTTCTAATGATTTAGAAGAGGATCAAAAATGAGTCACTTTCTCGAAATTATTTTTGGCTAAAAGTTTGATTATCTCTTTTTCTTTTTTATTTAATTTGTAATTAATTAACCTCGAATTGGGCCATGTGTTACTTAACGATTCTTTTAAGAAATTTATAATTTTATTTTTTTCTTTTAGTTCATTTCTTATATTTGGAGGATTAGTATTAAAAACTTCATTCCATAATTTTTTTGAGGGTTCCAATAATATTTCTCCATGTTGAAGTAAATGGCCCTTTTTCCAATACTGAGCGCTACCAATATATTTGTTTTTGTCTTTATCAATTAAGTCGGCTAATGTTGAAGTTGCAAAACAATTGCTACTGGATATATTTTCAGATTGATTGCCAAGAAAAAGATCCACCCCAGCTTTTTTAAAGCCATCTTTTAGCCATTGAGTTGTCTTTAAATATGATTCTTTTTTATTCTTCGGAGGAGATTTCCATATGAGAGAGTAGGTTAGTCCTTTGCTGTGAAGAACAGCTTTCCCTCCACTTGGTCTTCTTACAATTTTTAATTTTCCATTTTCTAAAAGTTTAATCCATTTTTTTGGGAGTTCTTTTTGATTTTTTCCAATTGATAACCAGTCTCCATCCCATGTATAAAAACGGATTGCCATATTGAAATTTATATCAGTGAATGATTTTTCTAACATGAAGACATCAATTGCCATCTGTTCTGGTCCATTTAATTCAAGAGGTTTTAAATAAAGGACTTCTTCAAAATCTTTCATTTTATATTTAAAGTTATTTGTTTTTTTTTAATGTATAAATACATAGCGATAAGTCAAAGAATTGATTCCATTATTAATTAAGTTACTATGAGAATAATTGGGATATTTTCATTTAAATTTGGGACAACCTCAACGAATTGAAAAGCCATTCAGAAGGAAGTTTTCAAAGAAGACTATTAAGAGCCATCCTTTTAGAAATAAAAAGATCGATGCTTTTACTCAGGTTTCTGAATTTCAAAAAGAAGAGTTTAGGAGAGAGCTTCTTTATGGCTATGTGGCATTGGTTTTGAAGTTTGGATTATTGATTGTGTTTGCAACCAGTCTCGTGAACTTAGGATTGGCATCACATCAACGTGTTGATAGAAACCTTGAGCTGTCAAATCTATTAGAAAAAGAATCAAAGAAACTACACAGGTTAAGACTACGTTTTGATGAAATGTTTACCAATGGTGGAGAACAAAGATTCTTTAAGGAGCAAGATCAGTGGATTACTCCAAATAGTGTCAGAGTTATCTGGCGATGATTAACTTTGCTTCTCTTAGGTTTAGATTTGTCTTTGAAAATTGGCAAAAATAGTTTTACTAAAGAAGATGGCTCTAGTACAAGCGGCACCAGGCACTGTTTTAATTACTGGTACAACGTCAGGAGTTGGATTATATGCAACAAAGTCATTACTAGAGAGGGGGTGGAGAGTTATTACGGCAAATAGATCCTCCACGAGAGCTGAGGCGTCTGCCTCAGCAGTTGGTTTGCCTACTAATAGACCAAGACAACTTAAACATGTACAAATTGATCTTGGTGATTTGGATAGTGTTCGTCATGGGGCTAAAAGTCTTCTAGAAGAATTAGATGAGCCATTGGATGCTTTGGTCTGTAATGCTGCTGTATATCTTCCTCGTTTAAAAAAACCTTTGAGATCTCCACAGGGATATGAAATATCGATGGCAACAAATCATTTTGGCCATTTCTTATTAATTCAGTTGCTTTTGGAAAATCTCAGTAAATCATCAAGACCGGTTTGGAAGGGCAGAACTTGGGGAGTTGAGTCTTCTAGAGTAGTTATTTTGGGAACCGTAACTGCTAACAATAAAGAACTTGGTGGGAAAATTCCTATACCAGCCCCAGCTGATCTAGGAAATCTTTCTGGTTTTGAAGAAGGTTTTTGTGATCCTATTTCAATGGCTAGTGGTAAACGTTTTAAACCAGGCAAAGCCTATAAAGACAGTAAGTTATGCAATATGATTACAACCCAAGAATTACATAGGAGATTTAACTCTTCTCCAATTCTTTTTAGCTCTCTATATCCTGGATGCGTAGCTAATACAAAATTATTTAGAAATACTCCAAAATTGTTTCAATGGTTGTTCCCTTGGTTCCAGAAAATAATAACAGGTGGCTATGTAAGTGAATCACTCGCGGGCGACAGGGTAGCCCAAGTTGTATCAGATCCTCAATTCGCTATCTCTGGTGTTCATTGGAGTTGGGGCAATAGACAACGCAAAGATAGACAACAATTCTCACAGGAATTATCCGATCGAGTTACTGACCCGGTGACTTCTAGAAAGGTTTGGGAGTTGTCGCTAAAATTAGTTGGGCTTAAATAATCCTTTAATTAGTTATTTAATCAAAACCCAATAGATCAAATATTTCTCTATCTTTTAAAGGTTCAGCTTCTAATGGTTCAACATTATCTATCATTTTTTGAGCTAAAGAAAGATATTCATTTTGTACCTCCAATACGCCTTCTTCTTCTGAGTCCATCTCGAAGATTGTGCATTTTTTAAGTCTTGATCTGCGAATTGCATCTACGTTGCGGAAATGAGCCATTGTCTTTAGACCAGTTCTTTCGTTGAATTTCTCTATTTGATCTAATTCAGCAGAGCGGTTAGCTATTACACCTCCAAGACGAACTTTGTAATTCTTTGCTTTAGCATTTATTGCTGCGACGATGCGATTCATTGCAAAAATAGAATCAAAATCATTAGCAGTAACTATTAGACAATAATTTGCATGTTGTAATGGAGCGGCAAAACCACCGCAAACAACGTCACCAAGAACATCAAATATAACTACATCAGTGTCTTCCAGAAGATGGTGCTCTTTTAATAGTTTGACCGTTTGACCTGTTACGTAGCCACCACAACCTGTTCCAGCAGGAGGGCCACCACTCTCAACGCACATCACACCATTGAAACCTTTAAACATAAAGTCCTCAGGTCTAAGCTCTTCACTATGAAAATCTACTTCTTCAAGAATATCTATGACAGTAGGAACCATCTTGTGAGTAAGAGTGAAGGTGCTGTCATGCTTGGGGTCACAACCAATTTGAAGAACTTTCTTTCCAAGCTTTGAAAATGCAGCTGATAAATTTGAAGAAGTAGTTGATTTACCAATACCCCCTTTACCATATACAGCAATAACAAGTGCTCCTTCTTGGATTTGAGCTTTTGGATCTTGTTTTACCTGAACGCTACCTTCACCATCCTCCTTGCGAGTCAAAGTTGAAGTCATTAACTTTTTCTTTCAAAGTCCTTAATTTATATTCTTACAGGCAAATATCTCTTTAGGAAATGTTTAGAGAATTCGATACATTTGACATTAAAAATATATCTTTAAATGAAAACATTTGCCTGCTATGGGCGGTAGATGCGTATTTTTACTCATGCTAGCAGTTTTGCTTGTGAGTAAGGAATTGCCCTGTTGATCTATTGTAGGCGCATGAATTTGCCTTTTGTTTTGAAAGTTGAAGTCACCGTAGTCAGACATAAGGTAACTAAAAAGTAACTAAATGCCAAAGACATTAAGTGTTTGTTGACGGTTTACCCTTTTTGGATGCAATTTGAATATATACATGTATTGAATTTCTATGAGCGGTGCAACGCTCCTTAAAGAATCTGGTCCAAGAGAAGTCTTTTGTGGTCTAACTTCTATTGTTTGGCTTCATAGGAGAATGCCTGATGCTTTTTTTCTTGTGGTTGGCTCTAGAACCTGTGCGCATTTAATTCAAAGTGCCGCGGGCGTAATGATCTTTGCTGAGCCGCGCTTTGGTACAGCTATTTTAGAAGAAAGGGATTTAGCTGGATTGGCTGATGCTCATGACGAGCTAAACCGAGTAGTCAAAAATCTTTTAGCTAGGCGACCAGAAATTAAAACTCTTTTTCTTGTTGGTTCTTGCCCAAGCGAAGTAATAAAAATAGATCTTTCAAGAGTTGCAGAAAACTTAAATATCGAACTGAAAGGACAAGTAACAGTATTGAACTATTCAGGAAGTGGAATTGAAACAACTTTCACTCAAGGGGAAGATGGAGCATTAAAGGCATTGATCCCATTGATGCCGAATAGCGATCAAAAAAAATTACTGTTAGTTGGAACTCTCGCTAATGCTGTAGAGGATCGTCTAATAAGTATTTTTAATCGACTTGGAATAGATAATGTAGAAAGTTTTCCACCCAGGCAGTCAACAGAATTACCCTCAATTGGTTCAGGAACAAAAGTACTTCTTACCCAACCCTACTTAACGGATACGGCTAGAGAGCTAAAAAGTAGAGGTGCTGAATTAATTGAAGCTCCTTTTCCGCTAGGTGTCACAGGAAGTACGTTGTGGATTCAGGCAGCTGCGAATTCATTTGGTATCAATAAATCTATAGTTGATTCAATTTTGAATCCACTAATATCAAGGGCTAAGAAAGCTTTAGTGCCTCATGTTGAGAAGCTTTCTGGTAAGAAATTGTTTCTTTTGCCTGAATCTCAATTAGAGATACCTCTCGCTAGATTTCTAAGTAATGAGTGTGGAATGGAGATTGTTGAAATTGGAACGCCTTACTTAAATAGAGATTTAATGAAAGCAGAAATAGACTTACTACCTCCTGATTGTCGTATCGTCGAAGGACAACATGTTGAAAAACAGTTAGACAGAGTAAGAGATAGTTCTCCAGATCTTGTCGTTTGTGGAATGGGGCTTGCCAATCCACTTGAAGCAGAGGGGATATCAACTAAATGGTCAATTGAAATGGTTTTCAGCCCAATTCACGGAATTGATCAAGCTTCAGATCTTGCGGAATTGTTTTCAAGGCCACTTCGCAGACATGACATTCTAAATCCTAAAACTCTTACATCAATTTAATTTTATGGAATTAACTCTCTGGACATACGAAGGACCTCCTCATATTGGTGCAATGAGGATTGCAACGTCGATGAGAAAATTACATTATGTTTTACATGCTCCTCAAGGAGACACTTACGCTGACCTTCTTTTCACGATGATTGAACGTCGTGGTAGTAGACCACCTGTCACTTATACAACTTTTCAAGCCAGAGATTTAGGCGGTGATACAGCAGAACTTGTAAAAGGACATATAAAAGAAGCTGTTGATAGATTTAATCCAGAGGCTCTATTAGTAGGAGAAAGCTGTACAGCTGAATTGATTCAAGATCAGCCTGGCTCTCTTGCTAAAGGGATGGGGTTTGATATCCCTATTGTTAGCTTGGAATTGCCTGCTTATAGCAAAAAGGAAAACTGGGGCGGCTCTGAGACTTTTTACCAAATAGTAAGAAACTTACTTAAAGACCACTCGCATGAACTAAAACAAACTTGGCAGGAAGAAAAAAGAAGACCGAGAGTAAATCTTCTTGGCCCAACATTGCTTGGTTTTAGATGTCGTGATGATATTTTGGAAATACAAAAACTGCTTGCTCACCACGGTATAGACGTCAATGTCGTAGCACCTCTGGGGGCATCACCTGCAGACATAATTCGAATACCAGATGCAGATGTGAATGTTTGTCTTTATCCAGAGATTGCGGAATCAACTTGTATTTGGCTTGAAAGAAATTTAAGTATGCCTTTTACCAAAACAATTCCACTTGGTGTTGGGGCTACTCAGGATTTTCTTAGAGAATTACATGAAATTTTAGAGATGGAAATCCCGCAATCAGTCAACGAATCTAATAATTCGAAATTAACTTGGTATTCGAATTCAGTAGATTCAAATTATCTAACAGGGAAAAGAGTATTTATTTTTGGAGACGGAACACACGCTCTAGCTGCTGCAAGAATTGCTAACGAGGAGCTTGGCTTTAAAGTTGTGGGCCTAGGAACTTATAGTCGTGAAATGGCTAGAAAAGTTCGTCCAGCCGCTAAGGCTCTTGGCTTAGAGGCATTAATCACAAATGACTATTTAGAAGTAGAAGAAGCGATAAAAGAAACGTCTCCAGAACTAGTTTTAGGCACACAAATGGAGCGACATAGTGCAAAAAGACTTGGCATACCGTGTGCAGTAATCAGTACACCAATGCATGTTCAGGACGTTCCTGCTCGATATAGTCCTCAAATGGGATGGGAGGGAGCGAATGTCATCTTTGATGACTGGGTACATCCTCTAATGATGGGACTTGAGGAACATCTAATTGGAATGTTTAAGCATGACTTTGAATTTGTTGATGGACACCAAAGTCATTTAGGCCATTTAGGTGGCAAAGGAAAACAAAATATCAATCAGGAAGTTAAAACAATAATTTCGAATGATTCAACAAATACAAGTGCGGATCCTATATGGACACATGAAGGTGAAAAAGAACTTTCGAAAATCCCATTTTTTGTAAGAGGTAAAGTAAGAAGAAACACAGAGAATTATGCCCGACAGGCAGGATGTAGAGAAATCAACGAAGAAACACTTTATGATGCTAAGGCTCATTATAAAGCCTAAATTTGGTCCTTTTAATTACGCCAATGAGTACTTTCTTGATTTGATTTGATTAATCTCCAAACATTTCTGGATATTTTCTTGGCAATGATTCCACCTCTCTCAACTTTTGAGGATCCTGGCCTAACGCCTAAAAGTTTTGATACTTCTAAGGTGCTAAGTGGAGCACCTGTTTCTATAGCTAGAGAAGTGAGTTCAAGTCTTTGACGAAGCTCAAATGAATCACATTTTTCATCTTCTTTTAACCAGTTCAAGTCTGCAATACCCTTGTCAGACAATTTTTGCATAAGCCCTAATGAAACCAACCCAAGAGCTTGCTCAGGATTGATTTCATTATTTGAGTTATTGTTTTTGGGACCTTTTGGCTGAGATACAGACATTCTTCCATCGAATCAATATATCTTGAATTTATCGGCTTAAATTCAGCATGCAAGTCTCAATTGCTAGCTAAAAAGACAATCTTTGAGGTAGTATCCCGCGCATGAGGAGATTCGCCACATTTGAAAATAATGAGAGGCGACTAGGTAGTAGCCAAAGGATTACTGGTGCAGATGTAAATGAATATCTTTCTGATAATCCAAAACGTGTCATAACAACCGATTCGGAGAAATCGTTAGTCGCGCGTCAAGCAAGTCACGTAGAACAAATTGAATTAAGAACATATGTATTTTTAGATTCTTTGCAGCCTCAACTTGCGGCTTATATGGGAACTGCAAGTTCAGGCTTCTTACCTATACCTGGAGATGCTTGTCTTTGGATGGAGGTTTCACCTGGAATGGCAGTTCATAGGGTTACTGATATTGCATTGAAAGCCAGTAATGTTCGATTAGGGCAAATGATAGTTGAAAGGGCATTTGGATCACTTGCCCTTTATCACAGAGATCAAAGTACAGTTCTACATTCAGGTGATGTTGTTTTAGATGCCATAGGCAGCACAATTAATCAACGAACTAATCCTGAAGTTACATGGACTGAAGTCATTCGTTCTATTACTCCTGATCATGCTGTTTTGATCAATCGTCAAAACAGACGAGGCTCAATGATTCAAGCAGGAATGAGCATGTTCATACTTGAAACTGAACCAGCAGGATATGTATTGATGGCGGCAAACGAAGCAGAGAAAGCATCAAACATTACAATTGTCGATGTTAAAGGGGTTGGTGCTTTTGGAAGACTTACTTTGGCTGGTAAAGAGGGCGATGTTGAGGAGGCTGCTGCTGCTGCAATAAGATCTATTGATTACATAAATAGAAATTAATTACGTTTAATTCCAATAGCTTTTAAAAGAAAAGGAGCTAGTTCTCTGGCAGCTTTACCTCTGCTTCCATGTTTTGATAATTGTGAATTCGTTAATTCTCCATAAGTGCAATTAGTTTCACGAACCCAAAATAATGATTCAAATTCACCATTTGCATAAGCGGGCTTTTTTAAAATTTCTCCCCAGCAAATCCCAATTGTGTGTTTAATTAATTCTCCATGATTATTACAGAGCACCATAACGCTGCAAACTTTTGCACTTCTATAAGGGCTTTCTCCAAGAGCATAAAGAATTTTTTCTATCTTTTTTTCATTGGTTTCTGCAAGTCGCGCAGAAAATATACCGGGAGCATTCCCAAGAGAATCAATTTCAAGTCCTGAATCATCAGCAATGGTCCAAGTATTAGTTAACTCTGCAGCTGCTTTTGCTTTTAACATTGCGTTTTCCAGATATGTTTTCCCCGTCTCTTCAACATCTAAAGAACTTGGTTGTCTTTTTACTTCAATGGGGAGAGGCCCAAGCATTGCCTCTATTTCAGCAACCTTCTTAGGATTACCACTAGCAATAGTTATGAGTGGTTTGTTCAAGACTAAAAATAAATATTATCTTATATAGTCTTACAGCTTGAATACTGAATTTGGTTAATCAGATTTTTTAAAAAAGTTGAGCCAGCCTAGGGTGAACATTCCAACCCTGACATAGCCAGGTAGCTGCCTCGTGAGCAAAAATAACTACCAATACTTGTTTACGCAATGCAATATCAGTGTGTCCTGACCATCGATTGAACAGTGTTACTCAACTGTCGTAGCAAGGGTGATAAGCTCAGCTTATGCTATGACCTAGAAACTGTAATCAGAGCTTTTAGTAAAGCCTCTTGACTAATTGCTCATTGCCCAGTCATTGTCCCTCCTGAACATTCCATCCCTTTACTGAAATAGGACATGGCTAGCGAAACAATGGGTATTGCTCTCGGCATGATCGAGACACGCGGATTAGTACCAGCTATTGAAGCTGCTGACGCAATGACCAAAGCTGCAGAAGTGCGCTTGATTGGTCGTGAGTTTGTTGGTGGTGGTTACGTAACAGTTTTGGTTCGCGGAGAAACTGGTGCTGTAAACGCAGCAGTTCGTGCAGGCGCAGACGCTTGTGAGCGTGTTGGTGACGGACTTGTTGCAGCTCACATCATTGCTCGCCCTCATCGTGAAGTTGAGCCAGCTTTGGGTAACGGTAATTTCTTAGGTCAGAAGGACTGATTTTTGACTAAGTCCTAAGAGGAGAGGGCTTAGCAAATTTTCAAACCTTCTAACTGAATTAACCGGAGCTATCAATGGCTAAAAAGTATGATGCTGGAGTTAAGGAGTATAGAGATACTTACTTCACTCCTGATTACGTCCCCCTAGATACTGATCTACTTGCATGCTTTAAATGCACAGGTCAGGAAGGAGTACCTAAGGAAGAGGTCGCAGCAGCAGTTGCAGCTGAGTCATCTACAGGTACATGGTCAACAGTTTGGTCAGAATTATTAGTAGATCTTGAATTCTACAAAGGCCGCTGTTACCGCATTGAAGATGTTCCTGGAGACAAGGATGCCTTCTATGCATTTATTGCTTATCCATTAGATCTTTTTGAAGAAGGATCTATAACTAACGTTTTAACATCTCTTGTTGGAAACGTATTTGGTTTTAAAGCCTTGCGTCATCTTCGTCTGGAAGATATCCGCTTCCCAATGGCATTTATTAAAACCTGTGGCGGTCCACCCAGTGGAATCGTAGTTGAACGTGATCGTCTTAATAAATACGGCCGTCCTTTACTTGGTTGTACCATTAAGCCAAAACTAGGCCTTTCAGGTAAAAACTACGGTCGTGTTGTATACGAATGTCTAAGAGGCGGCCTTGATCTAACTAAAGATGATGAGAATATCAATTCTCAGCCATTCCAGCGTTGGAGAGAGCGTTTTGAATTCGTTGCCGAAGCTGTAAAACTAGCTCAACAGGAAACTGGTGAAGTTAAAGGTCATTATCTTAACTGTACAGCGACTACTCCTGAAGAGATGTATGAGCGTGCTGAGTTCGCTAAAGAACTTGATATGCCAATTATCATGCATGACTACATAACTGGTGGTTTCACAGCTAATACAGGCTTGGCGAACTGGTGCCGTAAGAATGGCATGCTTCTTCATATTCACCGTGCTATGCACGCGGTTATTGACCGTCATCCTCAGCATGGTATCCACTTCAGAGTTCTTGCGAAGTGCTTACGTCTTTCAGGCGGAGATCAGCTTCATACAGGAACAGTTGTTGGGAAACTAGAAGGAGATCGTCAAACAACTCTTGGTTATATAGATAACCTTCGTGAGTCCTTTGTCCCAGAAGACCGTACTCGCGGTAACTTCTTCGATCAAGATTGGGGTTCTATGCCTGGTGTATTTGCTGTGGCATCTGGTGGTATCCATGTTTGGCATATGCCAGCATTGCTCGCAATCTTTGGAGATGATTCATGTCTCCAGTTTGGTGGTGGTACTCATGGTCATCCATGGGGATCAGCTGCTGGTGCGGCCGCTAACCGCGTAGCTCTAGAAGCGTGTGTTAAAGCACGTAATGCAGGTAGAGAAATCGAAAAAGAAAGTCGCGATATCCTTCTGGAAGCCGCAAAGCATAGCCCTGAATTGGCAATTGCTCTTGAGACTTGGAAGGAGATTAAGTTCGAATTCGATACAGTCGATAAACTCGACGTTCAATAAAAAAGATATAGAGGCGACATATTTAAGTTGCCTCTAGCTTTCTTAAATTCACTAGTCGATAACTCAATCGACTTTCATTCATTCACTAACCTAAGTTCACCATGCCTTTCCAGAGCACAGTAGGTGACTATCAGACAGTCGCCACCCTGGAAACATTCGGCTTCTTACCGCCGATGACCCAGGACGAAATTTACGATCAAATCGCTTATATCATTGCTCAGGGTTGGAGCCCAGTTATTGAGCATGTTCATCCAAGTGGTTCAATGCAGACTTATTGGTCTTATTGGAAATTACCTTTCTTCGGTGAAAAGGATTTGAATCTTGTAGTAAGTGAGTTAGAAGCTTGTCATAGAGCATATCCTGACCATCATGTTCGTATCGTTGGATATGACGCATACACTCAAAGTCAAGGTACTTGCTTTGTGGTTTTCCAAGGCCGCTAAATTTTTAGGCTTTGATAAATTTAGCCCTGAAAAGTTTTCGGGGCTAATAATTCCTTAGAGAATTAAAAATTATTTTTTACGATCTTTCCATTGGATTGATATGGCAAAACAAACAAGTAGACAATTAGTTCTTGATCGCCGACAGGCATTGAGTCAAGGAGGTAAAAATGCCTCAATTAAAGGCTCAACACCTAATAGAGTTCGTTCCTCAAGCGATGCGAGAGCTACGAGGACTGATGCAGCTTTTGTTAAGCCTCAAAAAACTTTGGCTAATTCAAATAATTCTACTTCTCAGTTAAGTGCTAGTAGTTATCATTCAGGTGCTTCTGGAAGTTCAACAGGTTCAAGATCATATAAAAGTTCAGTAGCTCATGCTAGTCGAAAACTTGTTATTGCTAGAAGAGAAGCATTATCTCGCAGAGGTAAATCTGCTGATCATACAAAGGATATAACTCGAGTTGATGTTGAAAGGAAAAAGGTTCACAATGCTGCTTCTTATGACGCAAAAAACACTGAACATTGTTGTCCAGAATGTGAGCAAAAAGCTTTGAAGGAGACTACTAATACAATTTCAAAGCCTGAAATTAGTTTGACATTAAACAAAAGAAAGACTGATCACCGCTCAACTGTTAAAAGAAAAGCAATTACGAATTCAAGTAGAGCTTTTGTGCTGGCTCGAAGAGAAGCATTATCAAAACACGGTAAATCTGCGGGGAAACAGCCAACTACAGCTGCTTCAGTAGCTCGGCAAGGTAATCCAGATTTGACCACTAAAGAAATAGCTCAACGTGTTAGAGAGCTAAAAAGTAAAACTGGAGCTACTGGAAAAACTCGTACTTCAGTAACACGTCCTTGTGGTCCAAATAAAAATGGTGCCAAGCAAAATGCTAGTGCACCTGATGCTCATTGGAAAGTTGGAATGAGTGAGACCTCTACTGGCCAACTTGTTACCGGAACTCAAGCAAATAGATCTCTTAAAACCACAGGGAATGAAGCAAGTACATGTCGTTCGATAACAGGTACTCAATACTTAGGTTCAGAAGTTATTGATTCTTTCTGTAATGGTTCAAATACTTCTATAAGCCAGCCAGCGAAAGTAGGAGTTACAAGTACTACTCATGGAAATTTAGTCACTGGTAACGAGGTTGGTAGATCAGATAAGGTTACTGGTGATGAGCCTGGAACCTGCAAAAACCTTACTGGTACTGAATATATATCTGCTAATCAATCTAATAATTATTGTGGAGGAGTTAACCCTTCACCTTCAAAAATTGGCTATAGCCAAACTATTGAGGGTCAAAAAGTCAGTGGGACCATGACAGGGAGGTCAGAGTTGGTTACAGGCAATGAAGCAGGATCAAATAAAGGTTTAACTGGTGACCAGTATTTAGGCTCTGATCCACTACCCTCTGGTAGACCAGCGGAAAAGGTTGGCTCACTAACCACAATTCGTGGGAATGGTGTAACTGGTACTGATGTCTCTAGAAGAGAGAATGTTACTGGTAATGAGGCTGGTAGTTGCAAGAATGTAACAGGAGATGAGTATGTGGGTGCTGGACAATTTGATGCTTTTTGTGGAAGCAAGCCCGCTCCTGATCCAGCAAAAGTTGGTCTGAGTATTACTAACAAAACCCAATCCGTTAGTGGAACCATGACAGGCAGATCGCCTCTCGTAACAGGAGATGAACCTGGCACTTGTAAAGCCGTAACAGGTACACCTTATGCAGGATTGGATCAAGCAAATCAATGGTGTGATGATCCTGCATCATCTGAAATAGAGGCTAGAACCCCTAGGAGACTTGGTACTCCTGCAGCAAGATTGACTGGCCAGCAGCCTGGCATAGGTGGAAAGATGACAGGTGCTAATAAGGGTGCTTGTGAGTCTTTAACCGGAACTCCTTATGTAGGAGGAGATCAATTAAGAGACAATTGTGGCGTTTCAAATAGCCCTGAGGGTTATGCGCATCAAGAAAAACCTGAGAAAGCAGCTGCATGGACAAGTTTCAGCGTCAAATCTCCAGCTAGACAGGCTCATATTCAAAATGAAATTAATTCAGGTGTCACAGGTACTAGCTACGAAGACAGCTCAAGAATCACTGGTCCATTTGATATGGCTGCAAATAAAGTGACAGGAACTGAACAATTTCGTTTTGATAGAAAACCATCAAATTCTCAGAGAAATAAAGTCGACGACATAGTTAATGAAGAGGCTAAGCAACGCCCAACATCACAAATAACAGGAGAAGGACAATCTGCTGGATTGAACATAACTGGTGATGATTGGGCTAGAGGAGAACATGTTACTGGAACAGAAGGAGCTTCTGCTAAGCGTAGAAATCCTTCTCGCCCAGGACCAATGAGTGCCATGAAGGCATCTGAATTAAAAAGAAACCAAGAGGTTCCCGAGCCAGATTTTCTGATCACTGGTTCCAGCGGAAATACAAGGGATGGCCAGTTGGTCACTTTCTCTGGTGGAGCAAGAGGTTAAATAGTCGATGGCCTATCGTAATTTGGCCAAGAAATCTCTTCGTGGGCCTACGGCTCCTATGAAGAGATTTAACGACCTAGAGAGCCAGAATTTAAATTCTGAAGTTATTAAAACTATTAGCTCTTTCTCCGATGAAGTGAAAACTATTAGCTCTTTCTCTACTGATCATCCATTAACGAATTCTCAAGAAAATCAGAAGTTAAATCAATACGAAAATAAGGTTAAAGGTAGATTTGATAATATTGTCCCTTTATTAAAAAAAGTCTCTAGTCTTCAAAATGATTTGAATTTTGTAGATAGAGCCCAAAATTTATGTCTCGCAGAACTAGGTTATGAATTGCCACTGCATATACTTGAAAAGGCTTGGGTTGGAAGTGTTGACATAAGTGCCTTGTTTGCATGGTGTGTTTTTCAATCACACCAATTGACGAGTAATGAATTTTTTGATTCAGATCCACTACAGGGATCTGAAAATACTCAAAATGCTAAATCTTTTCAGTCTTTCCTTTATCAATGTGGCTTTCATCTTTTAGATATAACTCCTTGTGCCGATGGTCGATTAGCTCATGCTATTTCTTATGCATTACGTATACCCTTTAGTTCTGTAAGGAGACGTTCTCATGCAGGTGCACTATTTGATATTGAAAAAACAGTTAACCGTTGGGTTAAAACTGAACATAGTAGATATAGGGAGTCAATTCCTAATTCTGCAACTGAGCCAACAAGATATTTAAAATCAGTAATCTATCATTTTAGTTCTGTTGATCCTAAACACCAAGGATGTGCTGCTCATGGTAGTAATGATGAGTTGGCAGCATCAGAGGGCTTGCAGCGATTATTAGATTTTAGGGAAGCAGTCGAAAAAAGTTTTTGCTGTGGTGCATCTGTTGATTTGCTTTTAATTGGTATTGACACAGATACAGACGCGATAAGAGTTCATACGCCTTCGAAAACTAATGAAGTTGATTTGAAATCATGGGTTTGTGCAAATGAAATATACAAAGAAACTCAATTTCTAAATTCTGAAGAGGCTCTTCAAAAAATTCAAGAAAATGTCAAAAGTGTTTCTCCTGGAGAAACAGATCCGAATATGGTTATGTTTATTACCAGACTTATTTCAAATAATATTTCTCAAATTGACTATGTAAAGAATTTTCATTCTGGAAGCTACCAAGATGCAGGTCATGCTGAGAGATTTATTGGAGTAGGTATTGGTTTTAAAGAAGTTCATTTAAGGAATCTTACTTATTTTGCTCATTTGGAGACTGTTGAACAAGGAGCTCCTGATCTCGACGTCGGAGTGAAAATTTTCACAGGTCTAAATATCTCGAGGAGTTTACCAATCCCTATTGTCATTCGCTTTGACTATTCAGGTAGTGTCCCTCATGCAAGAAATAGAGCATTATCTGATTGTCATAGAATTAACGAGGCTATTAAGTCTCGTTATCGAGATTTAATAGATGATGGTTCACTTCACACATTCCTTACTATCCGCGATCGAGACAAAAAGGCTCCTGCAGAAGTTGTAGGTTCTTCTCTCGACCCAACCCTTCCGGAGGCTCACTAAATGCTCATTTGTAAAGTTCTTAAACCACTTGTTTCAACCAATCGTATTCCAGGCTTTGAACATAAGCATTTACAGGTTGTATTGGACGGTAGCTCAAAAAAAGTTGCTGTTGATGCTGTTGGATGTAAACCAGATGATTGGGTTATATGTGTAGGTAGTTCTGCTGCTCGTGAAGCTGCTGGCAGTAAGTCTTATCCAAGTGATTTAACTATTGTTGGTATTATTGATCATTGGGATCCAGAGACACAACAACAGATTTCAGGAGGAGCAAAATAATGGAGATCATGCAAGTTATGGGACGCTTGGTATGTTCACAAAGAGTCGAAGGGTTGGGACATATGCATTTAAGGATATTGTGTAATAACAAAGGTAAAAGGCTTGTAGCTGTTGATCCTGTAGGCGCGAGAGAAGGAAATTGGGTTTTTACAGCAACAGGAACCGCAGCGAGGTGGGGATGTCCAAATCCTAATATTCAAACTGATTTAACTATTGGTGGGATTATTGATAATTGGTCACCTGATGATTAGTTTGACCACAATTCAACAAAGCTTAATTTTATAAATTCTTAAATTATGACAAACTCTTCAAATCGTCGATCAAAAAGTAGTAATAAAACTATTAAACCTAAAGATCAGGTTGTTGATGTTATTCCTTTGAATTCAACTGCTCAATTAAAAATTTCTTCAAAGATTAAGCCATCCTCAATTGAAAAGACATCTAGTACTAAAAGCAATTCTAGTGCTAAAAATCTAGCTAATGAGACTAGAGGTGCTGGTTCAACTAAAACTCCAATGGACAAAAATAAAGGTTTTGACAGTAATTCAAATTCTGGAATTGCATTAGGAATGATTGAAACTCGTGGTCTAGTCCCAGCAATAGAAGCAGCGGATGCAATGACGAAAGCTGCTGAAGTTAATTTAATTGTTAAGGAACTTGTAGGAGGTGGTTATGTGACTGTAATGGTTCGAGGTGAAACTGGTGCTGTGAATGCTTCTGTTAGGGCTGGAGCTGATGCTTGTGAGCGTGTTGGTGATGGGTTGGTTGCAGCTCATATCATTGCTCGTCCACATGTTGAAGTTGAGCCGGCTTTGATAGGAAGCGGTGCAAAAAGGAGAAGTTAAGTGATTTCTAATTTATAAATTCTTTTTTAATTAATTCATGATGTAGTAGCTTTCAGTAAAGATATTTTTTTTTTATGGAAGGATGGAGGCAAAAAAATAGACCTGAATGCCTTGAAAAAAGGTTTGAGTTTGAATCTTATGAAAAAACTAGAGATTTCCTTGATGCATTGGGAGAGTTTTCTGAAAAGGTAAGTCGTTTCCCGGATATAAGTTTTGGAAAAAAATATGCAAATATTACTATTAGGCCCTCAGAAAATAATGAAAAAGAAGAAATTTCAAAAGCTGATCATGAATTTGCAACTCAAATAGATCTTTTGATAACGAAATAAATGAAAATTAATCTTCTTCTTTTGGTTGTTCTAAATCTCTTTTGATAAGTGCCATTAGGTAAGAAGGCGTTTTATATCTTCCAGGTAAACAACGATTAAGAGTCTCTAAATGGCTCCAGCAAACTGTTCTTTGAATTTGTTCGGCCGTACGACCTTGTTGCAAAAGCCTCCTGAGAGCTTTGCAGTAAAGAGGGTAACCAGCCTCTAGTTCGCCAATAGTCAACTTGGCAGTGGCCATTGTTTATCGCGAATCAATTATTAATTTAGACAATGATGGGGCCACTTAGCAAAGTGGCAAGATCCTATTTAGTCACAATGCAACTTTTACTTCTCTTTCATTAGCCAGGCTACGCAATCTATCTCAATTTTTCCTCCCTTAGGAAGCTTAGATACTTCAACGCAGGCCCTTGCTGGACTGATTTCGTTGTTAAAGGTTTCTGCATAGATTTTATTCACTTTTGAGAAATCATTTAAATCAGTTAAATAAATTGTTGTTCGAATTACATTGGAATTCTTTCCACCTGCGGCCTCAACCACTGCTATTAAGTTCTTTAAGACTTGTCTAGTTTCTTCTTCTATATTTCCATTTCCGATCATTTCACCAGTTTCTGGCTCTAAAGCAATTTGTCCTGAGCAAAACAACCAATTTTCTACTAGAACTGCTTGGTTATATGGCCCTACGGGCTTAGGAGCGAATTTTGTTTCGATTGGTTCGGGTGCTGAACTATCCATAAATAATTAGGCTTCAGGTAAGGAATTTGATACACAAATTAGAATTTAACATTTCCAATTATCTTTGTGTCTTCGGAGCATTGTTAGTTCTGTGATATTTTTTGCTCTTAAAAATAAATTTGTTTTTCTTTCTTCTGCAATAGTTGATGGAAGACTAGGCAATCCTTTCTTACGTTTATTCTGAATAATATTTAATCTTTTTATAATAGAAGCATCGTTAGACTTTAAAGATAGTGCCCATTTTAAGTTGTTTTCTGTGTATTCATGGGCTGCATATATTTTTGTATTTTCTGGGAGAGAATTAAGTTTATTTAAACTTTCAAACATTTGAGATGGTGTGCCTTCCAGTAGACGACCACAACCTCCTCCAAATAGTGTATCTCCAGGAAATAATATATTGTATTTAGTATTTTCTTTTGAGATATAAAAAGCTATATGATTATTAGTGTGACCATGAACTTCAATAACCTTGACTTCACTATCAAACAAATGAAAAATATCATTATTATCAACAGAAAATGTTTGAAATGGAATCCTTTTAAGTTCTTTTATAGATGCAATAACTTTTGTATTTGGCCATCTTTTAATTAATTCTTGCGTCCCACCAATATGGTCCTCATGATGATGTGTTTGAAGGATAGCTTTTAAAGACAAGTTGTTGTTCAAAAGCCATTTTTTTACTGGGCTTGAGATGGATGGGTCTACTACAACTGCATTGCAATTGTGGACCCATACCCATACGATATTGTCCTGTAATACAGGAATTGGAAAAATAGTGAACTCGCTTTTTTTTTCTAACATTCTTTATTCAGGAACTCGAATAGGTAGAGTCAACTTCAATAGTTTTTGACATGTTTACTGTTGCATTAGCTAAAGGGGCCTTATTGAAGGAATCTGTATCAATGTTTTCAAACGTTGGACTTGATTTCTCTGCTGTTTTAAAAGATAGTAACCGCCAGTTGATGCTGCCCTCAGTTTGTGGCCGAGCCAAAGCTCTTTTGGTTAGAAACAGTGATGTCCCTGTTTACGTGGCTTATGGACAGGCTCAACTTGGAATAGTGGGTTTTGATGTTTTACAAGAGCAGAAGTTGAAAGTAGCGAATTTAGTAGATCTTGGATTTGGCGCTTGTCATATGTCAGTTGCAGTCAAATCAAGCAGTGGTTATTTGAGTGCTTCTGATTTGCCTCCAAATTGTCGCGTGGCAAGTAAGTTCACAAATTGTGCAAAGAATTTCTTTGATCAAATTGATTTACCAGTTCAATTGGTTCATTTGAGTGGATCTGTTGAGCTAGGTCCTATTACTGGTATGGCTGAAGCAATTGTAGATTTAGTCGCAACGGGTCGTACTCTTAGAGATAATGGTCTTATAGAAATTGAAGAACTTTTTCAATCAAGCGCTCGGCTTGTTGGGCATCCACTTTCTCTAAGGTTAGATGGGGGAGCCCTCCAAGAAATTATTGATTCAATTCAAACCCAATCTCTGAAAAAAGACTCTCCTGATGGCAAAAAATGATTTTCGAAGAGTTAAGAAACTTGGAAGGTATTTAAGAAAAGAGAAAAAACGTTTAACTCTCATAATTTTTATCTTGATACCCGTTGCACTTGCTGGAGCAATTCAACCCTTGTTGGTCGGGCAAGCTATTTCTATTTTAAGAGGTGAGGAAACAATTTCCTTTTTTGATAATTTGTCCAATGAATTCTCAATTAGATTAATAATAGGAATATTATTTATATCAGTATTACTTAGACTCGGATTACAAGGTTTTCAGTCATACAACATTCAAGCTGTAGGGCAAAGGATGACTGCACGAATCAGGAACGATTTGTTTTCTCACTCTATGTCTTTGTCATTGCGGTTTCATGACAAAATGCCTGTGGGTAAATTATTGACAAGATTAACAAGTGATGTTGATGCTTTATCAGAAGTTTTTGGTAGTGGTGCTGTAGGGGTTTTGGCTGATTTTGTAAGTTTTATAGTTATTTCAATAACTATGGTTTCAATTGAATGGAGATTAGGTTTATTGCTTTTAATTATTCAAATACCTGTTACTTCATTTATTCTTTGGTTACAAAAACGTTATCGAAAACAAAACTATAAAGTTAGAGAAGAACTATCTGAGTTGAATTCAAATTTTCAGGAAAATCTTCAAGGTCTCGAAGTTGTTCAAATGTTTAGAAGGCAAACTTTAAATGGTCAGAATTTCTTTAAGACTGGAACTAATTATAAAAATGCTGTAAATGGGACTATTTTCTACGACAGCAGTATTTCCGCTTTTATTGAATGGATTTCATTGGCTGCAGTTGCATTGGTTCTCTCTTTAGGAGGATATATGGTTACAGCAGGAGCTATGGGTTTAGGTACTCTCACAACATTTATTTTGTATTCACAAAGACTATTTGAACCATTAAGGCAATTAGCAGAACGATTTACTCAAATACAGGGAGGATTGACGGCAGTCGAAAGAATCAGTGAATTGCTTGAGAAGAAAATCGAGATTTATGATCAGATTTCTCAGCAAGTGGTAAATAAAACAAAAATAAATTCAATCAAAACTATTTTCGGCGAAGTTTTATTTGAGAATGTAAGTTTTTTTTATAGAGAAGATGAGCCAATAATAAATGATTTAAGTTTTAAAATTAATCCAGGCGAACATGTCGCTCTAGTAGGCCCAACTGGTTCAGGAAAGACTACTTTAATTAGATTATTATGTAGGCTTTATGAGCCTCAAAAGGGAAATATCTATATAGATGGCCAAAACATTAAAAATATACCTATTCAATCATTAAGAAAACAGCTAGGAGTAGTCCTTCAAGATACGTTCCTCTTTAGTGGAAATGTTGCAGATAATCTTCGTTTAGATTCTTCAGTAGATGATCAACGTTTAAAAGATATTTGTAGTGAATTGGGATTAGATAACTTATTGAGTAAATTGCCAAATGGATTAGAAACTTATATTAGAGAAAGGGGAGGTAACCTTTCTTCGGGTGAGAGACAGCTTTTATCTATTGCTCGAGTAGCAATTAGAGATCCAAAAGTATTAATTATGGATGAAGCGACTGCTTTTATGGATCCTTCAACTGAGGCAACTTTGCAAAGAGATCTTGATAGATTATTAGAGAAAAGAACAGCGCTTGTTATCGCTCATAGATTAGCAACAATAGAATCTTCTGATCGAATACTTGTTATGAGAAAAGGAAGACTAATTGAAGAAGGTAGCCATAAAGAATTAAGGGATTTAGGTGGACTTTATTCTCAGCTAGCCGATTTACAAGAAAAAGGACTTACAACTATCTAGATATGATTAACTTAGGATCAAAAAAATTAGGTATGCCAGGCTGGAGGAATAAAAATATTCTTAATGATGAAATTTTAAAAAATATGTATGGCCAACAAGCCGTTCAATATTCTAATCAAAATTATTTATCCCCCTTTGTTTTTAGTGATTCAAAACCTTTTGATTTGATTGAACTTGAGCAGCTTCTTCAAGCAGTAGGTTGGGGAAGAAGACCACTGAGGAGAGTAAATCGGGCTCTTGATAATAGCTTGCTTAAGGTGGGTTTGTGGCAACATGATCCTAAATTCCCAAGATTAATTGGATTTGCAAGATGCACTGGTGATGGAGTTATTGATGCAACAATATGGGATGTAGCTATTAACCCTGTTTATCAGGGTTCTGGATTAGGAAAACAACTCATGTCCTATTTAATGAGAAGTTTAAAAAGAGCAGGTATTAGTCGTGTAACATTATTTGCTGACTCTGATGTGATTGATTTTTATAAGAGACAGGGGTGGAATTTAGAGCCAAAAGGAAATAAATGTGCTTTTTGGTACTCAAATTGATTGGTTAGTTTTTTAGTTAAATTATGAATAATATTCTTTTGATAATTCATCTGTATTATAGCCCTTCCTCCACTTCTTCCTTAAGCTTGCGTTCTTAATTGCACGTATAACTATATTTGAATTAGCCCACTTTATACTATCCGTATAGATACTTTCTCCAATTCTCTTTGCTTTATTCTTTTTAGTTAATCTTATTATTAGGTCGAGGTCTTCCATTATTTTTAGGGAAGAGAACCCTCCTGAAATTGTATAAAGATCTTTATGTATTAGTAAGCCTTGATCACCATAAGGTCTTTGTAGAAAATGACTTCTAAGTGCCACTGCTATTTCTAAAATTCTGAATTCAAGATTAAATTTTTTAATTTTAAAGTCAAAGTACCAGAGATTATTTTTTGACGCTTTGTTCTTTATTATTTTTATAAAACTATTTACCCATGTTGAATCTAATCTGCTATCAGCATGTAGGAATAAAATCCAATCTCCTTTTGAATTTGAAGCTCCAAGCTTTAATTGATAGCCTCTATTTTGCTTAGGACTTTTCATGACATTTGCTCCTTGTATTTCGGCTATCGAAATAGTTAAATCTTTACTACCTCCATCAACTATGATTAACTCAAGATCATAAGGCCATAAATTTAAATCTGAGAAAAGAAGAGGGAGATGATTTGCTTCATTTAAAGTTGGTATAATGATGCTGAGAGTTGGAAACTTTTGTAATCTAGCCATGGTGAAAGATCACTAATATTATCCAGGTCATTTTTGGTTTGAAGTAGTCGATAATCTACTTGATTTAAGATCGCTAATCGAATTGTTTTTTGAAGGACTTGATCTGTTCCCCAATTTATACCAGAAAATGGCCAAATACAGAGAGGGGTTAAAAGTTTATTTGATAATCCTATTAGCCAGTACCCTCCATCATTTGAAGGACCTAAAACCATTTCTTTATAATTAAGTATGTCTATTGCTTGAATCAAGTCAGAATGTGAGATTGACGGTAAATCAGTACCAATTAACAAAATAGAATTTGGAATCTTAGGTGAATTTTTCTTTTCGACATGAGCATTTAAAAATTGTCGTTTCATTTTTGTCCCTAAATTGCCAAGCCCTTGAGTCGTAACTGTTTTAATTTTATTTCTGTTAGCCCATTTCTTTGCAGCATTAATACCAATTCCATCGATAGCTACTTTTATATCTGCAAGACCATTTTTTTGGATATCTTTAGCTACTTGAATTGTATGCTTAGTAAGTTTTTCTTGTATCTTTGCTGCTTTAAGTGCCCCTATGTCTTTAGATAAGCGACTTTTACATCGATAGATTGAGTGCCATCTTGTCATTAATACTATAATTGGTTTTTGATTTTTGTTGAATTCTTTTTTTCTTTTTGTTTTGTTATGTCCCAGCTGTATCATTGTTATGAATTTTAGATTCCTTTTTTAAGAAGTTTAAGTTACTAATCGTTGCAACCGATTAATTTTTGTTATGTAAAAAAAAATTATCCAGGGTTCCATTCCCCTAATCCATAGAGATCACTGCTTTTCTGGATCTTACAATTCAATCTTTACAATTGGATTCCCTTATTTAATAATGACCAATTTGTTTTTTTTGCCTAGATTCATATTCCATTAGGTAATGCTGGTGCAAACTCGGAATGAGCTATGGACGAAGGTTCAGCAATTACTGCAAAAGAATTTAAGCAAGCCTTCTTATGAGACTTGGATAAGACCTGCAGAATTCCTTGAATTCACAGATGGTTGCTTGACTTTGGCCGCTCCAAATAGTTTTTCAAGTGATTGGTTAAGAAAGAATTATTCTCATACAATTGAAGCGATTGCGACTGAGATATTTGGCAATCAAGTTAAAGTTCAAATAAAAGTTAAAGAAGAATTTCAATTAAACAAAAGCAATAAGAAAAAAACTTATTCAAACTTAGATCATAAAAATTCAATTGCTTCTAGAAATAATTCAGATGATAGATCTAATCAAGCTCCAATAAAAAAAAAATTACCTGGTTTGAATCTTCGATATGTTTTCAATAGATTTGTTGTAGGTCCCAATAGTCGGATGGCTCATGCTGCAGCGATGGCAGTAGCTGAGGCTCCTGGTCGAGAGTTTAATCCATTATTTATTTGTGGAGGGGTTGGTCTTGGTAAAACTCATCTCATGCAATCTATTGGTCATTACAGATTAGAAATCGATCCAGAGGCAAAGATTGCATATGTTTCTACGGAGACTTTTACTAATGATTTAATAGTTGCGATCCGAAAAGATGGAATGCAAGCTTTTAGAAATAGGTATAGAGAAGCTGATTTGATATTGGTTGATGATATTCAATTTATAGAGGGAAAAGAATATACCCAAGAAGAATTCTTTCATACATTTAATGCTTTGCATGAGGCTGGTAGGCAAATTGTTCTTACAAGCGATAGGCCTCCAAATCAAATCCCTCGTTTGCAAGAGCGATTAATTTCAAGATTCTCAATGGGATTAATAGCAGATATACAAGCACCTGATTTGGAAACGAGAATGGCAATATTACAAAAAAAGGCTGAGCATGAAAGGATGCGTCTCCCAAGAGATTTGATTCAGTTTATAGCTGGAAGATTTACTTCTAATATAAGAGAGTTAGAGGGAGCGTTTACTCGAGCTGTTGCCTTCGCTTCTATTACTGGTTTGCCAATGACAGTAGAATCAGTAGCGCCTATGCTGGATCCTACTGGACAAGGAGTTGACGTTAAACCGAAACAAGTCATTGAGAAAGTAGCTGAGGTTTTTGGTGTAACTGAGGAAGAGATGCGTAGTTCAAGTAGACGTAGGCCTGTAAGTCAGGCTAGACAGGTTGGTATGTACCTAATGCGGCATGGTACCGATTTAAGTCTGCCTCGTATTGGAGAATCTTTTGGAGGGAAAGATCATACAACAGTTATGTATGCTATTGAACAAGTAGAAAAGAAATTATCAAGTGAGCCACATTTGGCAAGTCAAGTTCAAAAAGTAAAGGATCTCCTTCAAATCGATTCCCGAAAACGTCGTTGAATTTAAGAGTTAATAGTTAGGGGGATTTTAGCTTTTTTAATTAAATTGCATTGGATTTTGATCTAGCCTATTTCGTGTAGGTATTTTAGGACCTAAATCACTACCATCAAGATTTGCTGTGCGTTCAAGAGCTTGCCTAAATAATCTTCCGGATAATAAAGGCATATCTCTTGGAACTGAAATTCTATCTCGGAGGTAACGTAACGCAGAGGCACTATTCTCCTCTGGACTACAATCTTGTTTTGAAATCAAAGAAGTTAAGGCTGCCCTCAATGGCTGATCAAATAATTTATTTTTCATTGGGCTTACAGCAATGATCCTTTCTTTATGTTTGATAACTCTTTCTAAAGCTAATGACTCAAATTGTAGTTTCGATTTTTGATCAACTTTGAAATCTACTAGTTCTAATTGTCCTAATCCAGAACCTATATCAATTTGTTGGGCAAAAAATTGTTGGTTTTTATTTGAATAAGTAAAGCAACCGCCCATTTGAGGAGGTAAATCATGAGCATGAGTATGAAAATCTCCTTGAGTTCCTCTATATTCCTCAAGTTTTTCAAGATTTTCAAGCCATGTATTTATGAAAGGATGCTCTTCTCTCAATGAATATCCTTTGTAGTAAGCCAATGAGGCATTCATTCTTTCAACATATGGAATGAAAATCACATCTGCTGATCCAGGATTTTCTCCATTTTCTGTTGAGATTGGTGTGAGCCATCCTGAAGGATTTTTTTGTAGTTCTTCTTCAAATCTTTTTGCAACATTTTTGAAATTCTTTTTCTTTTCTTCTTCTTGGGCTTGAAAAAGAGAGTTACGGCATAACCAATTACACCATGATGAGAATAATTCTCTTTCAAGTCTTCTATGTTCTAAGACTTTCTTTTCATTTAGCGATTGACCTAAAGGGCCATAAATTTCCTCTAAAAGAAATAGGATCTCATCGCTTTCTGTGATTACATGATTTTCAATTTCTATTGCAGGAAGCATGCCCGAGGGTACTTTTCTTAAATACCATCTTTCTTTGTCTCCATAGCAACGCATTGTGACTTTTTTAATTCGGTAAGGAATTTTCTTAAGCTCTAACCAAATCCAAACTTTTTGGCAATAAGGACACCAAGCATGATTATCTCTGTAAAGAGTAACAATTGCCTCGGATTCACTTTTATTAAAAAGACGAAGTGAGGAATATGGGTTATTCAACCCGTTTATTTGATCAATTGGATCAGCCGCATATATTGCTAATTCTTCCCAACTCATTGCATTTCTGGTTGGATTCATTTATTTCAACGAGAATACGAAAATAATACTAGGTTGCAAAATTGAAAAGGTCTTTTGATTTAATTGTCATTGGTGCAGGATCCGGTGGATTGGCTGCTGCAAAGAAAGCTGCTAGTTATGGAGCATCTGTAGCGATCGTCGAGGGTGACCTTGTTGGAGGTACATGTGTAATAAGAGGTTGTGTTCCTAAAAAATTATTAGTGTGTGGGTCTTCTCTCTTCGAGAGTTTGTTATCTTCACCATCTTATGGTTTTGATTTTGATAATTTAAAGATCAAGTCAGAGGTTCTATTAGCTAATATTCGGAAGGAAGTGCAAAGGTTGAATGAATTACATGAGAATTTTCTAAATAAGGCTAATGTTCAGCTTTTTAAAGGTTGGGGTGAGTTTAGAAATTCAAATTGTATTGCCATAAAAAATCGAAAAAATGGAGAGACTTTAAATGAGCTTTATGGAGAAAGAATTCTTATTGCAGTAGGAGGCAGACCCAAAAGACCAAGTATCGAGGGAGCATCTTTAGGTTGGATAAGTGATGATATGTTTCTTCTTGAAAGCTTTCCGAATAAAATTACAATTGTTGGTGCAGGCTATATTGCTTGCGAATTTGCATGCATATTGCAGGGATTAGGTGTTGAAGTTATTCAATTAGTAAGAGGTGAGCGAATCTTGAGAGGATTTGATTTAGAACTTTCTTCCGCATTAACAGAGGCAATGAAAAATAAAGGAATTAACATAAACTTTGGTGAGAATATTTCTTCACTAAAAGGAACTCCTGGATCTTTAATTATAAAAACAAATACTGGTAAAGAGTTTGACTCGAATGGATTGCTTTTTGCTACTGGTAGAGAGCCATTTTTAGAGGGGTTAAAGTTAGAACAAGCGGGCATAGAAATTCTTGAAAATAAAATCAAAGTTGATAGTGAAAGTAAAACTAATATTCCTAATATCTTTGCTATTGGAGATGTAACTGACAGGATCAACTTGACACCTGTTGCAATTGATGAGGGTAGAAAGTTTGCGGATAGAAATTATGGCGAATCACATTGTAAGGTTAACTATGACTTTATTCCTCATGCTGTATTTAGTCAGCCTGAAATAGCTTCTGTGGGCATAACTGAAGAGAAGGCTATCCAATCGATTGGGGAAGATAACATTAAAGTATATAGATCAATATTTAGGCCCTTATCTAAATCATTGCCAAAGACTAGCTCTAAATGTATTTTAAAGCTAATAGTTAATAAAAATAATAATAAAGTTTTGGGATGTCATATGATTGGTGATAATGCATCTGAGATTATTCAGATGGCATCAATCTCACTAATGCTAGGAGCTACAAAATCTGATTTTGATAATACAATGGCATTGCATCCTACAATAGCAGAGGAATTCGTGACAATGAGATAATTTATATAAAGGTATTAGTTGTTTGAACTTTTTCTTAGCCTTAACCAGTAAGCAATTGTCTTATATATAATTATTATTATTGATAATGATATGGCTATAAAAACTAATTCTTTGAATGCTGAATGTAAAGTTGGTAGAGTTAGAGGTATTATTTTATCTGCAATATAAAGTATATACAATCCTAGTAAAATACCACCTTCTCCTCTGCTTATTATTCCTTTTGTCCAAAAAATTGGCATACATGCAAGTGTAGTAATTACCATGACAGGAATATCTTTAGTTATTAGCAAGTTCTCAACCACTAACCCACTGCTTCCAGATAATACAGAACAGCTACCTAAAACTAGTAATTGATTTAATAAACAACTTCCAATTACGTTGCCTATTGCTAGATCAGTTTGACCACGAATAGCTGCCACTAATGATGTTATTAACTCAGGTAAAGAGGTTCCCAGCGAAACTATCGTTAACCCAATTATAGCTTCACTTACCCCTAATAATCCTGCAATTGTAGATGCGCCTTCTATTAACAGTCGTGATCCAAGAGTTAGCAAGAAAATACCACCTAATAATTTCATGCCTGCATTTAATAAACTAGTTGAGTCTTTTTCTGGATTGATTTCTGGCTCTGCTTCTTGGGTCTTTTGAGGTTCCTCTCTGGCTGTGCGAATTTCCCAAGTGGTATTTATTATTAGCGCAACTATCAAAGCTACTCCAAATTGCCAAGTTATCAGCTCTGAAGAGGCCATCCCCCAAACGGCAGTTGATACTGCTAAAAGAAGAGGAATGTCTCTCCTTACAAGACGACTTTCAACCTTTAAAGGTCGTAAAAGTGCACTGCACCCGAGAACTACCATCACATTGAAAATATTGCTGCCAACAATGTTGCTCAAAGCTAGAGCATCCGATCCAGTGAGGGAAGAGTTAACACTCACAAATAGTTCAGGTGCACTTGTCCCGAGAGATACTATTGTTAAACCAATAACTAGTTGAGGGATCCCAAGGATTAAGGCTAAAGCGACTGAACCTTGAATAAAGAACTCTCCACCACTAAAAAGTAAAAGTATCCCTGTAATAAGCTCTAGAAATGACAATAATATTGATGGCATAATCGAGTAATTTATTGAGAAACTAAATTAATGAATTAATTTATATTATTTCCATTTGGTATTATCCTAATATCTTAGCCCTTTATTGATACTTGAAGACTTATAGATCAAGGTTGCATAAGATATACATTAAAAAAGCTTTAATCCTGTGATTGCTTCTGTTAATCAAATCTCATTATTAAGGCCTGATGATTGGCATCTGCATTTGAGAGATGGAAGGATTCTTAAAGGTGTTTTAAGTCATACAGCAGATGTGTTTTGCCGTGCGATCATCATGCCTAATCTTGATCCGCCAATAACTACTTTAAATCAAGCACAAGAGTATAAAAAAAGAATTATCCAGTCTATTCCTGAAGGTGTTTCTTTTACCCCATTAATGACAGCATATCTTACAGATGATATGCCTCCGGAGGTTTTAGAGAGAGGCTTTAGAGAAGGTGTCTTCCATGGGGCAAAGCTCTATCCAGCTAATGTGACAACTAATTCCTCTTATGGGGTTACAGATATAAGTAAAATCGACAATTTATTTGAGACGATGGAAAGAATTGGTATGCCATTATTGATCCATGGAGAAGTGACCGATTTCAATGTTGATGTGTTTGATAGAGAAGCTGTTTTTATTGAGCGTCACCTTGAACCATTGTTACGAAGATTTTCATCACTTAAAGTGGTTTTAGAACACATCACGACCATAGATGCAATTGACTTTGTAGAAAACAGTGAGTTTGATATAGCAGCTACAATCACACCTCATCATCTACATATCAATCGAAATGCAATGTTCAATGGTGGGTTAAGGAGTGATTTTTATTGCTTACCAACAGCTAAACGTGAAATTCATCGTATTGCCCTAAGACAAGCGGCTACTAGTGGTAAACCTTGCTTTTTCCTTGGAACTGATTCAGCACCTCATACCCGTAGGTTTAAGGAAAGCTCATGTGGATGTGCAGGAATTTTTAATGCCCCTTTCGCTTTGGAAAGCTATTTAAAAGTTTTTGAAGAAGAAAATGCCCTAGATAGGTTTGAATCTTTTTCAAGTATTAATGGAGCATCTTTTTATGGATTACCTTTAAACACAGAGAGAATAACTTTAGTTAAAAAAGATATTTCCGTCCCTCAAATGATTGACGTTGGATTAGATGGTGATCCCAATGATTTTGTAAAACCATTCCATTCAGGAGAAACTCTTGGCTGGGCAATAGGGGATGTTTATTGAGATTGGTGAATGAGTCTTCTAATATTTATTTAACTCTAGATATTTTTAAGATTACTGATTTGAGCACATTGGTTTACCGCAAAGGGTAAACGGCTTATAATTAGCACTCAAGGATCCCTAAGATCGCTTGCTATGACTGGGGTTTTGGCGGAATTGGTAGGCGTACCAGACTTGAAATCTGATTACTCTTAGTCATC
>QCFD01000009.1 GCA_003278445.1 Prochlorococcus sp. AG-363-B05
AAATTATGGTTAGAGCAAGTTTTAGAAATAAACACAAAAAAATCTATCTAATACGTTAAGAGCAAACCTAAAACCTACGAAGACAAAATTCTTAAGGCCGCCATAGCTGCACCATAACCATTATCAATATTAACTACTAGTAACCCAGGCGAGCAACTTGCAAGCATTCCCTCTAAGGCAGTTTTCCCCCCGCTGCTAATCCCATATCCAACTGAAACTGGAAGTCCAATAATTGGATGAGGAATTAATCCAGCAAGGACTGTAGGCAAAGCTCCTTCCATTCCAGCGCATGCAATCACTACTTTTGCTGATTTTATCTCGTCCAACCTCTCCAATAGCCTATGAAGCCCTGCAACACCAATGTCAATCAATAATTTGGTTTTTTTTCCATGTAATTTCAATGCTAGTTCTGCTTCTAATGCCACACCTAAATCACTTGTTCCACCAGTTAAAATAATTACTTCTACCTCTGAAGAAATACATTCCTTAAAAGCCCCCATAGTGAGGCATCCAGGCTCTTCATGAAATCTTGCAGATGGAAAGTCAATTAAGAGTTTTTCTCCCTTTTCTTTTGTAAGTCTTGTAACCAAAGCTGTCTCAGAAGCCATCTGAAATTTTTTCAATATTTCAGAAATTTGTTCAATTGATTTGTGCTCTCCCCATATAGCCTCAATTACCCCCAGTCTATTTCGGCGTTGAAAGTCAATAATTGATTCATCCATTTTTCACTCTGGATATAATTCTCCTTCATAAATCAAAGGGAAAGGGTTTCCACTGGATTCACCTGTCTCTTTCCTGGCAATTTTTTCAAAATCCTGCTGGACAACATTTATTTCTGCCTGAGAGATGTTTTTCCAAAGCGCTCTTGACTCCCAACCAATCAATAAGGTTGCTTCCTCAACTTTAGGATCCCAAAAAAGTTGACGTCCCAAAAAACCATCTTGTTTCAATAACCATTTTTCCCAACTGCCTTCTTCGGCTTTCAACCAAGCGTTTGTAAATTTTTTCGGCACATCAAGCTTAAGGTGCTCAATAATAGATTCCTTTGGGAAATTAACTTTAAATAAAGACTCAGCTTGAATATTTTTCACGTTTCCAAAAAAGGTTGTAAGAAGGATCACATTAATTAAAAGGAAATTAAATGTTTTTTCAAAAAAAAATTTCTTTCTATTGATGTTCATTCTTTTTCATCAAAACAACTGCATGACAACATATCCCTTCTTCTCTTCCCTCTGCACCTAATTTCTCATTTGTTGTTGCTTTGACTCCGACATCATTAATGTTAATTCCTATTTCTTTAGATATTTTCTCCTTCATCAAATCAATGTAAGGTTTTAGCTTAGGCCTTTCAGCAACAATAACCGAATCGATATTTTGAACTTGCCAGCCTTTCTTCTCAATTATTTGCATAACCTGTTCAAGAAGAATCAAGCTATTTGCATCTTTCCATTTAGGGTCATCTGGGGGGAAAAACTTGCCTATATCTCCCAAGGATAATGATCCTAAGATGGCATCCATAATTGCATGAGTGAGAACATCCGCATCACTGTGTCCATCCAAACCTAAACCTTCAGGATGATTTAACTTAACCCCTCCAAGAATCAAAGGTCTACCAGGTACCAATCGGTGCATGTCATAACCGTTGCCAATACGGAAAGTGCATTTAGATTCAGTCATAACAATAATCTTGACCTCCTCCTAAAGAACATTAACTCTGTGGTAAATCAATATATTAATGGTTGATCACTAATTTCATAGTGTTTCAACCTAACGCAATCAGTTTAGTTTGATGTATTGATAAAGAACATCAAAGTTGTTGGATTAAGGAGATTCCAGAAAAATCTAGACTAGAAAATCAACTTTAAATTCACAGATTCCTAACACACCTCACTATTCAATTATTAAAATCAATAGGTAACTCAAAAAGATACATTCTTTATGATTTTTTAGAATCAGCCTGATTACCAATTAAACCAAAAAAACTTAAATATTTTAATTCCTGTGAACTCACATTATTGAAGTTACATCTTTACATTTTCAAATAATTTTTTTTTATAAATAAATCTTTTATAAATTTTCTATTATTATATTCTTTTATTGAAAGCTAACTCTTTAAATTTTATACATTGAATTGAGATTTTTTTATAAAAAATTAATTATTTATTACTAAGAAAAAATTTATTTTATATCCCTGATCTCAATTGGTTTGTAAAACGCCTATAAATCAAACATCATAGTAGAAGTAGCAATTCAAGTGACTTTCGTATTTCTTACTTGTTCGCAAACTCTCTTCAGCTTTTAATCATAAACTTCTCTTATCGAATGATAATTGGTCGAGTCTCCATAGTTGATATAAATCTGGCCTGCGTGACTGTGTCCTGATTTCTCTTTGCTTCTGCCTCCATTCTTTAATTAATCTATGGTTACCACTCAGAAGGACATCAGGAACTTTCAAGCCTCTGAAATCTGAGGGCCGCGTGTATTGAGGATGTTCTAAAAGAAACTCATTATGACTTTCCTCTTTTAATGATTCGACACTACCTAAAGTTCCAGGCAATAGACGTACTACACCATTAACAACAGTTATTGCAGGTATTTCTCCACCAGTAAGAACAAAATCTCCAATTGAAATTTCTTCATCAGCTAAAGACCTAATCCTCTCATCAAATCCTTCATAGCTACCACATATCAATATGAGTTGATCTTCATTGGACCATCTATAAAAATCAGATTGAGATATTTTTCTACCTTGTGGAGTCATCAAAAGTACTCTTTTTTTATTCAACTTTGGAATCTGATCAAATACAGCGAAGTAGGGCTCTGGCTTTAAGACCATTCCAGCACCTCCGCCATATGGTTCATCATCAACTTTTCGATAATTATCTGTTGCGTGATCACGAGGATTATGTATATGAATTGATGCAATCTTCTCTTCAAATGACCTTTTTATAAGTCCATGATTAAAAAAGTTTTTAAAAGCTTCGGGGAAAAGACTTACTACATCGAACCTTAACTTACTCATATAAATTAGCTCCCTTCATAACCAAACTCATTAAGACGAGAAGATTTACTCCTCCAGTCAGGGACAACTTTAACAAACAATTCTAAATAGACATTTCCATTTATTAAAGTTTGAATTTGAAGTCTTGATTCCTGGCCAATTTTCTTCAACATCGCCCCCCCTTTACCAATTAAAATTCCTTTCTGACTTTTTTTCTCAACACAAATAGTGGCAAGAATGCCTGTTCTTGAATTCCTATTTGATGTTTTTTTCGAAGGTATATCTTCAACTTTATCAATCGAGACAGCAACACTATGAGGGACTTCTTCGCGTGTATTTATTAAAACTTGTTCTCTTATAAATTCAGCCATCAAAAACTTCTCAGGATGGTCACAAGTCATATTACTTGGATAGAGCTGAGGACCCAAAGGTAGTTGTTCTTCAATTGCACTAATCAACTCATTGCACCCATGTCCCGTCAGAGCACTACAACAAAAGACCGGCCAATTTGTACCCTCAAACAAGTCTGAATATTCTTTCTTTCTTTCTTTAAATTGACTCAACTCTAAAAGATCCCATTTGTTTAAGACTACAATCACAGGGATTTTTAGATTTCTAATCAAATTCAAAATAAATGCGTCCCCTCTCCCTGGCGAATGACTGGCTTCAAAAACAACTAAAACTCCATCCACCTCTCCAATAGATCGCTTGGCACTATGAACAAGTCTTTCCCCTAACAAATGATGGGGTTTATGAATACCAGGAGTATCTACAAAAATAATCTGAGACTTTTCATTTGTAAGTATAACTTTTAATCGATTTCTAGTAGTTTGAGCAATAGGAGATGTAATTGCTATTTTTTCACCAACAAATTTGTTTATGAAAGTTGATTTACCTACATTGGGTCTACCAATTAATGCAATAAATCCTGACTTAAAACCCTCTTGATTTGAATCAATCTCAGACATTTCCTTTCTCTAGGATTATCTATAGCCTTACTCTAAAAGTTCAATAAAACCATGAATGATCAGAAACCAACTTTTAAACAAGCGATGGAAGCCACAATGATTTGGTGCAAAAGTTGGGAAAATGATGAAATAAGTGACGAAGTTATTTCTGATCGAATTGGCGAGCTCATTAAAACGGTTGAGGGTGCAAGAGGATTTTTTGTTATTAGTTTCTCAATAGATTGTCCTTTAATGGACAGACTTCCAGATGCTTTAATTTTTCAATTGAGAAGTTCTGAAGAAATTGTTGTTGACTTGACCGTAAAAAATCTTGCTATGAGTTCAGCGATGGTCATAACACATCGAGAAAATAATGATCCTCAAGAAATACAATCAGAAAGAATAAAAATTCGATGTATTGAGTTACTCAAACTATTAGATTCAAATCAAGTCAAAAAACGTATAGATGTTTTACTTGAAGCAATAAAAGGGAATGGACCTGACGTGAAGTTTCTTAATCGATGGGGCTATAACAATGAACAAATAAATGCAATATCAAAAAGTATTTATGATGTCGCGACATAAAAAAAGAGCCTTAAGGCTCTTTTTTTATGTTCAATGTTATTTAGTTAATCTCTTCTACCGCCACCCTGAAGAGCAATGATCAAACGAAGCACGAAAACAAATAAGTTGATGTAAGTTAGATACATTCCCAATGCTCCTGCTAAATACTGTTCATCGTTGTATCTTCTTGGCATTGTGTAGAAATCTACAAAAGACATAGCAACAAAAAGTACAGTTCCAAAGCCTGCAATCATTAATTCAAATCCACTGCTTCCGAACATCCCTGGAGCAAATAAGCCTCCAATAAACTGAAAAACCATAGCAATTATCAGACCAAGCAAACCAAGACCAACTGCACCTTGTAAAGCTTGACCAACGTCATCACTCATTTTTCGTCCTACTGAAGATGCAATCACAAAGGTGATTCCAGTAGCGAATACTGCTGTTCCGATTGCCCCCATTCCTGCAACTTGTATTGCTAATCCAACAATTCCACTAAGGGTAAAACCAGTTAACAAGCTAAATCCAGTCAAAAGTGGAAGAGCTTTCGAATTATTTGCGTTATTGGCAGCGCTACTTGCCATAAAGAATAGAACTATCTCAGCAATAAATGCAGCTATAAATAATGGACCAAATAAAGGGTTGTTAGTGGCTTGCAAAGAAAGTCCACCTAAAACACCTAATCCAGTTAATGCCATTCCTCCGCCTACATAAGGCAAAGCTTTGTTGACTACATTTGGGCCAATAAGTGCACTCGATTGTGCTTCACGAATAGCTTGTTGAAAATTGCTGTTTGCTGGCATAACGCACCAGATAATTATTAATGCCTATTTTGGCACAAAAAAAAAAAGTCTTCATGAATATGAATGCGGATCACCCTAACGTCTGTTTTTATCTAGTTCTGCGTAAGCATCAACAACACTTTGAACAAGTGGGTGTCTAACTACATCTGCGGAAGTGAGTCTGCAAACTGAAATTCCATCAACCTTCTCAAGCAAGTCTGCCGCTTCAATAAGTCCACTCAACTGACCGAATGGTAAATCTACTTGGGTTACATCCCCTGTAACAACCATCCTTGATCTCTCCCCGAGCCTAGTAAGCACCATTCTCATTTGAGCTGGAGTCGTATTTTGAGCTTCATCAAGTATCACAAAAGATTCTTCTAAAGTCCGTCCTCGCATATAAGCCAAAGGAGCCACCTCAATTACATTTTTTTCTATTAGCAAATTAGTTTTTTCTTGTCCAAGTAATGAATGAAGCGCATCATATAAAGGTCTCAAGTAAGGATCTACCTTTTGCTGAAGATCTCCAGGTAAAAAGCCCAATCTTTCTCCAGCTTCAACGGCAGGTCTAGTCAAAATAATTTTCTCAATTTTTCTTTCTGTAAGCATTCTCACAGCTAATACAGTTGCTAAAAATGTCTTACCTGTACCTGCTGGACCTAAAGCAAAAGTAAGATCATTTTTTTCCATTGCTTCTACATAAATTTTTTGTCTAATTGTTCTGGGTCTTAAAAGATTTCCTCTTTGACTTCTAGCTAAAACTTTATTTGTTGATTTAGCGTGATCATTTTTTTTTCCATTATCCAATGCTTCTGCTGCTGCATGAAGGTCCACCGCTGAGACAATTTGTCCGTCTTGCCATATTGGTCTGACTAATTCAACAATTGCCGCAGCTCTCTCTAATTGATAAGAATTTCCTTTTATTTCAAGTTTTAATCCCCTCAAAGCAAACGAAGCACCTGTAAGAGTTTCCAATCTATGAAGTGTTGACTGACCAGTTCCTGACAAAGCTGTTGCAGCATCGGAATCAGGCAGATCTATACAAAAGCGACCTTCAGTGGTTGCTTCAGACATAAATTTTCTTGAAATTATTGATATTCATCAAAAAATTCTTTATTCAGAAGCTTCCGATGCATCTGCATCTTTTTTCTTTGCTGATCTCTCTTTTTCTTGTTTTTGCTTCCCAACTAATTCAGCTGGTCGAACTTTCTTTTCAATAAGTCCTCCTTTTTCTAATAAACTTCTGACGGCATCTGTAGGCTGTGCTCCCTGTCCAAGTCGAACTCTCAAGGCCTCAGTATCTAATCTAGTTTCTTTGGTTCTGGGATTGTAAAAGCCTAATTCCTGCAGTGGGCGACCATCTCGCCTTGATGTGCTATTACAGGCAATTAAGCGAAAACTGGCTTCACGCTTTTTACCAAACCGCTTTAGGCGGAGCTTGATCATCTTTGATTTATATGTAAGTGGATTGAACTCAAAGGTTCATCATTTTAATAATACTCCACAGAAGTTTAATTTCGCCTTTTCTTATCTCTAAAGATCACCAAAACCTTTCTTTTTCTTAATTGGTCGCTGTCTTCGTGGCGGAGAACCTGAGCCTCCTCTCCCTTTCCTTGACTGATATTGATTAGCACTTGATGAAAGCATTCCAGGAAGTCCTCCTCCCATTCCAGGAAGTCCTCCTTCCATGCCAGGGAGTCCTCCTCCGGTGGACATTTGCTTCATTAAGCCTCGCATTCTCTGAAAATCTGCAAGAACTTTGTCAACATCTGCAGGCTGATGCCCACTTCCACTTGCGACTCTTCGACGTCTTGATGGTTGGGCTGCCAATAATTCAGGCTTGATCCTTTCATCAGCTGTCATTGAGCCAATCATTGCCTCAATTTTTTTAAGTTGATCTTCTCCACTTTTAATCATTCCATCATCAATTTTATTCATTCCGGGAATCATTTTTAGCAATCCACCTAAAGAACCCATTCTCTTTATCATTCTCATCTGCTTCAAGAAATCTGAGAAATCAAAAGAAGCTTCTTGAAGCTTCTTTTGCATGATTTCTGCATCAGCAATTTCAACTTCTTTTTGTGCCTTTTCAACAAGGGTTAAAACATCACCCATACCCAGGATTCTGCTTGCCATCCTCTCTGGATAAAAAGGTTGCAATGCCTCAACCTTTTCTCCCGTTCCTATAAATTTGATTGGTTTTCCACTGATTTTTCTAATAGAAAGAGCAGCTCCACCTCTAGAATCTCCGTCTAGCTTTGTGAGGACAGCACCTGTTATTCCAACTTTCTCATGAAAACTTCTCGTAATATCTGCAGCCTCTTGGCCAATCATTGAATCAACTACCAACAAAACTTCATCAGGTTGAACGGCCTCTTTAATTCGAACCATCTCACCCATCATTTCCGTATCGATTTGAAGTCGACCAGCAGTATCTACAAGAACAGTGTCAAATCCCTCCTCTCTAGCTTTTTCCAAACCTCTTCTTGCAATATCCTCTGGCCTCAAATTGGAACTTAAATTAAAGACTTCTACACCTATTTGATTTCCTAAAGTTACTAACTGATCAATAGCGGCTGGTCGATAAGTATCTGCAGCAACTAGTAATGGCTTTTGACTTTTTTCTTTAAGAAACAATCCAAGCTTTGCTGTCGCAGTAGTTTTTCCTGCTCCCTGAAGTCCAGCCATCAAAATGACGGTTGGTTGGTCATTTGAATTTGCCAAGGGATCATTCTCACCTCCCATGACATTCACAAGTTGCTCATGAACAACTTGAATAAATTTCTGACCAGGATTAATTCCTCTTACAACTTCTGTACCAATAGCCTTGACTCTTACCTCTTCAATAAATTCTTTAACAACAGATAAACTTACATCTGCTTCTAATAAAGCTCTTCGAACTTGCTTAAGTGCTTCATCTACATTTTCCTCTGAAATTTTAGCCTCACCTTTAAATGCCTTTACAGCATCTTCAAATTGATTAGTTAGTTCCTCAAACATTTTTTTAAAGCTAAAGAATTAATTTTAAAAATTATTGTTTACTTCCCACTAATATAATCAACCAATTGCCAATTATTTTTATTCTTACCAATAATATATTTTACTTTCAAAGTAGGAATAACAGTTTCTGATAAGATTTCACCAGCAGAACTTATCATTTTATCTTTATAGTTTAAGTCAACATCTGCTTCGATTCTATTTGTTGATCTTTGAACAATAGTTATTGATGTTATACGTGCATCAATAACTTGTTTTTGACTTAATGAATTATCTTTCTTTCTTTGATCAATAACTCTATTAAAAAGAGAAGGTCTGGCCACTGATTTAAGAATTTGATTTTCTAATCCACTCAAAATATCTGCTTTACCCTTTAGCCATGATTCAATAAGAAATTGAATTTCCTTATCAGAAGGTTCAACTGAAGTTAAAGGAATTACATTATCTAAATCTAATCTTTCATTCTGATTTAAAAGTTCACTTGATCCACTGCTATTAGTTTTAATATTTTCTGGTTTAACTATTTCAGAGCTCAAAGGATCTTTAAGTTTTTTATTTCCAGCCTGGTGCCTCTGTGTGAGTAGTCCTAAACTTGTTCCAATAATAAATAAACCAATAAAAGCTATAGAGCTTGTGTAAATTGGTCGTTTTAATATAAAAGATTTGAAATCTGATTTATTTATCGTTTCAAATAATGAATAATATTTTGAAATTATCTTTTGGACCAAATCAGATTTTAAAAATAATCCTTTACTTATTAATCTTGAATTGAAAGATTTTTCTTTCAAGATCTCATCCAGAGATCCACCTGGCATTGGCAAATTAGCTTCTGACTTGGCATTATTGGATAAATTATTCTCTATTTGTTGCTCAGTTCCTAAAGAGGATAGGAATGATTTTGCACGACCTAATGCACCTTTTGTTTCCAATTGCTCTACGTATTCTTGTACTTCTTTAGTAGCGAACCAATCATCAAGATTTACAGTTTGTTTTTCAATCCCCCTAAAGCCAACTAAAACATCTTTCTTTAACCAATTTCGACAATAATCACATAGGGCTCCCAAAGTCTCACCAGGATAGTTATCTAACCAATCTTTTAATTTCTCATCTGAACTACTTCTAAAACGAGACTCGGCCTGAATTACATCCCCTAATAAGAGGTCTAGACATCCAATTAACGGCATAGCATCAAAGCCATTAATGTTGATATTTCTAAGATATTTACGAGCCTCTTGTAGGAGTTCTGGATTCTTATTTGTAAAGCCTGAAGCAATCAATGCAAAAGCAGCAAGAAATCCTGCATCTTCGGAACCCCTTCTATACCAATTTATGTAAAGTTTTGACTGTTCTTTTGGAGTTAAAAATTTTCTTATTTGAAGAAAAAATATTTCAAAATCATTTTGATTTAATCCTGCTATCTTTTCTGAATTCCTTTTTCCTTCTAATCCTCCCCTTCTGTTTACAAAATCTTCCAAAAGGCGCAAGCCTTCCTGATGAGATTTCTCGTCTTCTTCATCTCTACTTAATAAATCAAGAATTCTGTAAGGAAGAAGCGTATGCAGATCAGATTCAAGAGTTTTTCTTTCTTCAGCAAGCTTTCCCATCCTTTGTAATAGCTGTATTCCTTCCTGAAGTAACTCAGCTCCCAAGGCATACCTTCTGCAACTCTGCTCGTCCATAGAAGCGTCTCTACAAGACAATGCTGCTATCAATGTCAAATCAGACTCTCTTCCACTACCCAATGCAGGCGCTTGTGGAGGTTGTAATGCTTTTTTTGCAAGCTTGAAAGCTTCAATAGAAGCTTTTGATTCCCAAAGAAGAAGTAAACCAGCGACTTCCCGTTTCGAAGACAATTCAAGCCCTAAAGAGCCCTCATTAAGAGCTAGTTCGTAAGATTGTCGCTGAGTGGGATTTGAGAGAAGATCCGCCGAAAGTCTTAGCAACTCAGATCTCTGAGCTAAGACTTCATATGTAAAGCCTTGCTTGGGAGGACGATCTAGTCTTAGCTGAAAAGCCCTGAGGACTTCTTCAGCATTTGCAGAAGGGCTAACCCCCAATAAGCGAAAATGATCAATAGGTAATTCCAATCGCTACTAGGTAATCAGAAAAAAAGCTCTAGGCATCGTAAGGGGTTTTAACCATTTTGCATCCATTGACGCTTAAAGTCTAAAAAGGATTGATACGTGAATATGAACAAAGTCATGTCTCCCAACCAAGGCCAAACAAGCCAAGACCCTATTCAGCACAGGGAACACGCCGACAGATTAAGCAATCTTGGCAATTCCAAACCAGCCGAAATCAATAGGGAAATTGGTTTAAATCTTTTCAAAGATATGACGTTAGGAAGAAGATTTGAAGATAAATGCGCTGAAATGTATTACAGAGGAAAGATGTTTGGTTTTGTTCATCTTTACAACGGGCAAGAAGCAATAAGTACAGGAGTTATTGGTGCAATGCAACGCAAACATGACTGGTTTTGCAGCACCTACAGAGATCATGTCCATGCTTTAAGTGCTGGTGTTCCCGCAAAAGAAGTAATGAGCGAACTATTTGGGAAAGAGACAGGCTGTAGTAAAGGCAGAGGGGGGTCTATGCACCTATTTTCTAAAGAGCATCATCTACTTGGAGGTTATGCATTTATTGGAGAAGGTATACCAGTTGCTCTGGGAGCAGCTTTCAGCAGCAAATACAAAAGGGATGCTCTAAAAGAAAATAGCGATTCTGTAACCGCCGCGTTTTTTGGAGACGGTACATGCAACATTGGTCAATTTTATGAATGTTTAAATATGGCCCAACTGTGGAAATTACCAATCATATTTGTAGTAGAAAATAATAAATGGGCAATAGGAATGGCCCATGACAGGGCAACTAGTGAAACAGAAATATGGAGAAAAGCTTCTGCATTTGGGATGCCAGGAGAAGAAATTGATGGAATGGATGTTTTAGCGGTAAGAGGCGCCACTCAAAGAGCGTTAGAGCGAGCAAGAGCTGGCGAAGGGCCTACTTTAATAGAATGCCTCACCTATAGGTTTAGAGGACATTCATTGGCCGATCCAGATGAACTTAGATCAGAGAAAGAAAAAGAATTCTGGGCTACAAGAGATCCAATAAAAAAACTAAAACATGATCTAATAAATGCTGGTCTAGTTACTGAAGAAGAATTAAAAGATATTGAAAAACAAATTGATTTAGAAGTTAATGATGCTGTTGAATTTGCTCTAAATGCACCAGAGCCTGATCCAAGTGAGCTAACTAAATATATATGGGCAGAAAACTAAAATTAATAAATTTCTAAATTCCACTTGGAAGCTTTCTAGTTAGGTTTCTCAATTTTCTTAAAGCTTTTAGCTCTACTTGCCTAACCCTCTCACGAGAAACTTGTAATAATCTTCCAATTTCAGCAAGTGTATGTCTTTCATTACCTTCCAATCCAAATCTAAGCCTAATAACGTGCTGTTCTTGTTCACTTAAATGACTTAGCCACCTTCCAAGTTGCTCTTGATGAATTTTTTGTTCAACTTTATCAAGTGGTTCTTCTCCAGAACCATCTGCGATTAAATCCCCTAAAAAGCTACGACCTTCATCACCATTCACTGGTGCATCTAGACTACTTGTAGTAAGAGCCTGCCTCAAAATCGAATCAAGTTCTTCTACCTCAATTTCCATTGCCTCGGCGATTTCAAGACGGCTAGGCATAGCTCCAAGCTTGTGAGCCAAATCCAAGCTGACTTTCCTAATGGTAGCTAATCTTTCACTTAAATGAACAGGCAATCGAATTGTTCTTGACTGGCAGGCAATAGCACGAGTCATGCTTTGCCTAATCCACCAAAAAGCGTAAGTAGAAAACTTATAACCACGTGTGGGATCAAATTTTTCTACCGCTCTTTCTAAGCCAAGAGAACCCTCCTGAACTAAATCAAGTAATTCAAGGCCTTTTCCTTGATATTTCTTTGCGACACTAACTACTAATCGAAGATTAGCTTTCATCATTCTTTCCTTTGCTCTTCTTCCAATTCGAATCAATCTTCTCTGATGAGAATTAAATTCTTTGCTCTGGTCTTTTATTTGACCATCTTCGGTGAGACTCATCATGGTTTGAACTTGATTACCAAGTTCAATTTCTTCAGCAGGTGTTAGAAGAGGAACTCTACCAATAGAGGAAAGATACCAACTAATTGGATCACTGCTGCGTCGTCTTTGTGATTCAGCAGGCTTGGGTGCAGATGAAACCATTGTTTCGTGACCCGGTTTTAAAAAGTGATAAAACTTTCCTACATAAATCGTCAAACAGGCCTGGGTTTCACGAAGGCTTCAGATTCTGTTGACGATTAGTTAACAAATGACACCAAATTGACCATTAACAGGACTTTAAATGGTTGTTTCAAAACATTTCAAGAGCTTCCTTTTTTTATTAATTCACTAAGAAAAGTGCAAATTGCACTCGCTGTGCTCCCCCTTGAACAAAAGGCACCTGCATAGGCATGCATCAAAGCTGATGCAGCAAGCAAGTTAGTATCTAATTTTTTATTACTAGCGAGTTCAGAAGCACCCATCCCAGAGACAAACCCAGCTAAAACATCACCAAGACCAGTTCTTGCAACACTTGAACTCACTTGTCCTATTTGCCAGGTATTCCCTTCCGGATCAGAAATAACGCTATGAGCACATTTCAAAAGAACAGAAGAACTACAAATATTTGCAGCTTCAATAACAGCTCTCAATGGGTTGTAACAATCAATAAAAGGGAACAGCCTCTTAAACTCTTCGATATGAGGCGTAAGCCAAGTAGGTCCTTTTCTATCATTTAGAAATTCCAAACCCTTCGAAGTTAATGAAAGTCTATTTATCGCATCAGCATCAAGAGTAAGTAAACCTTTGAAATCAAGTAGCGCGTCAAAAAAACCATCTTTCTCTTTTGCGATCCCTAAGCCTGGACCAAGCAAAATCGAGTCAAACCTATTTAAATCAATTTCACTTAAAATTTTAGAAAAATCTGAAGAGCCATTAGTAAAAGTATTTAAATCTCCAAGTAATAAAACTTCAGGGTGAGTAATCCACAAAGAGGACGAAACTGATCTAGGAACAAAAGCGCTAACGCTTCCAGCACCACTTGCTAAAGCACCATTCAATGCAAGAGAGGCTGCTCCCCTATATTTTTCACTTCCTGCAATAACCAGTACTCTTCCCCTCTGGTATTTGCTTTTATTTTTACTTGGTTTAGGCCACTGAAAAGTCGATAGATCAGAGAAAGAGATCCTTAAAGGCTGGGTTCTAGGAAGCTCAGCCAAGATCCGTTTAGGTATTCCGATATCAACTCTCTCTAAATCACCTACCAAGTCAATAGCTGAATCTTGAATTAAACCAGACTTAAACAAACCTACGGTAAGTGTGGTACTGGCTAAGCAAGATGTTTTTGATAATTTCTTTCCGTTATCTGAATCCAAACCAACTGGTATATCAACACTGATTAATTTCTGAGGACTATATTTCTTCTTCAAGTTCAATAAGTCAATTATATCCTGAGCAATAATCGTCGATTGGCCTAATCCAAATAATGACTCAATCCACAATGAATCTGAATTCGGATCAGGTTTTTTTTTCATGATATTAATACCAATCTGCATTGCATAATCGAAATGTTTTTGTGTTAATTCTTTTTTCAATGGGAATGGACACCAAATGGAGACATCAATGCCTGCCAGATAAAGTTCTCTTGCAATAACAAGTCCATCACCTCCATTGTGTCCTGGCCCAACCAGGACGATCGCACCATTACGAATCAAACCTTGCCTGTCTAATATCCATGAAGAGATCCCAATCCCTACTTTTTCCATTAGAGCTTCAACAGGCATACCCATAGAAAACATTTCATTTTCTATGTTTTGCATCTGCTCACAAGAAACGATCAAATGTTCCGAATCAGATTGAGGCCAATTCAAAATCAACAAGCAACCAAGCTCACTATGAATAAAAGCTACTATTAATGCCCATGAATGTGGAAACAAAAAAAACAAAAAGAGTTTTAAATGATTTGACTTCAGAAGAAGCAGTCACCAAAACATTAGAAAGACTGCAAACATTTTCTGGCAAGCATTCGGTAGTAGTAGGTCTTTCTGGAGGAGTAGACAGCTCCTTAACTGCCGCTCTTCTCTGTGAGGCAGGTTGGGATGTAGTGGGATTAACTTTGTGGCTAATGAAAGGTAAAGGATCTTGCTGCTCAGACGGATTAATTGATGCTGCAGGGATATGTGATCAGCTCGGCATCAAGCATCACATCATGGATTCAAAAGAAATCTTTCAACAAGAAATAATCAATAATGTAATTCAAGGCTATGAAGAAGGAATTACGCCTTTACCCTGCTCTCGATGCAATAAATCAGTTAAATTCTCAGAAATGTTAAAATGGGTTAAAGATAATAAAAATATCAATAAAATAGCCACCGGTCATTATGCAAGGATTCTAGACTCAAATGAATCTTTCAACAAAGGTGATCTTCCAGGTAATGGTATAAATAGACATAAGCTTTTAAGAGGTAAAGATCTAAACAAAGATCAAAGCTATTTTTTATACGATCTGCCTCAAGAAGTTTTAGGAAAAACAATTTTCCCTCTTGGAGAATTAACTAAAGATATAACTCGATTCGAAGCTTTAAAATATTCATTAAAAACTGCCAAAAAGCCAGAAAGTCAAGATCTTTGTCTAGCCGAACATTATGGGTCCATGAATGCATTTATTGATAAGTATTTACCTCCAAAAAAAGGAGATATTGTTCTTCAAGATGGACAAGTAATAGGATCCCATAATGGAATTCAGCATTTCACAATAGGTCAAAGAAAGGGATTAGGAATTGCATGGAAAGTTCCATTACATGTTGTTGAAATTGATGCTACTCTAAACAAGGTAATAGTGGCCCCAAGAGAAGATTCTGGTCAATCTAATTGTATTGTCAGAGAAATAAACTGGGTATCAATTGAAGCGCCACAAAAACCAATAAAAGTGGATATTCAAATTAGATATAGAAGTAATCCAGTCAAAGGAAAATTAACACCAATTATTGATATTAATAAAGAAAAATTTTGTTGTAAATGTCATATCGATTTTGATGAAAATCAATTCTCAGTTACTCCAGGGCAAGCAGCAGTATTTTACAAGGGTGATTACGTATTAGGAGGAGGAATTATTTCAAAAAATTAGTTCTAGTTTAAATTTTAATTACGTAAACTCAAAAAACCTATTAGGATGATTAAAACTTCGAAGATTATAGGGATATCAGAGAGAACTGTATAAATTGTTTTCTTACTATTTAACTCAAGATCCACTAGTGCAATCATTTCTTTATTTGAAGGTAAAAGAGTGTCAATTTTTCCATCACTTCTTATCAAAGATGTTGGGCCTGTATTTGAAACAGATATTAAATTTTTTGATGTTTCTATACTTCTTAATTGAGCAATAGATAGAAATTGTTTCTGTAAAGAAATAGGATAAGGATCTAAATTAGCAATTACCAAAATCCATTCACCCCCTTTCTTAACTGCTTTTGCTATTGCTTTACCGTTACTTAATTCATAACAAATAGCACCTGCGAAAGATGGTCCCTCCCAATCAAGAAATCTTGAAGGAGTTCCACTCTCAAGTCCACCAACTGCAGAAAGACCATTTTCAAAGAAACCTGGCAATGAAGGAATCCACTCTCCCAAAGGGACTAATCTAGATTTATCCAACACCTCTGAAAAAGTCTCCTCCCCTGGATGAAAGACTAATAATGAACTTCTTTGAGAACTATTTATTTTCCTCAAACCTCCAGAAATAAATTGAATAGGAAAATCTCGAATTTTAGCTCTATTAAGAGGCAATGTTCCCTCTGGAGCAATTAAAAAAGATGCTTTCATTTCACTAGCCTTATTTAATGCTCTGTGTACTTTTGAAGGCAAAGCATTTAATTCCTCCTGACTAAATTTTTGTCTTATTGGAATATTTGTTTGCCACATCGCAACCTTTTCAACATTGACAATTGGAGAGTCCAATAACAAGATGAATCCTAATAAATGGGCTAAGAACAAAGCCGTAATACCGAGACCTATTATTTTCTTTAATTTTTTTCTAGCTTCAAAAGCAATCGAAACTTGCCAAATCCACCACCCAATTAAAAGATGAATAGAGGCCAATCCTCCTGAACCTATCCATCTCGCCAATCCAGCCAAATACCTATCTTCTGGTAATAAACTTGGTCCTATTCCAATCCAAAATAAAGGTCCTCTAGAAAGTATTTCTTCAGCGAGGCCCCATATTACTGATAGTAAAACAGCAAAAATAATTTTATTTTCTAATTTAGAAAATTTGAGTCGTCCAGATATCAAGAAGTTCCTCAAACTTGACCAAACAAAAACCAGCCCTCCTCCAAACGCTCCACAAAAAAACCATATAAAAAACGTAATAGGTAAACTTAAATTTGAGTTTATTCCCACCCAACTGATTGGATGCAAAGCCAGCAACCACCTATGACTCCACAAGATAGCTATTGCTCCCCAGCAAAAACCTGCCCACGGAATACGACTAACAGACCACAATAAAGATAAGCCTAAAAGCATAAAGATATAATTACCTTCCATTAAAGAGATCCCTGCAAGCCCTCCCCCAACAAAAGCTCTAAAAAAAATAGAACAAGTATTATTCATAAATCTAATTTAGATAAAATGCGCTCAGATGTAATTCCTACTCTCTGGTTATTTATCTTGCAAATTGATCTAATTTGGGTATTAATCTGTAAGAATATTTGCGAATACTAAATAATGCCGTGAGAGAAATCTTAATTAGCTTTTCTGTTTGCCTTGGCTGCTTGATGATTGCAGTAATAAGCCAAATTATCTCACCAACTCCAACTACTGCTTTACAAATTGGACAACCAATACAAGCAGATGTAAGACAATCCACAAAAACCAACGAAACCGTAAGCAATCCATTTGAATTAGATCCAGAAGACCCTAATCCATCTCTTTTTACCATGGCTTCAAACAAAACCAGTTCAAGCAACTCTCCTCTTGGAACAGCCGAAATAGGAGCATCTCAAATAACTTCAAGTGGACTAAAAATTACTGAATTAGTTTTAGGTGATGGTCAAGAAGCTACGCCAGGAACAAATGTCTCAGTTAATTACAAGGGAACGCTTGATGATGGAAAAGAATTTGACAGCAGTTACGGAAGAGGTCCTTTTGAATTTTCTTTAGGTGCAGGAATGGTAATCAAAGGCTGGGATGAAGGAGTCGCAGGCATGAAAGTAGGAGGAAAAAGAAAATTAGTAATTCCTCCAGAGTTAGGGTATGGCAGCAGAGGCATAGGTCCTATTCCACCAAATTCCGTCTTAACTTTTGAAGTTGAATTATTGAGTGTTAAATGAATTCCTTAAATTATTCAGAAGGCTCTAAAAAAACTTATGGCGTTTGCCGGTAAACGCCATTAATGTAAAAAAAAATGTTTTCAAATTTTTTTCAGATGCTGAGCGACAAACTTACTTCAATCTTTAAAAAGCTTCCCGCAAAGCCTGTTCACGCTCACTGTGACGGACCTTGCGGTGTATACGACCCTGCTTCAGCAAGAGTTGCTGCGGAAGCTGTTTTATCTATGACAAAAAAACTTATTGCTCTAGCTCCAGCTGGCAATGATCAAGCTTCAATTTCAGCTTATAACAATACCTTTTCTCGCTTCGTTGCAATTAAAGAAGAAGAATCACAAAAAACAAAAAAAGAACTATTAATACTCTGGACAGATTATTTCAAGCCTGAGCACCTATCTACATACCCAGATCTTCATGACACTTTTTGGAAAGCAGCAAAGCTTTGTTCTGCATGCAAGGTAAATATCGATCAAAGCAAGGCAGAAGAACTATTAGCAGCTGTTCAAAAGATTCATTCTATGTTTTGGTCATCAAAAGGTAGAAATGACAGCTGGGTTACCTCAAGCTGATAAAAGTCTTTTCCAAAAGCCAGACTTATTTACCTTATTTTCCATAATGATCGGTTACCGACAACATTTACGTGTTGTCGGCGATTCTATGGAAGGCACAGTATCAGATGGAGATTTAATAATATATAAAAAAATAAATCCAAAAAATCTTGACCTAAATATTGGTGATATAGTTGTTGCCTCTCATCCTAAAATAAAAAGTAAGTTAATAATTAAAAGAATTTATCAAATTGATCAAAATAAATTTGATCTGAGGGGAGACAACTTCTTATCTAGTACTGATAGTCGAGAATGGGGCTTGGTTAAATTAGATTTAATCGTCGGGAAAGTAGAAAAAATCTTGACTCAGTAGCTTTACAATATTGCAATAAATCTTTTATTTGATTCATGCCTTACCTGTTAACTTTTTCACTCCATATAGAATGTCTTTTTGTGACATAAGAGATTCACCTACTAATACAGCATCCGCACCATAACTATTTACTAAGGCTAAATCTTCTCGAGTAAATAAACCTGACTCACTTACCAAGGTAATCGACCTTTCTTTTATTCTATTTGAGAATTTTCCAGCCAAATTTTTAGTAACTTCTAGATCAGTTTTGAAACTCATTAAATTTCTATTGTTAATACCTATCAACTTAAATTTTGAAATATTTAGTACTCGCTCAAATTCTTGTGAGTCATGGACTTCTACTAAGGTTGTCAGTCCCAAATTTTTAGCGACTTTGGATAAGTACTTTAAATCAGAATCTGAGAGAATAGCTGCTATCAAAAGAGCTGCATCAGCACCAGCAGCTCTTGCTTGATAGAGCTGATAAGGATAAAGAATAAAATCCTTGCAGAGAATGGGAATTTCAACTTCCTTTCTAACTTCAACTAAGACATCAAAACCACCTTGAAAAAACTTTTTGTCTGTTAAAACTGATATGCAGTTAGCACCACCTTCTTGATATATTTTCCCAATCATTTTTGCGTCAAAGTCCTCTCTAATTATTCCTTTACTTGGACTAGCTTTTTTTATTTCTGAGATTAAAGCTGGTTTCGATTTACTATTTCTTAATGCTTCTACAAAATCTTTTGTTTTTGGTAAATCTTTTATCTTTTTTTTTAAATCCTCGAGTGAAACTTTTTTTCTTGCAATCTCTACTTCAATATCTTTCTCCCAAACAATTTCCTCCAAAATATTTCTAGGTTTTGAATCCGGATGAGGAATTGCATATTCTAAATTAGCTACTTTTACGCTTGGGTTAGGAGGTCGCCTTCTGATTTCCATAATTAAAATGACAAATAATCTTTAAAAAATAAAATCTTTAACACTATTTCTTCAATTGTATAGATGCTTGCTTATATGCAACCTCTACCACTTCACTTAATGTTGGATGAGTATGAACCTCTTTTGCTAAATCATTGACTCGTTGTCTCCTGGAAATTGCATTGGAAACTTCTTGTATTAAATCAGCCGCATGTAGACCATAAATATGAGCACCAAGAACTTCTCCTGATTCTTTATTGAAAATCAACTTCATAATTCCATCACTCTCTAATTCAGCTAAAGCCTTAGAATTTGCTTTAAAGTAACTTCTGACTATTCCAAGTTCAAAACCTTCGTCCTGCGCAAGTTCTTTTGCTTCCTCTTCAGACAGTCCAACTGAGCTTATCTCTGGGTGAGTAAAAGTAGCTGCAGGAATACTTCTGTAATCAATTTCTATTGATTTCCCCAACATATTTTCTACAGCAATACTTCCTTGAGCAGCAGCAGTATGGGCCAACATCAACTTACCCGTAACGTCTCCCACTGCCCATAGATTAGAAACTGGTTTTTCATTTACCAATACTCTCATCTGATCATCAATTGGAATAAAACCCCTAGTTGTTTCAACCCCAACAGATTGGAGATTCAAATTTTTAGTTGAAGGTACTCGACCTGTCGCAACCAAAACAGCATCTACTTGAAGCTCCTCAATAACTTCTCGACTTTTTGCATCTGTAAGCTCAACCTCCACAGGGCAACCTGGTTTAACTTTAGTAGCAAAAACTCCAGCGCGAGTGTCAATGTCTCTTTTTTCAATGAGGTTTCTTGAGGCGATTTTTGTGATATCAGGATCAAAAGTAGGCATTACTTTCTCAAGTGCTTCAATCATGGTTACCTCACAACCTAAAGCTGTATAAATATCAGCAAATTCCAAACCTATATATCCACTTCCTATAATTGCGATCCATCTTGGCAACCATTCTAAATTAATAGCCTCATCACTTGTAAAAACTGTTCGCCCATCAATTTCAATCCCAGGTGGAACAAACGGATCAGATCCAGTAGCCAAGATAATATCTCTAGCGGAAAAAATCCTAGTAACTCCATTGTTTTCTCTTAAACCGACCTTTTGATGCCCCTCCAAACGTCCTTCTCCCCTAAATATTTCAACTCCCGATCTTTCTAGTGTTTTAGTTAAATTTTTTCGTATTGTCTCAACCAAATTTTTTGCATGTTCAGCAATTTTCTTACGCTCAAATCTAACAGGAGCTGAATGTATCCCAAATGCAGCTAGATGAGGGACATTGGCAAGTTCACGAACTTTGCCACTAGCTGCTAACAATGCTTTAGAGGGGACACAGCCTCTGTTAACACAGGTTCCTCCCATATCTCTTGATTCAACAATCGCCACTTTCAATCCTGCCTCTGCTGCATGCTTGGCGGCATCAAAGCCACCATATCCAGCTCCGATAACAATTAAATCGAAATCAAAAGAAATTTCACTCACGTTTTTTATTGGATACCCTTAACCATTTTTACTCTTTGTCGCTCCAACAAGAGAGGAACTGCTGAAGATGCCACATTTAGTGAATCAACCATTGAGCTATGAGGAAGCGTAACAAAGTCTGTACAACAGGCCTCTATAGATGGATGAACTCCTGACCCTTCATTCCCAAGAACCAATACACTAGGGAGATCCCAGTCTAAATCCCAATAAGGTTTGACTTCTTTGTCCGTTTGTTTATTAGGTAGAATTGTGCCAATTACTTGGTAATTATTCTGAATTGCAATATTGAGTTTTGAAACAAGCATTTCAATACTTGAAGAATTTGAATCCCCAATCCTTTCATAAGGCAAATGGAGAACTGAGCCGGCAGAGGATCTTAAAACTTTTTGATTCAGAGGATCTGCTCCAGAAACCAACCAAATAACTTCATATTCAGCAGCAAGCGCTGATCGGAATAAATTTCCCAAATTACCAGGATCTTGAATCCTATCTAAAGCTAAAATATGTTTTGGATTTTTCACCAATTTTGGCAAGCCTGATATTGGGAATATGGTTGCAACACCATCTGGAGTAACTGTTGATAACGATGCTTCTAAAACATTTTGAGTTACTCGAGTGAATAAAGATGTGGAAGCTATTTTTTTTAAAACCTCTTGATGATTATCAAACCAATCAGCAGTTGCGATAATCTCATCTGGCAAAAAATTTGTCTTCAAAGCCTCTTCTAACAAATGAGTGCCCTCAAGCAAAATAGAAGAATGCTCATGTCGTCCTTCTTTTTTAGAGAGAGACCTTAATTTTCGAACCAAAGGGTTTCTTCTACTTGAAATCAATGGTGAATCTGAATTATTAATTTTCAAACCTCAAATTATTTAGTTTTTGAAAAAGTAGAAATACTTTCTCGTCTTGAAATAACCACTGCAAATTTTTCTTTAAAATTAATAAAAAATCTATGACCCAATTTTATTTAAACTTTCAACCTTATCAATATTTAATTTGAACCCATCAATTTTCAATAAAGTGGACTGGACTATTTCTAATCCACTTGGCATTATGGCCTGGTAAGCAGTGCACTCCAATATGAGTAGTGTGGCGACAATTAAAAGGAACGTTATTCCGCCACATCTGGAGGTAAAAGGAGGCTATCCGCTTACTGGGATTTTAAAAGTTAGTGGAGCAAAAAATTCATCGCTAGTTTTAATGGCCGCAGCTCTTCTTACTAAAGAAACACTCTGCATTAAAAATGTCCCTCACCTTACAGACATTCACGTAATGTCGGAGATCCTCTCTAATTTGGGCGCTAAGTTAACGAATAAAGGAAATTCTATAAAAATCAATTCAGAATTCATTCATAATGCTGAGTTACCTTATCGACTAGTTCAAAGCTTGAGGGCAAGTTTTTTCTGTATTGGTCCTTTACTTACGAGACTTGGTGAAGCAAACATCCCTTTACCAGGTGGTTGTAATATTGGAACAAGACCAGTTGATGCACACATACATGGACTAAAAGCTTTAGGTGCTGAAGTGGAAATTAATAATGATGTTGTAAAAGCTCAAGTTTCAACCAAAGACAAAAGATTACGGGGAGCAAACATCACTCTTACATATCCAAGCGTTGGAGCGACTGAAACCATCTTGATGGCTTCTTGCTTAGCTTTGGGCAAAACAACAATTTCAAATGCCGCTAGAGAACCAGAGATCCAAGATCTTGTGAAAATGCTTAATTCAATGGGAGCAAGGATTTATGGAGCTGGAACAAAAAAAATTACCATCATAGGAGTAGAAAACTTAAAAGGAACATCTCATTTTGTTATCCCTGACAGGATAGAAGCTGGCACTTTTCTTATTGCAGCAGCAATAACACGATCGCCTCTCATAGTTGGTCCATTAATTCCAAATCATTTGAGCGCTGTTATTTCAAAACTACAAGAATGTGGCTGTTCAATATCTCATCATGGGAATAATCATATAAAAATCATTCCAAGAGAGATTTCAGGAGTTGATATAACCACAAGTCCATTTCCTGGCTTCCCAACTGATCTTCAAGCTCCATTCATGTCTTTGATGGCTACAGCGAAAGGTTCAAGCAAAATCAAAGAAAAAGTTTTTGAAAAAAGAATGCAACATGTTATTGAGCTAAAGAAAATGGGCGCCTGTATTTATCTAGAAAAAAATACTGCTCATATCAAAGGAGTTAAAGAACTTGTGGGTTCAAATGTAGAAGGAAGAGATTTACGTTCTTCTGCTGCAATTGTTCTTGCATGTCTCTCTGCTAAAGGAAATAGTATTTTCACCGGACTCGAACACTTAGATAGAGGTTATGAAAAATTAGAAGAAAAATTAACGAATGTTGGTTCAATTATTTCTAGAAAATTCAATCAAACAACATCTCATAACTCCTTATCTAGCAAAACAATTAGTGAAGAGAATATTGATACTCAAAAAAAGGCAGCTTAGTTTCATATTTTTGCTAGTTTTGACATAAAATAAATCTATGGGAGCGTGGTGGAATTGGTAGACGCACCGCACTCAAAATGCGGCACCTTCGGGTTTGTCGGTTCAAGTCCGACCGCTCCCACTTCATTAATGCAAACTTACCAACGTTTCCCTTTAGAGCTCATAAAGGGCAAAGGCTCCTGGGTATGGGACAAAAAAGGTACAAAATATCTTGATGCTGTAGCTGGCATTGCAACTTGCTCACTAGGCCACAGTGACAAAGCATTAATCAAGTCTTTATCAAAGCAATTAAAGAAACTGCAGCATGTCTCTAATCTTTACGGAATACCAGAGCAAGAAGAACTTGCTCAATGGTTAACTTCAAACAGTTTTGCTAAGAGTGCATTTTTCTGCAATAGCGGGGCTGAAGCAAACGAAGCTGCTATTAAATTGGCAAGAAAATATGGACATATAAAACGTAACATCGACGCTCCGATCATTCTTTGTTCAAAGGAAAGCTTTCATGGAAGAACTCTGGCAGCTGTAAGTGCTACAGGACAGCCCAAGTACCACAAAGGCTTCGAGCCAATGGTTAACGGATTTAAATTTTTTTCTTATAACGATCATGAATCTTTTGAAAACTTATTTGATGATTTAGAAAAAACAGGTCCAAAAATTGCAGCTGTATTAATTGAACCAATACAAGGTGAGGGAGGAATAAATATTGGGGAAAAATCATTTTTTGAGCTTGTTAGAGCGAAATGTACAAGCATCAATGTTTTGTTGATATTTGACGAAGTTCAAACTGGGATGGGAAGGACAGGTACTCTTTGGGGGTATGAGCAACTAGGTATTGAACCTGATGTCTTTACATTAGCCAAAGGACTTGGTGGAGGTCATGCAATTGGAGCCCTATTAGTTAATCAACTAGCTGATGTCTTTGAGCCTGGTGACCATGCCAGCACTTTTGGAGGGAATCCTTTTGCTTGTAGAGCAGCTCTTACAGTTGGGAAAGAAATAGAAAAAAGAGACCTACTGAATAAAATCACCGAAAGAGGTATTCAATTAAAAGAAGGATTAATTCAACTTTCAGCTAAATATTCAGATATTTTTGTCTCCACCAGAGGAATTGGTCTTATTCAAGGTCTCGTTTTAAAAAACAATACCAAAATAACATCTGTTGATATTGTCAAATCCGCCTTAGAAGAAAGACTACTTTTAGTTTCAGCTGGTGTAAAAGTATTGAGGATAGTACCGCCTTTAACTATTACAAAAAAAGAAATCAACGAGCTTTTATCGAGATTAGACAAATGTCTGAAGAAACTTTCATAACAAAATCGAATTTCACTTTTGAAAGTAAAAGCACAGAATTTAGAGACATGAATCTGGGAATCGATCGTATGTCACTGGCTATCAATGCCATGAAAGATCCCTGTAAAAATATACCTGCTATTCATATCGCCGGAACGAATGGGAAAGGATCTATTGCTGCCTTTATTAATAGTGTTCTTAGCCTAGTAGATATAAAAACTGGAATTACGACATCTCCTCATTTAGTCGATTGGGTCGAAAGAATATCTATTAACAAGAGTCAAATATCAAAGAAAGAATTTAAATCATTAAGTCTTGCTCTTAGTCCAATTATAGAAAAATTTAGTTTAACTCCTTTTGAATCTGTCATTGCAATAGCACTAAAATATTTCACTCTAAAAGAAGTTGAGCTTCTAATCCTTGAAGTAGGGCTTGGGGGTAGACTTGATGCAACAACCGCGCATAAATATAGACCTATCATTGCATTTGGAGGTATTGGGCTTGATCATTGTGAATACTTAGGTGATAACCTAGAAAAAATAGCTATCGAAAAAGCATCTGTAATAACTCCAAGGTGTACAGTCATTACAGCTACCCAACATAATATTGTAAAAAGAATTTTCAAGAAAACAGCCATAATGCAAAAAGCAGTTATTCGTTGGGTAGATCCACTTCCATCAGACTGGGAACTTGGCATATCAGGTGCAATACAAAAAGAAAATGCAGCTGTAGCTAAAGGGGTTATTGAATCCCTAAAAAATATTGGATGGAATATTCCTGAGGAAAAAATTCGAGAAGGCTTATCTCTTGCTCAATGGCCAGGCAGACTTCAAACAACAAAATGGAAAGATATGCCAATAGTTGTTGATGGTGCACATAATCCACCTGCAGCTAAACAATTATCAATCGAAAGAGACACATGGACTAGTCAAGAACGTGGGATCATTTGGATACTTGGTATTCAAATAAAAAAAGATATGATAAACATTTTGCGTAATTTAATAAGAGAAAAGGATGTGGCTTGGATAGTTCCTATCCCAGGCCAACAAAGCTGGTCTATACCTCAGATTTTAAGTTTTTGCCCTGAATATAGAACGCAGCTCAAAGAAGCATTAAGCGTAGAAGAAGTCTTATCAATACTTAAGGAAGGAGAGAAATGGCCGTCTCCTCCTCCTATCATTACAGGTTCACTATATTTAATAGGTGATCTTTTTCAAAAAGGAATTTTAATAAATTAAGTTATATACAAAGTGAGTCCTTATATTAATTTACTTTTATATTCCACCCTTTGAGTTTACCCGGATTCAGAATTCCTTTTGGATCAAAGCTACTCTTTGCTTGAACTTGATCAGAATCAACCACACCAAGGCCTCCATCTTCAACAGTGATGGTATGTGGATTAAAAATCACTGCACCAAGTTCCTTACATTGAATGATTAATTGATTCATCGCTTCTTCACCTTGCCATTTAACAAGAGGAAGCGAAGCTAATCTCTGAACTCCATTTTGACGAACACATTCCAAATGCAATAAAAGATTTGATCCCCACTCAGACTTCAATTTTTTCATAATTTCTAACTCAGGCTGAGGGAGAAGCATTTGCAAATATGTCCAATCAGGCTCAACACTACGCATATGTAAAGTTGTATGGTTCCAAGAAAGCTCTCGGAGACCTGTCCCTGCCTTCAGATTCTCTGGCCCTAAGTCATCAAAATCTGCGCCAGCTGATTTAGCAAGTCGCTTAATTGTACTTACACCATCAGGGGAGACCAAAAGTAAAATTCTATGTTTACCTAAAGGCTTACCAGACCAATGTGGAAGACAACTAACAATGTCTTTTTCTAATAATGTTCCTAAGTAAAGTTCGAGGGCTGAGCAAGTAAATTTGTTTAACAAATTAACAGCCTGATCCCAATCAGAACAATCGACAACTATTTCTTGCCATCTAGTATATGGAGCAGTTGTTAATTTCAACGCAGTAATAATTCCATTAGTTCCATAAGCATGATTTAAAGCTTCAGAATTATTTGCATTTAATTCAAGTTTGCGTGGAGAATCCTCAGTCGTAATTATTTCTAAAGCTTGCAAATGCCCAGGATCTCTAAGAAATCCCCAACGAATAGATCCTATTCCGCCTGAACCACCAGCAATAAAACCACCAATCGATGCGCTTCTCCATGTACTCGGAAGCAAGCGTAACTGACGACCATGCTCAATCAGCTCATCATTAATGTCTCTAAGTAGACAACCAGCCTCGACAGTGATTTCACCTGTTTTCGAATCAAAATGTCTAATCTTCCGTAAACCAGACATAAGCATCACAACTCCACCTCTCAATGGAACACACTGTCCATAATTCCCTGTCCCAGAACCTCTTAGAGTTAAAGGAGTTGAGTACTTATGACAAATATGAGCCACAAAAATAATTGCATCTACCGAAAGTGGTCTAACGACAATTTCAGCCAAGCAATCTTTTAATTCATTCATTAATATCGGCGAATAATCAAAAAAGTCTTTAGAGAATCTTTTTAAATCATTAGTTTTTTGATATATCTCTAAATCAGAGACTGATTTCAATTCACCTAAAAGCAAGTCCACTTTCACGTTATTATTCATGACTCAAACTTACTAAATATTGAGTTTTTATCATTAGGCAATTCGTTCAAGAATTCACCTTTGACTACTACTTTCCTTTTTGGTTTTTCCGACAAAGCATTCACCCAACTATTAGAATCTAGCAGAATAAAATCGGCAGGGGTTCCCTTTTGGATAAGGCCATCCCACTGAAGATTAAGAATATGTGCTGCAGATGTAGTAAATGGAGAAAGGCCCAATCTATCCCAAGGTGACAAATGAGCAATTGGCATTGAAAAAGCCATTAAGTTTATAGGATCAAAATTAGATAAAGGAAACCATGCATCATTTACATTGTCCCCTCCTACAGATACAACAATTCCAGCCTTTTGAAGTTGAAATATTGGCGCTAGAGGTCTCTTAATTAAATTGGTTCGATCTTTTCTTCCAAGTAGCCATGAATTAGTAAGTGGTAACGCAACAACTTTTAGTTTGTTTTTAGCCATTTCTTTTGCCAAATTTGAAATAGCTTTTTCTCTTAGCAACCCCATGCTACTCAAATGACTACAAGTTATTGATATCTCATTCTTAACACGATCTAATACTTGAAGAAGTAATTTCAACCCAGCGGCTGGGGAAGACTGAGACTCATCAATATGAAGATCGATATCACACTTAAGTCTATTCGCAAGTTGCACTAAATTTAGTAAAGACTTAAACATCTTCTTCTTGTTAAAGGGATAAGCTATGACCCCTCCCAAGAGATCACCATTTAAAGCAACTTTTTGGGCTAAAAGCTCACCTTCATAAGTTTGCCAAAAATCCAATGGGACCAAAGCTACGAACTGTAAAAAAATTTTCTCTCGCCATTTTGTTCTAACAATTTCTAATAAATCCCAATCTCTCATTGCAGTTTTACCAAAGCTATCAATATGAGATCTAATTGCACCGATGCCATTAACAAGTGCAAGATTCAGAGATTTCTCAACGCTAAAAAGAAATTCATCTTTAGACCTAAATTGATATTCATTGAGATTTGCGGCTAGAGCTTCTTGGTAACTACCCTTCAAGTTAGGAGAACGAGACCATGAGAATGCTTTATCTAAATGTGCATGAGGTTCAACAAATCTTGGTAGAAGGATTTCCGTAGGAATGTTAGAAGTCTCTTCTGAACATTTAATGGAACGAATCGTTCCATCCCTCCACTCAACTTGAACAGATGACAATCCTTCTTTATCAATTGGGGCTCCTAACACATCCTGTCCATTCCCAATCAAACATCTTGGGACAAGCACATCTACACACCCAGACTTTGTGGGACTTGCAATCAATTCAACATTTTTTGCGAATTTCACATTCTTATAGATTTCAATCCCGAGCTTTTATTAATTCGGGTGCTTATTCCACAGTAACTTCATTACCTCTCAATTGCGTTATGATCAAAATATAAAAATTGATAATTTTAATACTTACTACCTACAATAATCTCAGGCAAAATTTGTTTACCAAAATCATTTTGAAATTTCAAAATGACAAATCATTGGTAGATTAATAGCACAAGGCGGGCGTCGCCAAGTGGTTAAGGCAGCGGCTTGTGGCGCCGCTATTCGGGGGTTCGAATCCCCTCGCTCGCCCTTGAACAACTCTTTATTAGAATCAATTTGAAATCTTTTTCCCAAGAAAAATACATCTGAGATGCCAGCATCCATAGCTACCAGTAAACCGAGCACATCTATTAGAAGCAACAAAAGAAGCTATTGGATTACCACTTTTGGTTGTCAAATGAATAAAGCTGATTCAGAAAGGATGTCCGGTATATTGCAAAAAATGGGTTATGAGCTTGCGCAAGAAGAACTGAAAGCGGATTTAATTCTCTACAACACTTGTACTATTCGTGACAATGCTCAACAAAAAGTTTATAGCTATTTAGGTAGACAAGCTAAAAGAAAAAAATTAGATCCTCATTTAAAAATCATTATTGCAGGCTGCTTAGCTCAACAAGAAGGTGAAACTCTATTAAGAAGAGTTCCAGAGATAGATCTTGTAATGGGTCCTCAACATGCTAATCGACTTGAGACTCTACTTAATCAAGTTGATAATGGACACCAAGTTTTAGCCACAGATGAACAACACATATACGAAGACATAACAACAGCAAGAAGAGAGAGCGCTATTTGTGGCTGGGTCAATATTATCTATGGATGCAATGAACGCTGTACCTATTGCGTAGTCCCCTCAGTTAGAGGGAAAGAACAGTCAAGGGAACCTCAAGCCATTAAAAATGAGATCAAAGAATTAGCAAAAATCGGATATAAAGAAATAACTTTATTAGGACAAAATATAGATGCTTATGGCAGAGACTTTAAAGCTGAAAGATATAATCAATCCCGTCAATTAACACTTTCATACTTATTGGAATTTATTCATGATATTGATGGAATTGAGCGTATTAGATTTGCGACAAGTCATCCTAGATATTTCACAAAAGAATTAATAGATGTTTGCGCAAAACTTCCTAAAGTTTGTGAACATTTTCATATCCCATTTCAAAGTGGGAGTAATAAAATACTCAAAAACATGGCCAGAGGATATACTATACAAAAATACAAAGAGATTATAAATTATATCAAACAAATAATGCCTGAATCATCTATTACAGCTGATGCAATTGTGGCTTTCCCTGGAGAGACAAATGATGAATTCGAAGAAACCTTATCAATCATAGAGGATATAAAGTTTGATCTTGTCAATACCGCAGCATACTCACCCAGACCAAATACGCCAGCGTCTTCATGGCCTAATCAATTGTCAGAAAGAATAAAAATAGATAGACTAAGAGAAATAAATAAACTAGTTGAGAAGATTGCGAAAGAAAGGAATATCAGATACAAAGGTTCATCTCAAGAAATACTTATTGAAAATGTAAATTCAAAAAATAGTTCTCAATTAATGGGAAGAACTAGAACAAATAGACTAACATTCTTCCCAAGATCTTCAAGCAATGGGACATTACATAAACCTGGTGAGATAGTCAATATAAGAATTGATGAAATACGTCCATTCTCATTAACTGGAAGTCTGATTTAAATAGATGTTGATTTATTTAATAAAATACCTAACACATAACATAGAGTTAATTCAATATGTCGACTAAAAAGCTGACTATAGGACTTGTTTTTGGTGGGATCTCAAGTGAACATGAGGTCTCCATACAATCTGCTAAAACAATTTACAGCGCATTATTAAATGGATATAATAATGAGTGCTTTATAGTACGTCCTATTTATATAGATAAGAATGGTTTTTGGGAAGATTATGAATATTCAAAATCAATATTACTTGAAGATATTAGATCTATTTCGAGTATTAAAAGTAATAACAACTCTACTAATAATTTAACAAACCTAGCAAAAGAAAACAGTAAAATTGATGTATGGTTTCCGGCTTTACATGGTCCTAATGGGGAAGATGGAGTTATTCAAGGATTATTTAAATTAACTGGAAAGCCTTTTGTTGGATCAGGAATTCTGGGCTCATCCTTAGGAATGGATAAAATAGCAATGAAATCTATTTTTAAATCATTTAATCTTCCTCAGCCACCATATATTTATCTAAACAAAGAAAATGCATTAAATAATTTATTTATGCAATCTATATTTGATCAGATAGATAAAGTAATAAAATTTCCTTGTTTTGTAAAACCTGCAAATTTAGGTTCATCTATTGGCATAACTAAAGCTTACTCAAAGGAAGAACTTATTAATGCAATCAAAGTTGCTGGAAACTATGATGAAAGAATTATTATAGAGAAGAATATAGAAGGGAGAGAGCTTGAATGCGGAGTTTTAGGGAAATCAATTATGAGATCATCAGTTGTTGGAGAGGTTAAATTTCAAACTGATTGGTATACTTATGCTTCAAAATATAATAAAAATCTAAGCAGCACAATTATTCCAGCTGATTTAAATATTGATATATCTAATAAGATACAAAAATTAGCTATTGATGCGTGTAAGGCTATTAATGCTTTTGGCTTAGCGAGAGTCGATTTCTTTTATCAAGGAAACTCAGAAAATATTTATATCAATGAAGTCAATACCTTACCTGGCTTTACAAAAACCAGCATGTATCCAATGCTATGGGAAGCTTCAGGATTAAAACTAGAAAAACTTGTTGCTAGTCTCATAGAAATATCGAGAGAATAAATTAACCATGGTATTTTTATTACTCTTTCCCAAGCAATGATTCACGGTCTACTTTGGTTACCATTGTTAATAGCTTTTGTTCTCATCGCTGCCCTTGGATGGCTAGAGAGACGGAGACAAAGCCTCTATATCGTTTGGGCTAAAGGTTCAGAGCTTGCCAAGCTTGATGGAACGGGAGCTGCTCGATTAAAAGATGGCTTTTTATGCTGGAGCAGTTTTGAAGCCGGTAGTTTTAAGGAAGAAGCCATTTTTGAAGTAAAGAAATTAGAAATGGTTGAACTAATGGCTCTTAGCTCGGGAGAAGCCCCGCTAACAAAAGAATCTCAAGGGCGATGTCGACTCAGACTTATTGGTTCGGGTAATGAAATAGATGTGCCTTTTTCAGATGCCGAACGTGCCCGGCAATGGATGGATCAACTTATGTCTAAAGCAAAATGCGACCTTTGAAATCAATAAAAAAAAGAAAAAGTAGCAACCGAAATAGAAACAAATCAGTATCAACAAAAAAAATATCCAATATTTTTAAACATAAAGAATTTATAATTAAATCTTGGCAATTCCTTTTTATTTCAAGCACTTCAATTTTTCTTATATTCATATTTTTAAACCAGGCATGGGAACCAATAGTTTTTAAAAACACAAAAATAAAAGGTCTATCTGGGATAACAGAAGAGGATCTAGAAAAAATAACTAGCAATTTTTATCCTAGAAATTTATTGGAATTAAACCCAAAAGAAATTGAATCTTATTTAATAAAAAGGCTTCCTATTAAAAACGTTTCAGTAAGCCGTAAGTTTTTTCCGCCTGAAATTCATTTTAATATCGTAGAAAGAGAACCTATTGCTTTTGCAAGTCGAGTTTTTTTTAACAATATTGAAAAAGGGATGATTGATATTGAGGGATCTTGGATACCACTTAAATTTGTGAATAAATCAAAAAAAAGTAAAATAAAATTATCTATCGAAAATTGGACTCCTAATAAAAAAGATGCGATCTTAAAAATAATAGAAAATAGATTTATCCTTCAAAGCCCTCTTGAAAAAATCACAATCAATCCTCTTCAAGAAATCAGCATAAAAACCGAGCACTTCAATTCAGTTCTTTTAGGATCTGATATTGATCGTTTGATCGAGCAAATTCATAAACTCAACCAATTACAAAAATCATTACCAAATCTTTTAATCAACACAAAAGTAAAAGTCTTGAATCTTAAAGATCCAAGCAAACCAGAGTTAAAAATCGAAAAAACACTGAACAACGAGAAGTAGAACCCTTGCTATGAGGTGTTTTCCAATGAATATGCAAGAAGTCGAAAGAAATCCTCAGAAAATCGTACAAATTAATTTGTTAATCAATTTGAATCAATAAACCAACAGAATTCATGGATGATGTTCATAATGCCCAAAACAAGTTCTAATCCTGAATATGGTGATGGGAATTGGAAACACATCAAGTTTCAACATGGATGAAGGAATCCTACCCAGTCAATCTGCACGTATTGAGGTTATTGGTGTTGGGGGTGGAGGAAGTAATGCCGTCAACCGCATGATTAATAGCGATCTTGATGGAGTTACATATCGAGTTCTCAATACAGATGCCCAAGCTCTTATCCAATCATCTGCCACTCATAGAGTTCAGCTGGGTCAAAGCTTAACTAGAGGTCTTGGTGCAGGAGGCAATCCAAGTATTGGGCAAAAAGCTGCGGAGGAATCAAGAACTGATCTTCAACAAGCCTTAGAAGGCGTAGACCTAGTATTTATTGCCGCTGGCATGGGAGGAGGGACTGGGACAGGTGCAGCCCCAGTGGTAGCTCAAGTTGCCAAAGAAAGTGGTGCTTTAACAGTTGGCATTGTTACCAAACCTTTTAGTTTTGAAGGCAAACGTCGTTTAAGGCAAGCTGATGAGGGAATAGCAAGGCTTGCTGAAAATGTGGATACGTTAATTGTCATACCAAACGACAGACTTAAGGACGTAATTTCTGGAGCACCTTTACAAGAAGCTTTTAGAAGTGCTGATGACGTGCTAATGAAAGGAGTTCAGGGAATAAGCGATATAATTACATGTCCTGGATTAGTGAATGTAGATTTTGCTGATGTTAGATCTGTAATGACTGAGGCTGGCACTGCTCTTTTAGGGATTGGTTTAGGTTCAGGCAGATCAAGAGCTCTAGAAGCTGCTCAAGCAGCAATCAATAGTCCTCTCCTAGAAGCGGCTCGAATCGATGGAGCTAAAGGATGTGTAATAAACATAACTGGAGGGAAAGATATGACTCTTGAAGATATGACATCAGCTTCTGAAGTTATATCCAGCGTAGTAGATCCAGAAGCAAACATAATAGTAGGTACAGTTGTTGATGAAAAACTTGAGGGTGAGATTCAGGTAACTGTTATTGCAACTGGATTTGACAGTAATCAAATTTATTCAAACGAAAGAAACAGGGGAAGACTCTCACCTCAATCTCTGTACGAACAATCCGAGATAAAGGAAGCAGGAGCTTCAATTCCTGAGTTTTTACGTCTAAGACAAAATCGTTGATTCTTATTCAGATAATTGAAATTAAGGTGACCCGGAATCCACGCCTGCTTTGAGCATCCCGTATGGCTGCTACCTTCCGGTCCTGACCAGGTTTAGGCGTCACAGCCGCATGGGGCCGAGTCGATAATATTCTAGCAATAGCTAACCACGTTATTAAGAATTAAATGCAAACCACAGAATTGGTTCGTTTCAAAAAGTTGGGAAAACAGATAAGTGTATTAACTGCTTGGGATGCTCTTTCATCCTCAATAGTCGAAGCATCAGGTGCTGATGTTGTTCTAGTAGGAGATTCACTAGGGATGGTTGTTTTAGGACACTCAACAACTCTGCCTGTAACTCTTGATCAAATGCTTCACCACACACAGGCTGTTTGTAGAGGTTTTTGCAAAACACTTTCAAACCAACCATTAGTAGTTTGTGATCTCCCTTTCCTAAGTTATCAATGTGGAGAAGATAAGGCTGTGGAAGCTGCTGGAACTATCCTTAAAAATTCCTGCGCCTCAGCAGTAAAGCTTGAAGGAGCGGAGCCTGAGACTTTATTGGTAATTAAAAGACTTATAAGGATGGGAATACCGGTAATGGGTCACCTTGGTCTAACTCCACAATCTGTTCATCAACTTGGCTATAAATCTCAAGCCAGGGATAAAAATAGTCAAGATAAAATTATTAAAGATTCCAAAATGCTTCAAGAATCAGGATGTTTTGCGATAGTTCTTGAACATATCCCAGGAGAAATTGCTAGCAGATTAAAAAAAGATTTAAGCATTCCTGTTATTGGAATTGGAGCAGGAAGTGATTGCGATGGGCAGGTAAGAGTGACTGCTGATATTCTTGGACTTTCAATTGAACAGCCTCCTTTTGCAAAACCTGTATTTGAAGGACGAGAACTTTGCATAGATGCTCTAAAGAAATGGATTGAATCTACTAATCTAAATCAAGAGAATCCCACCACAAATACATCTGAATCAAAATCTGATTGCTAATCTGCATACCTTTCGGGTTACTCAGAAAATATCTTCCATTTTTTCTTAATAAATAGCCATCATTTAAAAAAGTTTGCCAATATTTCTCAAGTAATTTCAATTTTGCATCACATTCTGATTGTGTCCAACCAACATTTTTAGCAAGTTCCTCATAATGAATCCCTTCACGTCTTCGTAATCCAATCATCAATAATTCGTCCAAAGGCATTGTGCTTGATTCTTCAACAAACAAAGTTTTCTCTAATGGCTTACTTTCTTGCTGCTCAAGCCATTTTGTATAACCAGCAATTGTTCTTGGTCTAGAAAACCTCTTTCCCCAAGGAGCACTTGTTGCTCCCATTCCAAAACCCCACCAACCTGAACCGCTCCAATACATACGATTATGTCGAGATGCATGGCCAGGCAAAGAATAACTTGAGATTTCATATCTAGAAAAACCCCTACTTTCAAGATATCTATTGGTTTCTAAGTCTATTTCTTGAGCTACAGATTCAATTGGAATATTCAAATTACCTTTTTCATGCATTCTTCCAAAAACAGTCTCTGGTTCAATAGTTAAATCATAAATTGACAAATGAGGTGCTTCAGCTTGAACTGCTTGTTCCAACTCTTTAAACCATTTATAAACATTTAATCCTGGAAGATTTTGAATCAAATCAAGGCTCCAGCTTCTTAACATTCCCTTTTTAAAAAAGTTATTTAGCCAATTACAAGTCTCTATTAATTGAGATTTAGTATGTTTTCTTCCTATTGCACTCAAAGTTCTGTCATCAAATGACTGTCCTCCCAAGCTCAATCTATTGATTCCAATTTCTATATATCCTTGAAGATCATGTTCTAAAAAAGTAGCTGGATCAACCTCCATAGTTATCTCCGCACCATCCTGAAATCCAAATTTTTTTTGAAGGTTCTCCAATAAGACACCTAACTGATCTTTATTTAACAAAGAAGGTGTTCCACCACCAAAATAGATAGTTGATAAAGCTGGGCCTATTGGAGAAATTGAAATCTCTCTATTAAGTAAGTCCAAATATGCGTTAATAGACGTTATTCTTGGACTACCAGGAGTTGTAGCGCTATCACCTAAAGGGATAATAGAAAAATCACAGTAAAAACATCTTTTATGACAAAAAGGTATATGCAAATATGCACTTCTTGGTGGGTTTACCATTTGATCTCTAAATATACAAACCCAAATAAATGGCCATTTTTACAATCCAAATCTTTGAAAATAAATAAAGCTTTAGTAAAAAACGTGAAGCAAGCATAACCTGAATATATGGCAGACTTAGTTATTCTGGTTTTATTTCTTTTTTCAGGTGCAATCACCGGATGGATTG
>QCFD01000010.1 GCA_003278445.1 Prochlorococcus sp. AG-363-B05
TAGTGATGGTTTTCAAAAGCTGTCCTCCAGATAAATCACCTATATATCTGCTGTAATGATGCCCAATTAAGAGTTCAGGATTATCTTTGGCAATTCCTCTAATTCTTGCTTCATATTCAATAGCTGGCTTGGAGGGTTTTACCAATTCAGCCCAATTAATCCCAAAGTAAAACAACAAATCTTGTTCCAATTTTTCCTTGCGAAAAAGCTCTTTAAATCCAATTTGAGAAATTATCGGATGAGAGTTTTCACAAAGTTTTCCTATCTCTTCCTCCATAGCAGAATAAACAAAATATAAATCAGCTAATAAATTTCTGTATGAGGACTTATCAACTACTCCCTTAAGAAAACAACTTATAAAACCTGTATTTTCGGCCATCGTATGAGACTTTTTAGTCCCTTCTCGAAGTTGCCTAGCCAAGGCTACTGCCATGAGTTCAAAATCATTTAATCAAAACTTACCACTTAGTCATAAGCTCAACATTAGATCTATTAATCGCTGAATAAAAATTATGGCAAATTTTGAAAAGATCACCGCTCCATCAGAAGGCCAAAGAATTACTTTTGTTGATGGAAACCCAGTAGTACCAGACCATCCAATTATTCCATTTATTAGAGGTGATGGAACAGGGATAGATATTTGGCCTGCTACACAATTAGTGATCGATAAAGCTATTGACAAAGCTTATGGAAAAAATAGATCCATTGAATGGTTCAAAATCTATGCAGGTGATGAAGCTTGCGACTTATATGGAACTTATCAATACTTACCAAACGACACTCTTGAGGCGATAAGAACTTATGGGATAGCAATCAAAGGACCTTTAACCACGCCTGTAGGGGGAGGAATTAGATCTTTAAATGTATCTCTAAGACAGATTTTTGATTTATATTCATGCGTTAGACCTTGCAAATATTACGAAGGGACGCCAAGTCCTCATAAAAAGCCTCAAGATTTAGATGTAATTGTTTATCGAGAAAATACCGAAGATATTTATATGGGCATTGAATGGGAATCTGATGATCCCCAATGCATAAAATTTATTGATCAACTCAATAATGAAATAATTCCAGCCAGCAAAAAACTAAAAAATAGGAAAATTCCTAGCGGAGCAGGAATTGGAATTAAACCAGTTAGCAAAATTGGTAGTCAAAGACATATCAGACGCGCGATTAAACATGCACTCAACCTTGAGGGGAGCAAAAGACATGTGACCTTAGTTCATAAGGGAAATATCATGAAATTTACTGAAGGAGCTTTCAGAGATTGGGGATACGAATTAGCAACTACAGAATTCCGCAATGAATGCGTAACTGAGAGAGAAAGTTGGATTTTAGATAACTTAGAAAAGAATCCTCGAATCTCCTACGAAGAGAATGCTGAGTTAATTGATCCAGGTTTTTCATCTTTAACAGAAGAAAAAAAGAAAGCTATTTGTGATGAGGTTTGTTCAGTTCTAACAGATATTGGAAATAGTCATGGCAATGGAAAATGGAAGGATATGGTGATGGTTGATGACCGAATAGCAGATAGTATTTTTCAACAAATTCAAACTCGTCCTCAAGAGTATTCCATACTTGCTACTCTCAATCTAAATGGTGATTACATCTCAGATGCGGCCGCAGCAATTGTTGGTGGACTGGGGATGGCACCAGGAGCAAACATTGGAGATACGGCGGCTATTTTCGAAGCCACCCATGGAACAGCTCCAAAACATGCAGGTTTGGACAAAATTAATCCAGGTTCAGTAATACTTAGTGGAGTAATGATGCTGGAATATTTAGGTTGGAATGAAGCAGCAAAATTAATTACAAATGGATTGAGAAAATCTATTTCAGATAAACAAGTTACTTACGATCTGGCACGATTAATGGAACCAGGAGTAGAGCCTCTTAGTTGTAGTGATTTTGCTAAATCAATTGTTGAAAGATTTTAATTAAATATTGTTTAGAGTCTTTCAACAATTAAGAATTTGACTCCATCAATCTAAATGATTCTAGAAGTGTTTTCTCATTGCCTAGATTACCTGGAAAAGTAACTACTGGTAAATCATATTGATCAGAATCACTTGTTACTATTGACAATCCCGGTAATATTTGTCCTTTTAAATCTACTTGTTTAAAATTCAACCCTTTTTGAAGCAAGAGTTGTGTTGTAATACCTCCTTTACTAATAATGTAACCCAACTTGTTAGTTATTTTTCTAACTAGAATTGCCATAAACTCTGCAAGCCCTAGTCCAAAATTCATTCTTCTAGAATAAGAAGAAAACTTCATTTCTTCTCGAGTAGTATATAAAACAGGTACTTTTTTCATATCCAAAATATCATCTATCTTTGATAATAAAATATCCTCCAGCTCTAAGATTGCCTGTTGACAATCTTCTAAAGTAAAAATATCAGCTAATTTTCTAACTGGTATTTCTAAACCTTCACATGAATCATCTTTCAATAAAACCTCTAATTGAGCTGTCGCTAATTTCACATGGGATCCAACCATTATCAAACCTGGCTTATATTCAAACTCATTATTTTTCGATTTTAAAGATACTAAATCCGCAGTATCTTTTGGGTTAGGTGGTAAACATGATAAAGAATTAATAAAGCTTGCTGCTGTTCTAAAAAGAAATCTTTTTTCTTTAGAAACTACTTTAATCGCCATAGCTAGTGTTTCTAAATGATGAGGTAATTTAGCATCCACAACTACTGAAATATTATTTTCTAATTGAGACAAAAAACCTAAAAGAGATTTAAAATCATCTTCATTATTAAAAGCCATATCTAGCTGTTTCATCTCAACGTGCAAGATATTTTCAGCCTTTATTTTTCCAAAACTTTTTTCTTCAATCCATTCAGCTAGATCACTAGTAGAAAATCCAAAAATATTATCACGACCAAAATCAGTAGTATGGACAGGCGTCCCATTTAGATAATGAATACCGTTTTCAGTTGTTCTTCCACCTTCCAAAAAAGCTGGAATGTGAAATGTTGCATGGAATGGTCCTAATTCTTCCGCAAGAATTGCAGGTTCCACAACGCCATGACCACGTAATGTTGAATCACCTCTACTAATATAAAAATAATCATCTTTGGAATATCCTTGTCTTATAAAAAACTTCTTAATAGATGAGCATATTTCTCTAGTTTTCTTAACCGCTAAAACAGAAGATAAAGATCTTGTGTTCGCAAGTATAAATATTAAAGGCGAAGATTGTGTAAATGCTTTATCTAGAGTTTTTTCATCCCAATTTAATAATAATGGGCATCCATAAACAGTTTGAGATCCAGTTGGATCATCATCAAAAATAATTATTTTCATAAAAAATTAATCTATTTTTTAATCAATGATTTATTAGAATCTCTCCCAACTTTCAGGAACTTGAATATAAGATTTATTTAAATCGGCAACAGACCCACAGCCCAATAGTTTCATAGTTCTCACTATATCTGTTTGAAGAATTTCTATAGCTCTGGCAACGCCTTTCCCTCCTGCAGCAGCAAGTCCATAAGCATAGGCCCTACCTATCAAAACTCCTTTAGCGCCAAGACATAATGCTTTAACCACATCACTACCCCTTCGAATACCTCCATCTAGCAACACATCTGTTTTCCCATCAACTGCAGCTAAAATTTCGGGCAAAACACGGATCGTGGGCGCAACACTATCAAGTTGCCTAGCTCCATGATTAGAAATAACGATCGCATCGGCGCCTAGCTCTGCCGCTGTTTTTGCATCATCACCTATATGTATACCCTTAACAATAATTTTTCCACCCCACGCCTCGCGTATCCATTGCAAATCATCCCAAGTAACTACTGATTGCTCTAAAGCAGGACCAATTGCCTTATATCCCATAGGGCCATCATCAAGTTGAACATTTGGGAAACTCATTAAGCCTCCATCACTTAACCATTGAGTCAACCAGCATGGTTTAACTAACATTTGAGGAATATAAGGAAGCATCTCAAAAGGATTCCTAGATAAAAGCTGTTGGGTTCCTGATCGCATATCTCTTTCCCTTAAACCAGATACGGGTGTATCAATCGTGACCACTATTGCTGAGAATCCTGCTTCTTTAGCTCTGGCAATTGTTTTCAACGCGACTTCTTTACCACCTAGTAAATAAAGCTGATACCAAGCTGGTCCGTTTGTAGCAGCTTTAACATCTTCTAATAAACAACCTGAAAGAGTCGACAAAGTATATCCAGTCCCAGCTTTACCTGCCTCTCTAGCTGCAACCACTTCTCCCTGTGGATAGAACATTCTGCTACTCCCTACTGGTCCCAACAAGAAAGGAAGTTGAAATTTCTGTTCTAAAACAGATATTCCAAGATCACAGGATGGAACAGAGACTGCACATCTAGGTCTAAATAAAATTTCGTTATATGCGTTGCAATTTTGTGAAAGTGTTTGTTCTCTATCTGCACCACTGTCTATATAGTTAAAAACCATTGCCGGTAGACGATTTTTAGCTCTAGACCTCAGGTCATCTATGTTAAGTACGCCCGGAGAGGAAACATCTGCTCCTAACATTATTCATCACAAATTCATGAATGATGAATCTATAATATATTGATCATAGATGCAAAAACCAACCAAATATTGAAATACTTGTCATACAAAAATCTATTAATTGGATTGAATTAGTTACAAACTATACTCCTCTAAAACTTAAATAACTAAAAAGAATAATACTTGAAAGTGGTAAATAATTCTATATATTCTTCTGGCTTAATTTCAAGTTTTCTATCTCCAGTCACCAGTGAATTCCTTGGACTTGTCCAAGGCTCAAGACAAACCATTTGCCTAGGAGGATCAGTCCAAATTACTGTTGTATCCATTGGCTCTTGATGCATTAATTCAATTACGTTCCTAGATAAAGAATCGATCAATTTAACTGAACAAGAAGGATAGGAAAGAAAATCAACTCCTTTATCTAAAATTCTAATTTGATCAGATACATTAGTAACTTTCATATTAGTTTGATCAATACATTTTTCAGGCAACCCATCTATTTTTATTTTTTGTAAATTTGAAATCTGAAAATATGGATGCAGGCCAAAACTAAAGGGCATAGAATCATGACCGTGATTATAAATTTTAACGGATATTTGAAGACTTTTTTCTTTCAAGCAAACATCCATCAAAAGAGTAAAGAAAAAAGGGAAATAAGAACGTGAATTCTTTGTATCACTTAGTTTTAGCCTTATACCTAATTTATCTTTTAATAAACCAATTGACCAAGGTAAATCTCTTGCGAAACCATGTTGTTTTAAAAAATACTTCTTACCACCAATCAAATAGCCTTCAGATAAATCACCACATATAGGAAAAAGGATAGGTATTCCTCCTCTAACACTTTTATCTTTATCGAGAAAACGCTCTAAATCGAAGTACAAAAGTTCTGTCCCTTCGCTTCGCCATTCAGTTATCAAACCTCCTCTTTCAGGAACAATTCTGATTAATGAATCTAATTCAGGATTTGAATATTCCCAATGAGGATAAGGATTTGTCTTTTTCTCGAAACTGACCACCATCAATCAAAGCTGATTAATCCATTCTAAAAGAGCGGAATTAACCTGATCAGGAACTTCATCATGTGGACAATGGCCAGCATCTAAAACAACTTCTTTTGTATTTTCAGGTGTGTGTTTTTTATAAGTAGTCCTTTTACCAGGTGCATTCATCCAAGGATCTCTATTCCCCCAGAGCAATAACAATGGTGCCTTTAACTGAGCGAACAACTCATCGAGTGGTCTTCCCTGAGGTCCTGCGGGATCAAAAACACTTTTGAAGACATTAAAAGCACCCGTATCCAAAGATGGTTTCCGGATCGCTTCTACGAGTTCATCATCAACGTTTGATGTGTCAATATAAACTTGATTTAAAGTACGTTTAATTGTTGAAGGCTGTCTAAGGTTTTCAAAAATTATTCTTTGCAATAGAGCATTTTTGAGAAAGATACCAGCAACAGTTTTTCTGGCTGTAGCCCAAAATCCTTTAGTTGGTTTCTTATCTTCGCTGAAATAACCAGCAGCATTTAATAGAACCACACCTGCTGCCTCTGCACCCAAAGCCGCACCACTAGCAAGCGCGGCGTAACCACCTAGGGAGTTACCAACAAGTATTGTTGGTCTCCCAATATTTTCTTTAACGTAAGAAACTATTTGATCTTTCCAAAGTGGACCTCCATAATCAAGGCCTCCTGGTTTAGAGCTTTTACCAAAACCAAGAAGATCTAAAGCGTGAACTTCATACTTCTTTCCCAGTACTGGTAAGTTATGCCTCCAATGAGTTGTAGAGGCACCAAAGCCATGTATTAAAAGAATTGCTGGCCCTTTTTCATCATCGGTCTTACTTTTATGATCTTCAGGAATAATGCTCAAAGAGTGAACAGAATGTCCTAAGAATTTCCAATCAGAAAGATTTTTTTCTGCAACTGAGGAAACCATTTAAGAATAATCTGATACTTATAGATATTAGTAAATCATTGATAAAAAAAGATTAGTTATTTTATTTCTTTTTTTCGAAATTTCCTCACCTTTGTTAAAAGAGACTTCTCAATAATTTCTAAACTAATCCAACTGGATCAGCCGCAACCTCATCAGGTATAGAATTACCTCCTGAAGGGGGTTTATCTTTAAGGACAACTCTTAATAAAACAGGGGCTAAAAATGTTGTTCCAATAACCATTAACAATATTGCAGCCTCTAGTGAAGGCGTAAGCAAACCAGCACTGGTTCCCAATCCAAGAAAGATCAATCCTACCTCTCCTCGAGGCATCATTCCCAAGCCAACTACCAGTCTATTTGTTGGTTTATCAATGACAAATGACCAACCAGCAGCGATTTTCCCAACGATGGCAACAATAAATAGGAAGCCCGCCACAATAAGAGCAGATCGACTTTCAGGATCCAGTGGATTAATTACAGACAGATCCATCCCTGCTCCTACAAGTACAAAGAAAATAGTTGCAAATAGTGATACCAAAGGCAAAACAGATTGTTGAATTGCATGATTATTTTTTGAACTACTAAGTATTAATCCAGCCGCGAAAGCACCCAAAGCAGCCTCTAAACCAATTGCAGTCGCGACAAAACAACTTAGTACTAATATCACGAAAGAAGCGACTACTACAGCTCCAGGAGCTTTCAGCCTTTCCAGTAGCCAATCAAAAGCAGGTGCAGCTGTTCGACTCAACGCAATTGCAGCAATCACAAAGATAGTTGCAGCTAATACTAATTTGACAATAGGTGCAATTTGCAATGACCCTCCAGTAGCAAGAGCAACTACAACGGCAAGAATGACAATCCCCAAGATGTCATCAAGTACAGCGGCACCAATAACAATTTGACCCTCACGCGTTTTTAAATATCCAAGCTCACCAAAAACACTGGCTGTTATACCTATGCTAGTAGCTGTCATAGATGCACCAGCAAATATTGCAGGAATTATATCAACTTGGAAAATAAACATTAATCCAAAAGTTCCAAAAGCAAATGGCAAAATCACTCCTGCCATCGCGACTGTGAACGCTTGAGCTCCAACTGCTACAAGTTCTTCTAATTCACTTTCCAGACCAGTAAGAAATAACAATGCATATAGCCCTAACGTGGCTACAGCTTGCAATGAAGGAAAAGTTTCAAAATAAATATCTGGAACTGCTTCTTTAGGTACTGAAGCAAGTGTGCTAATGAGAGAAACAAACCCTTGATTTAATTCAGCATGTGCACTTGGAGGTAATAAAAGATGTAATCCTGATGCACCAATTAAAACTCCTGCAAGAAGCTCTCCCACAATTGTAGGCAAACTAAGTCGAACTAAGATTTCGGCCAAAGTCCTCGCCGCCACAAAAATCATTAAGAAATTAATGACACCTATAAGAGTTTCCGCGACCTCAACATCATGCGTATTTAGTGCCGAGACTAAAGGAGTTAATACCATCAGGGTTTTAAGAAAAGCCTTTTCTATAAGACATAAATTACCTAATTACAGGGCACATTTGGCTTAAGTATGAAACGTGACTTAATTAATAAGGTGTGGATCTGAAGTTACTAACAGATTAGTAGGAAGATATTAGCTACGGTCCAGAAACATTTGATGCCTTTATGAGCAGCTCCCAGTCACTAGATCTGCGTCTGCCCACCCCAGGATGCTATGCAGATCCTGTTCGGGCTGGCATGGATGCCGATGCAGTCTTCGACGGAATGACTGAGCATCTCTTTTTCACACTAGGAAAACTAGCCACCTCAGCAAGTCTGAGAGATCTCTACATGGCTTTAAGTTTTGCTGTAAGAGATAGATTGATGAGCAGATATTTAACAAGTCAAGAGACAATTAGAGCAAGACCACAAAAAACTGTCGCCTATCTTTCTGCTGAATTTCTTATCGGACCTCAGCTAAATAATAATTTATTAAATCTAGGTATAAAGAAAGAAGCAGAAGAAGCTCTTAAAAGATTTGGGATTGAATCTCTTAATGACCTATTGGAAGTAGAAGAAGAACCTGGTCTTGGAAATGGAGGGCTAGGAAGACTGGCCGCATGCTATATGGAATCACTGGCAAGTCTTCAGGTGCCTGCAGTGGGATATGGAATAAGGTACGAATTTGGTATTTTCAACCAATTAATTAGAGATGGTTGGCAAGTCGAAGTTACTGATAAATGGCTTAAAGGAGGTTGGCCCTGGGAATTACCTCAACCAGATGAAGCCTGCTTAGTGGGTTTTGGCGGACAAACTGAGAGTTATACAGATGACAATGGAAATTATCGTTCTAGATGGATTCCAAGTGAACATGCAATAGGCGTTCCACATGATGTACCTGTACTTGGATACAGAGTGAACAGCTGTGATCGCTTAAGACTTTGGAGAGCTGATGCAACCGAAAGTTTTGATTTCTATGCTTTCAACATTGGTGATTATTACGGTGCTGTTGAAGAGAAAGTTGCTTCCGAAACTCTATCTAAGGTTCTATACCCCAATGATGGAACTGATGAAGGAAGACGATTGCGTTTGAAGCAACAACATTTTTTTGTTAGTTGTTCCTTGCAGGACATGCTACGAAGTCTAGAAAAGCGTTCCATCCCTATTGAGGATTTTCCAAATCATTGGACAGTTCAACTTAATGACACTCATCCAGCCATTGCAGTTGCAGAGTTAATGAGACTTCTGATTGATCAACATAGATTGGAATGGGATAAAGCCTGGGAAATCACCAATAGATCTGTTGCTTATACAAACCACACTTTGTTACCAGAAGCTCTTGAGAAATGGGACCTAAGTTTATTTAGGAACTTATTACCTAGACATTTAGAACTTATTTATGAAATAAATAGGAGATTCTTGCAACAAGTAAGACTTAAGTATCCAGGTAACGACTCAATTTTACGGAAACTTTCAATTATTGATGAAGATGGAGGAAAAGCTATTCGTATGGCTCATTTAGCGACAATAGGAGCTCATCATGTCAATGGAGTAGCTGCATTACATTCAGATCTAATCAAGAGACAATTATTACCTGAATTTGCAGAACTCTGGCCTGAAAAATTTACTAATGTTACCAACGGAGTTACGCCACGTAGATGGGTAGCATTAGCAAATCCTGAACTTTCTAAACTTCTTGATAAAGAAATAGGTCCAAATTGGATTACGAATATGGACCTATTACTTGAGTTAGAAAAAAAAGAAAATGATGCTAATTTCCTAGATCTTTTCGCTTCAGCCAAACTTTCTGGCAAGAGGAAGCTAGCTGGATATATACACAGGCAAACTGGTGTTCTCGTGGATCCATCAAGTTTATTTGATGTTCAAGTCAAAAGAATTCACCAATACAAGAGACAGCATTTAAATGCTTTACAAGTTATTGCACAATATCTACGCATTAAAAATGGAATAACAAAAAATATTGCTCCACGTACGATTATTTTTGGTGGCAAAGCTGCGCCGGGTTATTTCATGGCGAAATTAATGATTAGATTTATTAATGGAATTGCAGATGTAGTTAATGCAGATCCTGACATGGATGGCTTACTAAGAGTAGTTTTTCTTCCTGACTACAATGTGAAATTAGGCGAGCAAGTTTATCCAGCCACTGATCTTTCCGAACAAATTTCTACTGCTGGTAAAGAAGCTTCAGGAACTGGAAATATGAAATTCGCCATGAATGGTGCTTTAACAATTGGAACACTTGATGGGGCGAATGTAGAAATTAGGGAAAGAGTAGGAGCAGAAAATTTCTTTCTATTTGGAAAGACAGAATCAGAAATCATGGAATTAAGAGATCAAGGTTATAGACCAAATAGCTTTATTGCAGAATCAAATGAACTTCAAGAAACTCTTAAATTAATAGAAGTTGGTCATTTTAGTAACGGTGATAGTGAACTATTTAGACCAATCATAAATATTTTGACTGGGAACGATCCTTTCTTTGTTATGGCAGACTTTGATGATTACCTTCGCGCACAAGATGAAGTTAGTAAAGCCTGGAAAAAAAGTCAAAAATGGAACCGTATGGCTCTTTTAAATACTGCAAGATCAGGCTTTTTCTCATCAGACAGATCAATTCGTGAATATTGTAAATCTATTTGGAAAGTTAAACCTTTACCTGTGGAAATAAGTTGTGAAAAATAACTATCTATTTATCAGGCAAATCTGGAGTTTGATGTAATAATCTATTCAATCTTAATCTATCAATATTTAATGGATCTGGGGCAAGTTCTCCTGCAATTTCTCTGAATTTATCTTCAACTTCTTGAGGAACTTTGACATCAAAAACTCTTTCCATCAGAGCCTCAATAGAATATAAATGAGCATTAATATTTTCCAGATCTGAGATCACCTGTGAAATAGATTTTTCTTTTTTCTCAATAGTTCCAGTTTTCCAGTTCTCTTCACAATTAGAGGATGAATGTGAATTAATTTGCTTTTGCAAATCTTCTACAACTCGTCCGCATAAAGTTCTAAATGATTGAAGCGCCGCCCAATTTATCTCTTGCTGTTGACGCAAAGTTGGAAACTCTCTAATTAAGCGATCATGCTCTCTATAAAATCTGAGACAATCAGGGCATTGGCATGGTTCTTCAGGCACCTTAATCAAGGCAGCTTATCAACCATCATTGCATTTATTAGGCCGTCATAGGGGGCTCACCCTTAAAAAAGTCTCCTGCACCATCGTTATTATTTAAATCAGAGCTCTCAGGAAGGGGTATTTCAATGCTAGAAACTATTTGAATAACATCGCGTAATCTCATTGAGTCAGCGAACCATCCCATAGCCTGTTCTAAATCATTCCTTCCTTCAGCATCATTAGCTTGATCCTCATGTGCTTCAGCTAAAAGTGTTAACCAACATAAACATCTTGCTTGGACAACTGATAAATCTAAATCAGTTGGTTGGGATTTAGATATATGCTCACTCTCTTGTTGAACAAGTAATCGTAAGCGAAGATCGTGAAGCTGGGCCATGTTGACTGATTCACTACACCAACGCTAGCGAGAGAGTCAAGATTTTGCACACCCACCACATATAGGACTACATTTTTTTAGTTTTAGTTTATTTTTCAGACGGGGCTGGCGGGACTTGAACCCACGACCTACGGTTTAGGAAACCGTCGCTCTATCCAACTGAGCTACAGCCCCCTTTAATTAATTATGCCTTGAGGCATGATGGAGTTGAAAGCAGGGGAGGCAATCGCAATTGAACTTCAGCACAAACTGAATTCTATTGAGGAAAGTCCGGGCTCCTATTTGGCCAGGCTTGCTGGGTAATTCCCAGTGCGGGCGACCGTGAGGATAGTGCCACAGAAATACACCGCCTAATGCTTCATCGGGATATCCCATAAGCATGGTAAGGGTGCAAAGGTGCGGTAAAAGCGCACCAGCAGTATCGAGAGGTACTGGCTAGGTAAACCCCGGCTAGGAGCAAGGCGAGGGACTCAGGATGGCCATAGACCAAGTTCCTGATTTGTGCCGCTTGAGGCTATTGGTAACAATAGTCCCAGATAGATGATTACCCATTCACTTCCTAAAAAAAGAAGAATGAACAGAACCCGGCTTATGACCTGCTTTCACTTTCTTGATTTTAACTAAAGAAAAACATCCAAAATCTTATCAATTTGTCAATTCAATTATAAGCCTTGAAAAATCATGAAAATTCCCAAGCAAAGAGCAGACGAAATAATTAACTTTATTAAAAGTCTAAATTTAGATAACAAGTATCAACAAGAATTTACTAATGAAAAAATAATAAATATTGGATATATTAATGAGTCTTTAACTCATAGTTCAGCAAATAGTAAAGTTAATTATGAAAAGTTTGAATTTCTTGGAGATGCCGTACTAAGACTTATTGCATCAGACTTCATCAAAAAGAAATATCCCAATATGCAAGTTGGAGAAAGGTCTGAACTTCGTTCACATCTTGTAAGTGATCAATGGTTAGCAAAAGTTGGTAACAAAATAAACATTAAAAGCGTTTTAATCATTGGTCAAAAAGCTCTTAAAGATACATCAGCAAACGCAACTATTCAAGCAGAGGCAACAGAGGCACTAATAGGAGCTCTATATGAAAGTATTACTATTTTAGATCCTATTAAAAATTGGCTTATTCCATTCTGGGAAGAAACAAGTAAAGCAGTTCTAGCTGATCCTCATAGGCAAAACTACAAATCAGCACTACAAGAATGGACCCAAAGTAAAGGCTGGTCAATCCCTACATACAAAACAACTGAAATCGACAAAAAGCATAACAATCATAAAAGATTTTTTTGTACTGTTTACATAAAAGATCGATCTATAGCAGAAGGCTTGGGAAAGTCAATTAAACAAGCAGAAAAAGATGCAGCTCATAAAGCTTTAAAATATTTAAATAAGAATTTAATTAATCTATAATAGATAAATTTTTACAAAGTTTACAAAGTCTTACTTACTTTTCAAAAGATCTTTCATCGGTAATGTGAGTAGTTTATCCCAATTACCTCCTTCAAAAAGCACTGCGGCTTTATCTCCACTTATTCTCTGAACAAATCCTATATAACCGTTATAAATTGACTCTTGGTTATTAACAGTTACTGTTGTTCCAGGCAGAATAGGTTCTTTTGAATCAGTCATAATAAAAAATATACAAATAAACCATCAGGAGAATTCTACTCATAAAAATGAAAAAAGAAGATAAATGGATGTCTATAGGTAAAATTGTTGCCCCCCAGGGTTTAAAAGGAGATATTCGAATTAAACCTAGCAGCGAATTTCCAGAAAGGTTTACCAAACCAGGAAAACGTTGGATTCAAAGAGCTAACGAATTGCCCACTGAAATAAAATTAATCAAAGGTAAACTTATCCCAGGTAAATCCATCTACGTCGTTTCTATCGAAGGAGTATCAAATAGGAGTTCTGCAGAAAAAATTATAGGCTGGAATTTAGTCATACCAGCTAATAGCAGACCAAAATTAAATAATGATGAATATCATTACTTAGATCTAATTGGTTTAGAAGCGAGAATAGGAGCAAAAAAAACTTTAATTGGCCATGTAAGTGACTTAATTAAGGGGGGCAATGATCTTCTAGAGATAGAATTAATAGAAGGTAAAAAAGTTTTGGTACCTTTTGTTAAAGAAATTGTCCCAGAAATAGAAATCAAAGAAAAATGGCTTCTCATCACTCCACCAACTGGTTTACTGGAACTCTAGAACGCATTTGTTTATTGAACCAGACAATCAAACGTGAACCAAAAGTTCTTTATTGATATGACTGAAAAAGCAATAATTCCTGTAATACTTAGCGGTGGGTCGGGGACAAGACTGTGGCCACTCTCAAGAGAAAGTTATCCAAAACAATTTCTAGCCCTAGATTCACGCACTGAGAAAACTCTATTACAGAAAACCTATGAAAGGCTCATTGGCTTAGATGGACTTCAAAATCCAATAATTCTATGTAATGCGGATCATAGATTTATAGTTGCAGAACAATTTAGACAGATAAATACAGATCCCCAAGCAATCATTCTTGAACCTATAGGACGCAATACTGCGCCAGCTATAGCTGTTGCAGCTCTTCAAGCAATTTCTTCAGGTAAAGATCCTTTGTTATTAATCTTGGCAGCTGATCACTTAATAGAAAATATTATTGAATTTAAAAAAGTTATTCAATCTGCAAAAACTTATGCAAACCAAGGGAGACTAGTAACTTTTGGTATTGTTCCAACCTGTGCAGAAACTGGTTACGGTTACATTGAAGCGAAACAATCTGTTGATCAAAAAGATGAAATAACTGGTTTAGAAATAAGAAATTTCATAGAAAAACCAAACAAAGAGAAAGCTGAAAAATTAATTAAAGATTCTAGCTATACATGGAATAGTGGAATGTTTCTTTTCAAAGCAAGTTCAATAATAAATGAATTAGAAAAATTTGTCCCAGAGATAGTTAAATATTGCAAAATTGCAATTGAGAAAGATGTAGTGGATCTTGATTTTCTACGATTAGAGGCAGGATCATTCCAAAAATGTCCCAAAGTGTCTATAGATGTTGCTGTAATGGAAAAAACAAAATTAGGCACGGTTCTTCCTCTAAAAGCAGGATGGAGTGATATAGGAAGCTGGAAATCTTTATGGGATATTAGTCATAAAGATGATGATGGAAATTATATAAATGGTAGGATAATCAGTGAAAAAAGTAAAAACTGCTTTTTAAAAAGTGAACAGCGTCTTATAGTAGGCTTAGGGATAGAAAACTTAATAGTTGTAGATACAAATGACGCTATCTTAGTTGCGAATAAAGAACATTCTCATGATATTGGCAATATAATTAAAAATCTTGATTCTTCTAAATTTCCAGAGGGGAAAATTCATAAAAAAATCTATAGACCTTGGGGAAATTACACTACAATCGGTGAAGGTAATAGATGGCATGTAAAACTTATCGAAGTGAAACCGAATGCTTCTCTTTCATTACAAATGCATCATCATAGAGCAGAACATTGGATTATAGTTAATGGAACAGCATTAGTTGAAAAAAATGGAGAAGAACAACTTCTAAGTGAAAATCAAAGTACATTTATTCCTTTAGGTTGTAAACACAGATTAAGCAATCCTGGATTAATGAAACTTGAGCTTATAGAAGTTCAAAGTGGTACTTATTTAGACGAAAGTGATATCATTCGTTTTGAAGATTCTTATGGAAGAATAAAAAATATTGTTTAAGAAAACCAATAAAATATATTTAATTCATCAAATTATTTGATAAGGATAGATTGATTTTTATAAATTCTGAGTGCTATTCAACAGTTACACTTTTAGCTAAATTACGAGGCTGATCAACATCAAGACCTTTATGAGCAGCTATGTGGTAACTAAACAACTGTAAAGGAATAACAGTTAACAAAGGACTAATCCATTCACTAACTTTTGGAATAGAAAATAATTCATCAAAGATTGCTGATTCTGATCCATTAGGCGCAACGCCAATCAAACGCGCATCTCTTGCTTTAGCCTCTTGTGAGTTACTTAAAACTTTTTCATAAACTACTCCAGGCACAGCGATTGATATAACTGGAACATGTTGATCTAAAAGTGCTATTGGTCCGTGCTTTAGCTCTCCAGCTGGATAGCCTTGAGCATGGATATAGCTTATTTCCTTAAGTTTCAGAGCGCCTTCAAGAGCAATTGGATAATTGATTCCACGGCCTAAGAAAATTACATCTTTTGTTTCAACAAACATATGTGCTATTTCCTTAGATAAAGCATCATGCTTTTTTATAAGATCTACTAACTGTTTAGGCACTAATCTCAAATCATTAGAAAGTTCTAAAATTTCTTTCGTAGATCTTTTTTGTTTATTTGAAGCAAATAAAAGTGTCAATCCATAAAAGGCAAGCATTTGTCCAAGAAAAGTTTTTGTTGCCGCAACGCCTATTTCAATGCCTGATCCTATGTCTATAACATTATCCATTTCGCGAGCTAAAGAACTATCAAGTCTATTTGTAATTCCCAATTGATGAAAAGAAAAATTAGAATCTTCAATCAAATCTCTTCTCTCCTTTTCCATCCTTAACGCGGCTAAAGTATCAGCCGTTTCTCCAGATTGACTAACTCCTATTGTCAAAGTATTAGACGAAACAGGAGGGGGAGAATAACGAAATTCACTAGCGAAATAAACATTAGTACGAACTCCTGCAAACTGTTCCAATAAATAAGCACCAACCATTGCAGCATGTCGGCTGGTACCACAGGCAATAATTTGTATTTGATCTATTTTCTCTACGAGAGATTTCGTAATCGGAAAAGCAACTGAATTCTCCGACGGAGAATCCGAAGGCAAATATCTATCTATCCATAACTGTGCTGTTTCTGGCTGCTCATAAATTTCTTTAAGCATGAAATGCCGGAAACTTTTTTTATCCGCAAAAAGTTCAGTCCCCTTAAATAGCGATGGTGCTCTCCGCTGTCTATTTCCATTTTCATCATAAAGTTCAATACCTAATGGAGTTAATAGAGCTACTTCATTATCTTCCAAAGGCAAAACTGTACGCGTAAATCCAACTAATGCAGGAGTATCACTTGCACAAAAAAATTCACCTTCACCAAAACCAAGAACTAATGGAGCCTGACTTCTTGCAACCACTAAAGCATCAGGTGCTTTAGACCAAATAACAGCTATGGAATATGTACCATCTAACAAAGTCAAAACCTTTTGAACAGCACTTAATAATGTTTTGCCATTAGCTAAAAGCCCTTTTCCTAACATATTTTCTATTTCTAGCCCAATTAATTGTGGAATTATCTCGGTATCAGTTTCAGAGATCAATTTGATTCCTTTCAGTTGAAGGCTTTTAGATAAATCTCTGTAATTTTCGATAATACCGTTTTGAACTACAGCAATTTGTCCTGAAAAATCAAGATGAGGATGAGCATTTGTCTCATTAGGTTTTCCATGTGTAGCCCATCTGGTATGGCCAATTCCTAAATGACCCTGTATAGGTTTTTTTTGAAGTAAATTTGAGAGATTTATAAGCTTTCCTTTCGATTTCCTCGTAAAAAGTTCTCCAAATTGGTTATTCCTTGAATATTGAATTGTTGCCAATCCAGCGGAATCATAACCTCTGTATTCAAGTCTTCTTAATCCATCAAGAATCAATGAAGATGATTCTCTTGAACCAATAACACCAAATATGCCGCACATAATTTTAAATAGTTATCCAAGTAACCAGTAATATTTATATTCTAAAAATAACCCTAAGTTAAGAAAAATAATAATTTTCTTTAATAGGCTAAACCCATACTTCTAGTTGTTTCATCACCTAAGTAAACCCTGATGCTAAGGAAGTCAGTTGGACAAGCAGTTTCACACCTCTTACAACCAACACAATCTTCGGTTCTTGGAGATGAAGCTATCTGTGATGCCTTGCAACCATCCCAAGGGACCATTTCAAGAACATCTAGAGGACAAGCCCTTACGCATTGGGTGCAGCCAATACAGGTGTCGTAGATTTTGACGGCGTGTGACAAATTACCAACCCATATTTCCTTGATGTATAAAACTATACCTACGTTTCGCTACATAAAAAGAAATAGTTGCAATGCCGTCACTTTTGTTAACTCGACACTCTAACCCGTAGGATTAGAAGTCAGGTCTAAGAAGGTTATGTCCCAGGAAGCAATCCTTGAAAAAGTTCGTTCTATCGTCGCAGAACAACTTAGCGTTGAAGCCGGTGAAGTGAAACCGGATTCAAATTTCCAAAACGATCTCGGTGCAGACTCTCTCGACACTGTTGAACTCGTGATGGCTCTTGAGGAGGCATTTGACATAGAGATCCCTGACGAGGCTGCAGAAGGCATTGCTACTGTCGGGGATGCAGTCAAGTACATCGAAGACAAACAGTCCTGAGGTTTACATGATGGAGAAACTCCATCGAGTTGTTATTACAGGTCTTGGTGCCATAACTCCAATTGGCAACAACCTAGAAAGCTACCTCCAAGGACTTCAATCTGGTCGAAATGGGGTAGATCAAATAACACTCTTTGATGCCTCATCACATGCATGCAGATTTGCAGCAGAGGTAAAAAGTTTTGACCCAACTGGCAAATTAGAGCCAAAAGAATCCAAAAGATGGGATCGTTTCTCAAAATTTGGAGTCATTGCAGCAAAAGAGGCACTGCATCACTCAGGTCTAATAATTGACGATTCCAATTCTGGAAGAATTGGAGTGATTATTGGTTCTGGAGTTGGCGGATTGCTAACGATGGAAACTCAAGCTCATGTTTTAGAAAACAAAGGAGCTAGTCGAGTAAGTCCCTTTACTGTTCCCATGATGATTCCCAACATGGCTACAGGACTAGCTGCAATTGCACTTGGCGCAAAAGGGCCAAGTTCAGCAGTTTCAACTGCTTGTGCAGCTGGATCAAATGCTATTGGTGATGCATTCAGACTGCTCCAATTAGGCAAGGCAGATGCAATGGTATGTGGAGGAGCAGAAGCTAGTATTACTCCTTTAGGAGTAGCAGGTTTTGCAAGTGCCAAGGCACTATCGTTCAGAAATGACGACCCTTCTACCGCCAGTAGGCCTTTTGATTCTGAAAGAGATGGATTCGTAATTGGAGAAGGGGCAGGGGTATTGATTTTAGAAACTCTTGACCATGCTTTAAAAAGAGACGCAACAATCCATGCAGAAATAATTGGTTACGGAACCACTTGTGATGCTCATCACATTACCTCTCCTACACCAGGAGGAATAGGAGGTGCAGAAGCTATGAGGCTTGCATTAAATGATGCAAAGATTAATCCAGAACAAGTGGATTACATTAATGCTCATGGAACCAGCACTCCAGCCAATGACAGTAATGAAACATCTGCAATAAAAACTGCTTTAGGAAATCATGCGTATCAAGTACCCACAAGCTCAACAAAATCAATGACCGGACATCTATTGGGAGGTTCTGGTGGAATTGAAGGCGTTGCTTGTGTTCTGGCAATAAAACATGAAATAATTCCGCCAACAATTAATTATTCCAATCCAGACCCAAATTGTGATCTTGATTATGTACCCAACCAAGCAAGAGACAAGAAATTAGGTGTCGTACTATCTAATTCATTCGGGTTTGGCGGTCACAATGTCTGTCTAGCTTTTCGACAAATGATTTAATCAATTTCATTGTCACTTTCCACTTAAATTTCTTTTTCCCCACTAATTCAAAATGGCTGCCTTGACTACCTCTCTAGACACTCTTTGTATCAATAGCATCAGGATGCTAGCGGTTGACGCAATAAATAAATCCAAAAGTGGTCACCCAGGGCTTCCTATGGGTTGCGCACCTATGGGTTATGCACTGTGGGATAAACACTTACGTCATAATCCTAAAAACCCAAAATGGTTTAATCGTGACAGATTTGTTCTATCCGCAGGACATGGATGCATGCTTTTATATGCTCTTTTGCATTTAACTGGCTACGACTCCGTCACCATTGAAGATATAAAAGAATTTCGACAGTGGGGAGCTAAAACTCCTGGACATCCAGAAACCTTTGAGACGCCAGGTGTTGAGGTAACTGCAGGACCTCTAGGAGCAGGAATTTCAAATGCAGTTGGATTAGCAATTGCGGAAGCTCATTTATCAGCAAAATTCAATAAGCCTGATACAACCGTTGTAGACCATTACACCTATGTGATCATGGGAGATGGATGTAATCAAGAAGGTATCTCTTCAGAAGCCTGTTCTCTTGCCGGTCATTTGAAACTTGGAAAATTAATTGCACTTTATGATGACAATCACATCACTATTGATGGAAGAACTGATGTCTCATTTACTGAGGATGTTTTAAAAAGATATGAGGCTTATGGATGGCATATTCAAGAAATACCAAATGGTAATACAGATGTAGAAGGCATATCTAAAGCCATTGAAAATGCAAAAGCTGTAAAAGACAAGCCATCAATAATCAAAGTAACAACAACCATTGGATACGGTTCACCAAATAAAAGTGACACTGCTGGAATTCATGGTGCACCTTTGGGTGAAGAAGAGGCTGAACTTACAAGAAAAGAGCTTGGCTGGTCACATAAAGCTTTTGAAATTCCACAAGATGCTTATGATCAATATCGTCAAGCAATTCAAAAAGGTGCACAACTCGAGGAGCAATGGAATCAAACCCTAAATAGTTACAGAGCAAAATACCCTAATGAAGCATCTGAGTTTGAGCGAATGTTGAGAGGCGAGCTCCCTGAAGGGTGGGATAAGGATTTGCCAACTTATTCAGCAAATGACAAAGGTGTAGCCACTAGAAAACATTCTCAAATATGTTTAGGTGCTCTTGGTCCCAACATTCCTGAACTCATAGGAGGTTCTGCGGACTTAACACATTCAAATTACACAGACATAAAAGGTGAATCTGGATCTTTTCAATATGACAGTCCTGAAAAACGTTATTTGCATTTTGGCGTAAGAGAGCACGCAATGGCAGCTATATTGAATGGTATTGCTTACCACGATAGTGGTCTGATTCCTTACGGTGGAACCTTCTTAGTTTTCGCAGACTATATGAGAGGTTCTATGCGTCTTTCCGCGTTGAGTGAACTTGGGGTTATTTATGTTTTAACCCACGATTCCATTGGTGTTGGTGAAGATGGGCCAACACATCAACCAATAGAAACGATTCCATCATTGAGAGCAATGCCAAATATGATGGTTTTCCGTCCAGGAGATGGTAACGAAACAAGTGGTGCTTACAAGGTTGCAATTAAAAACCGCAAGAGACCAAGTGCTTTATGCCTAAGTAGGCAAGGCATGCCCAACCAACAAAATTCATCAGCAGATCAAGTTGCTTTAGGTGGATACATACTTGAAGATTGCGAAAGCAACCCTGAGCTAATTCTTATCGGAACTGGTACCGAACTTGATTTATGTGTACTAGCAGCGAAAAAGCTAACTTCAGAAGGTAAAAAAGTTCGCGTGGTTTCTATGCCTTGCGTGGAACTATTCGAAGAACAAAGCGAAAGTTATAAAGAAAAAGTTTTGCCTTCCACAATCAGAAAACGTTTAGTAGTTGAAGCTGCAGAAAGCTTTGGATGGCATAAATATATTGGTCTTGATGGAGACAGCGTTACTATGAATAGTTTTGGAGCATCTGCTCCTGGTGGTTTATGTATGGAAAAATTTGGATTTACAGTTGAAAATGTACTAGAAAAATCTAGAAAACTTCTCAACAAATAAAACAAATAAAACTCTTTTATAGTTAATAAAAGCTAATTAAAAAATAAAAAAGTTAAACAAAGAATTAATTTTCTTTGTTTAACTTAATTGGAGTTAATTCAGCTGCACCTTTCAACTTTATTTGATCATCCAATTTATCCAAATCTTCATCCGTAATTTTTGTATTCATTGGACAATGGTTAGGACCACACATTGAACAAAACTCTGCTTTTTTGAAAATTTCTTCAGGCAGTGTTTCATCATGATATTGCTTAGCTCTCTCTGGATCCAATGACAGTTCAAACTGTTTATTCCAGTCAAATTCTTTTCTAGCCTTACTTAATTCATCGTCTCGATCACGAGCTCCAGATCTATGTCTTGCAACATCTGCAGCATGAGCAGCAATTTTATAAGCAATTAAACCTTCCCTAACATCCTCAGGATTTGGCAAACCTAAATGCTCCTTAGGCGTTACATAACAAAGCATCGCCGTTCCATACCAACCTGCCATTGCAGCACCTATAGCACTTGAAATATGGTCATAACCTGGAGATATATCTGTAACTAATGGCCCAAGAACATAAAAAGGAGCTTCTGAGCACTCCTCCATTTGCTTCCTAACATTAAATTCAATTTGATCCATAGGTACATGGCCAGGTCCTTCAACCATGACTTGCACGTCATGCTTCCAAGCACGTCTCGTCAATTCACCCAAGGTTTTCAACTCAGCTAGTTGAGCTTGATCTGATGCATCATGCAAGCATCCAGGCCTTAATGAATCACCTAAGGAAAAAGTGCAATCATATCGTTTGAAAATTTCGCAGATGTCATCAAAACGAGTAAACAAAGGATTTTGTTTGTAATGATAAAGCATCCACTGAGCAAGTATTCCGCCACCTCTACTAACTATTCCAGTAATACGACCTTTAACTTTAGGAAGATGTTCAATTAATAAGCCTGCATGAATAGTTTGATAATCTACTCCTTGCTGACAATGCTTTTCTATTATGTGTAGGAAATCATCCTCAGTCAGTCTTGAAATAGAACCATTAACGCTTTCTAATGCCTGATATACAGGTACTGTCCCAATAGGTATAGGTGAAGCGTTAATAATTGCAGTTCTGACCTCATCTAAATCAACCCCTCCAGTAGACAGATCCATAAGGGTATCCGCACCATATTTAACTGCCAGATCAAGCTTTTTTAATTCTTCATTAACATCACTTGCATTTGGAGAAGCACCGATATTTGCATTCACTTTACATTTAGAGGCAATACCTATTGCCATAGGCTCTAAGTTCGTATGGTTAATATTTGCAGGAATGATCATCCGACCTCGTGCAACCTCTTCCATAACAAGAGACTGAGGAAGATTCTCACGCTTTGCCACATAAATCATTTCTTCAGTCATTTCGCCTTTTCGAGCAAAATGCATCTGAGAAACATTGGTTTTACCCTTTCTTGAAGCCACCCATGAATTCCGCATGACCTAAAAAGCTATTGAATAAACAAAAGGAGTTATATAATAAAGATCACAAAATTTCACTTTCCTTACACTGGTTCAAACCAGATCAAGTTCAGAGGGTGTGATCTCAGCCATATTGAGAAGCAATATGGCACCCCTAGTGATATTTACAAATTAGCTCGAAATCAACAACTAAATCCTAAAGTTTTTATAGATAAAAATGTTGCCAATTAAAAATTTTGATCATTCATATCTTTTTTAATCTCTAAAAGCAACATTCGTCGTCTTCTAAATCTTCTAACTGTTCCAGTCACAACCAATCCACTACTAACTAAAAAAGCGGGTATTACTTGAATTTTATCTTTTCCCTCTCTATGAAAAAAGCCAGTAATTGCTAGTAAAATTAGCAACGGTGCTGAGATTGAAATTAATGGGTTACCTAATCTTTTCATGTAATAAAAAACTAAATTTTTTGAAAATCTTGAGAAGACATGATTATTGTTTGAGACAAAATTTTTATTCCTAATTCAAGGCTTCTTTCATCCAAAGAAAAATTTCCACTATGCAAAGGTGCACAACCATTCTCTCCAGCCACGCCTAAACGAAACATCGTCCCTGGAACATCTTGCAAAAAGAAAGCAAAATCTTCAGCTCCAAGTGAAGGGTTTTCTAAATAAACAATATTTTCTTCATTGATAAAATTCTTCGCACAAGTAGATAACAAATTAGTTAAATCAGGATCGTTATAAACTGGAGGTGCAATTGACTTAAAATTTATACGAGCATGAGCTCCGTAATTAGAGGATATATTTTGTACTATTTCCTCAATCCATTTAGGCAATGTTTCATATAGGTTGCTATCAAGACACCTAACCGTACCCAAAAGCTTAACCCTTTCAGCAATAACATTAAAAGCATTTCCCCCTGTGATTTTTCCAAAACTTATCACAACTGGTTTAAGCGCATCTAGCCGTCTACTAATTGCCTCTTGAAGTCCACTGATAACTTTTGCCGCTATCCAAATGGAGTCAACGCCTTCATGTGGCCTGGCTCCATGTCCTCCATTACCAATAATATCTATTTCTAATTCAGCAGCTGCAGCTGTAAAAGTTCCACTTCTTATTCCAATTTGACCAACCGACAAATCTGGGTAAACATGTACACCAAATAGAGCATTAACTCCATCAAGAACCTTTTCAGCTCTCATCCAATTTGCACCTTGAGCAATCTCTTCAGCAGGTTGAAAAATAATTCGAATTTTAGAAGTTATAAATTTATTTTTTGCTAATACTTTTGCCACTCCCAAGCCGATACAAGTATGCAGATCATGGCCACATGCATGCATCAAGCCTTGGATTGAAGAAGCATAGTCCAAACCTGTTCTCTCCTCTATTGGTAAAGCATCCATATCCACTCTTAAGCAAACAATAGGTCCACTCTGATTGCCCATTTCAGCAACCACTCCCGTTCTTCCAACTCCTTCTTTTACTTCCCAGCCTGATTTCCTAAGCTCACCAGCCACAAGAGCTGCAGTTTGATGTTCCTGACCACTTAGCTCTGGATGAGCATGAAGATGCCGCCGCAATTGAATCAAATCTTGCAATATCTCCCTCGTCGAAACATCGATCTTTTTAGCTAAATTTTTCATCTATCCTCAAAAGCAAGAAATGCGATCAAATCATTTGTAGGATTTGGAGGCCAACGACGAATGTTCAACAACCAATTTTTTTCACGGTATCTTATATCTAGTCCAGATGCTGCCGCCCAATTACTTTCGGCTTCACCTGTAAAACCTTTACACCATAACAGCGCACTTAAGGCTGCTCTAGCATCTGCGAATAAAGGATATTTACGAATTAAAATTCTCAATTTTTCTTCTGCGAGCTCCAAATCACCCAATTGATAAATCGCAAGAGCCTCACTCGATCTAGCCATCGCAACAGGATTATCTGAAGAAGCTGCTTCAGAAAACAATCTCTTCGCTTCAATCCAATTATCTATAGATCCCATCACATTTCCTAAGTTATATAAAGCTGAAACATCTTTAGGGTTCTTCTTTAAAACTAATTGATAGTCATTACTTGCTTCCTCCCAAAGATTCAAGGCTTCTTCTGCAATTCCTCTATTTAGGTAAGGATCCAAATCTCCAGGTGAAATTTCGATGGCCCTAGTTTGATCTTCAATAGCTCCTTCTGGGTCTCCAAGAGCAAGACGAATATTTCCTCTGTTACTCAATGCAGCAGGATCATCTGGATTCTCATTCAAATAAAAACTCCAATCTTTTTCAGCTTGAATGAAATCACCATCCTTACTTTCTTGAAGAGCTTTATCAAAAAAAAATTTAGGAAGCACCCTAGCTTGAGAAGACAATGGTAAGAAAACAAAAAAAATAAAAAATAAACTTAAAACTTTTAAAAAGTTTCTATTAATCATTTTTCTATTTATTTGAGGAAGTTAGCAGATAATGTTTTTCAGCTGCTGGAGTAACAACCCTTCCCCTAGCTGTTCTTTGCAAAAAACCAATTTGCATTAAATAAGGCTCAACTACAGTTTCAAGAGTGGTTGAATCTTCTCCAAGCGCAGCAGCCAAAGTTTCCAGACCTACTGGACCTCCTGCATATTGATCAATTAACAAGCCTAAATAATTTCTATCTGTTGCATCTAATCCTCTTTGATCTACACGATACAAATCAAGTGCATCATTAACTACTTGAACATCAATCATACTTGAGGATGAGTGAACTTCTGCATAATCTCTCACTCTTCGTATAAGCCTATTTGCAATTCTTGGAGTACCTCTACTCCTTGTGGCTAATTGATGAGATGCTTCCTCAGAAATTGATAACTTAATAAGATGTGCAGATCTTTGAATTATTTTTTTCAAATCCAAATAATTATAAAAATCTATTCGCTGAGTTATACCAAAGCGATCTCGCATTGGCGAACTCAAAGCTGCTGGTTTTGTAGTGGCGCCTACCAAGGTAAAAGGAGGAATTTCAATTGAGCGTATTCTCGAGGATGGACCTTTACCTACAGTCAAATCAAGCCTTCTATCTTCCATGGCTGGATACAAAAGTTCCTGCGATATGCGATTTAGTCTGTGAATTTCATCAACAAAAATCAATTCCCGTGGCTGCATATTGATCAATAATCCAACAATGTCCCTTGGACGTTCAAGTGCAGGAGCACTTGTAACTCTGGCTTTAACTCCTAATTCCTCAGCAATAACTAAAGCCATGGTAGTTTTACCTAATCCAGGAGGACCGTAAAGCATTAAATGATCTAGAGCTTCTCCTCTTGTCAATGATGCTTTAACTGAAATTTCAAGAACTTTCTTCAACTCGGATTGACCTAAAAATTCTTTAAAAGATTTGGGCCTTAGCGAATCTTGTTTGGATAATTTAATCTCCTCATTTAAAAGACCAGAACCGACAAATCTTTCCTCTCCTTTATCATTAGGAAGAGACGAATGATTAGTAATTGAAGACAAAATTGCCATGAACGAAGGGTAGTGGCATCTCAACAAAAATGGAGGTAAATAGAAGAATGAGCAAAAAAGGAAAGAAAAAATCCAAAAAAAATACCTCAGTTGATGGAAATCGCCGTTTAGCTGAAAATCGACAAGCAAGATATGAATATGAAATCCTTGAAACACTTGAAACTGGTTTAGAGCTGCTTGGAACCGAAGTTAAATCGATTAGAGCTGGGAAAGTAAATTTAAAGGATGGATTTTGTTTAATTAAAAAAGATCAAATTCAACTTCATAATGTGCATATATCACCTCATAATCATGCTGGTAAATTTTTCAATCATGAACCTCTAAGAATTAAAAGACTTCTTGCACACCGTAAAGAAATCGAAAAATTAAAAGTAAACTTAGATAGAAAAGGATTAGCATTAATACCATTAAGTCTTTATCTCAAAGGCTCTTGGATTAAATTAAAAATCGGAGTTGGAAAGGGAAGAAAGCTTCATGACAAAAGAGATCGAGAGAAGGTTAATGACTCAAAAAGAGATGTAGCTAACGCACTTAAACGTTTTTAAGAGAGAAAATAATGCACACTTTTCCCCATAGTTTTTTTATTCAAAACTAATAATTTAAAAATTAATGATCAAGGAGTATCCAAGCTAACATTCTCAGGTGGAGGTGTTGGGTCAGGATCTGCAATGAGCATATGTTGCAAAACAATTTCAGGACGCTCACTATCTCTCCATCTAATACGATAAGCGGGCATTTTCGTGCCTCTACTTGTCGTTTGCTCAACAGGTTCCATAACCCAACCGCGTCTTGAACGCCCCTGGGGATTTCGTTTCACAACAGCATCTGCGTGCTTGAAACGAAAACCAACTCTCTCGCCACTCATCTGAACAAAATTCTTACTCGCCTATTATCCACTGTGATGGGTCACTTTCCAGTTTGTTTTAAATTTGATTCTGGCCGTAAAAGTGGAAAAGCGATCACATCTCTTATTGAAGGACTGTCAGTTAATAGCATTACAAACCTATCAATTCCTATTCCAAGTCCTCCTGTTGGAGGCATTCCGACTTCAAGAGCATTTATAAAATCTTCATCTAAACTTTGTGCCTCAAGGTCACCAGCTTCTTTTTTTGCCTGCTGTAAAAGTAAACGCTCTTTTTGATCTATAGGGTCAATTAGTTCACTAAAAGCATTAGCAGTCTCTCTCCCAACAATAAATAGTTCAAACCTTTCAACTAAACCTTTCTTAGTTCTATGTTTTCTTGCTAAAGGAGAAATCTCAATTGGATAATCCATAACAAATGTAGGTTGCACCAGCTTAGGTTCAACTGCTTGCTCAAAGGCCTCATTCAAAAGCCTCCCAACGCTATCAGCTTTATCTGGAACTTGAAGCCCCTCACGAACCATTGCAGCTTTAGCATTTTCAAATTCATCTTGAAACAATTCAAAGTCAATTCCTGTGAATTCATGAACTAATTGATGCATAGTTGCCCTTCGCCACGGTGGTTTTAAATCTATTTCTTGTTGTTGATAGATGATTTTGGTCGATCCACAAATTTTTTCGCTAACAGAAGAAAGTAATTTTTCTGTTAATTCCATCATGTCAAAATAATCTGCAAAAGCCTCATAAATTTCAACAGAAGTGAATTCAGGATTATGACGCGTGCTTATTCCCTCATTTCTAAAAATTCTTCCAAGTTCATAAACCCTTTGAAAGCCACCTACAACTAATCTTTTAAGATGCAATTCTGTTGCAATTCTCAAATACAAAGGCAAATCAAGTGTGTTGTGATGAGTAATAAAAGGCCTTGCATCAGCGCCACCAGCTTCTGACTGCAAAACTGGAGTCTCAATTTCGAGAAAATCTTTTTCGTCTAGCCATCTTCTAATTGAACTAACTAATAAAGCCCTAATTCGAAAAGTTTTTCTTGATTGAGGATTCACAATTAAATCTAAATATCTTTGTCTGTAGCGCTTTTCAACATCGGCAAGTCCATGCCATTTATCCGGCAAAGGCTGTAAAGATTTTGAAAGCATTGACCATTGGAAAACCTTGATAGAAAGTTCTCCTCTATCAGTTCTCCTTAATATTCCAGTTACTCCTATCCAATCACCAGAATCCACAAGAGAGGTAATATTCTCAAAATTTTTCTCATTATTAAGGCTATTTCCATTTTGATTTAATGTCGCCTTTTCCAAAAAAAGTTGAATTGTACCTGTTTCATCAGAAAGGGTAAAAAAAGCAAGTTTACCCATAACTCTTCGAGAAGTTATGCGTCCAGCTATTGATACTTCTTCATTCTTTTCTTCTCCATTTGGCAAATCTGCATATTTTTTTTGTAAAACAACAGAAGAGTCAGTAGGTCTGAAATTCAAACCATATGGACCTTGCCCAATGCTTTTTAGTGCTTGAGCCTTATCAAGGCGAGTATCTCTTAATTCAGACAAAGCAATTCATAAATAAGTTTAAAAAGAACGAGATCAAAAGAAAAACCCTTAAATATTGAGGTATGAATCTCTAACTGGCAATAGCAGTAGGAAATTCCCCCATTCTTTGAGAAGCGTAGCCAATACCTCTAACAGTTAAAATCAATTCTGGATTTCTTGGATCTGGCTCTAGCTTCCCTCTTAAGCGGGCCACATAGACATCAACAACTCGTAAGTCAGCAGCTCTTCTAGGAGGATAACCCCAAAGCTGTTCTAATATCTCTGCTCTAGGTACAACACGACCGGGATCACGGAATAATAATTCTAACAAGCTAAATTCTGTGTATGTAAGCCCTATTCTTTCTCCTCCTCTACTGACTTGTCTTCTATTCGTATCTACAACAAGATTCCCAAGTTTCATTACACCTTGTCCTGAGGGAACCTCTCTTGGTTCATCAATTGTCGGTGCAGGTCCAACTCTTCGTAAAATCGTCGCAATTCTTGCCTCTAACTCCTTTGGACTAAAAGGCTTAGCCAGGTAATCATCAGCACCTAAATCCAAGCCTGCAACTCTTTCTGAAATAGCCTCAAGTGCAGTCAAAAATATAATAGGGACACAAGATTCTGCTCGTATTCTTCGACAAACTGCAAAACCGTCCATCTTTGGGAGCATGACATCCAGAACAACTAAGTCTGGTGCTTCTTTATGAAAGACCTCAAGTGCTTGCTCTCCGTCCTGTGCAGATAAAACCTGATAACCAGCAAGATTAAGCCTTGTCACCAAGACTTTCAACACTGCTGGTTCATCATCTACAACCAAAATACAGGTCATGAGATTAGCTGTCGCCTTCGAGACATGGCCATCAAAATTTTATGTCAAAAAGGGCTTCTTGTTAATGAAGATATCATCTTCAGTCAGGTAAATATACCCTTTTGCATAATCTAAAAGACAGAGTCCCCAATAATAAATAAGTATTTATTCTATTTCTTAAGATTTGAAAATTTTCTAATCACTTGTTTCTATAAGTCAAAAGAAGCCAGGAAGAAAAATATGGAGCAACTAATCCAGTAATTATCACCTCGGAAATCAATACATAAATTGACCAAGAATGAAACCAATTATTTCGTAAATCACTATATAAAATGATTTTTTGGAACCAAATCGAAAGACCAACAACAGCTGTTCCAAAGATAGCCATCAAACCAACATTTAAAACTAATTCAATTTTCTTATTACGCAATCCATATTGACTCCAAATTAAAGATAAAAGAAATAAAGAGGGAATATAGGAAGCATCACTGACAGTAAAAGAATCTATAAAAATTCCAAATGAAATTGCAGCAATAGAAGATCTCCATGGAGAGTTCCTAAGTGAAAATGGTAGCAGAAACATAACTGGCCAGCATGGCATTATTCCGTTTATTTTGAGCCAATCGGGAGATAATATTATGAAAAATGGTAAACAAATTGCAATAAAAAATAATAATAAGTTTTTGTTATTCTTAACCATTATTTCTCAAAACTTGTACCCAATCTATTGCCTCTGGTGATGCAGTTAATTGAACTATTGCAAAAGGAGCAGGTAAAGCTTTTTCTTCAACAAACTGAACAACCCCAATTACTAAATTCGGGGGCAATAAAGTACTTGCTGGAGATGTAGTTACCGAATCTCCAATTTTAGGCAAAATATTTTTATTTAAGAAAATTAATTTCGGTCTATTTGTACCCATCCCAGTCAAAATGCCATGACTCTTAGTTCGATTAATCCATACACCTATTTGATGACCAGGATCGGTTAACAATCTGACTCGGGAGGTAAGTAGTGTGGTGCTATCAATTAGACCAATTAAACCTCCTGGTCCAATTACGGTTTGTCCTTTCAAGATGCCATCCTTAGCACCCTTATTAATTTCAAGTTGCTGCCACCAACCACTGGATGATCTAGAGATCACAGCTGCTGAAATCCTTTTATCATTATGAAACTCTTGTAAAAAAAGAGCTCTTCTTAAACGAATATTATCCTCTTCAAGTAATTTCAATCGAAGATTTCTTTCAATATTATCTCCTTCCTGAATCCATTCTCTTTGGGCAGTACCAGGAAGTATTGGTTTTAATAAAACAGAGTAAAAATCTAAATATCCTGCTCCTTTTGTCCAACGAATCCCTAATAATAAAGCTCCAAACAAAAATATTATCCAAAATCTTCTTTTTAAAAGTAAATGCAACCCTATTTTTTTCCGGGCTTTAATCATTGTTCAATCTCTAATCACATTTCTAGCAAAATCAGGTGTATCTAGAACTCTACGCATTGATTTAAAATCATCTAAAACCAAACCACATCCATTGACAACACACAACAATGGGTCCTCAGCTACATGAGTAAAAATTCCTGTTTCATGACTTAAAAGATCACTAATTCCTCTCACTAATGCTCCTCCTCCTGCAAGCATTATTCCCCTATCAACAATATCTGCAGCAAGCTCGGGTGGAGTTCTCTCAAGAGTTCTTTTTACAGCATCAACAATCTTATTTAAAGGATCTGACATAGCTTCACGTAAATCACCTGCTTTCAAATTTATTGAACGAGGCAAACCAGAAAGTAAATGCAAACCTCTTACATCTATTGACTGTAAATCAAATTCATTTGAAGGAAAAGCTGATCCAATTTTAATTTTGATCTCTTCAGCTGTTCTTTCACCAACTACCAAATTATGTACTTTTTTCAAATATATAGCGATTGAATCATTAATTTCATCACCCGCAATTCTTACAGATTCACTTAAAACTGTTCCACCAAGACTCAGAACAGCCACTTCAGTAGTACCTCCTCCAATGTCAACTATCATCGTTCCAATAGGTTCTGTCACAGGCAAAGAAGCTCCGATTGCTGCAGCTACTGGTTCATCAATTAAATGGACCTCTCGTGCTCCAGAAAGACCAGCTTCACGAACTGCTCGTCGCTCTACACCAGTGACTCCGCTTGGAATACCAACAACTAATCGGGGAGCAATAATGCCGCGCCCCTCATTACACTTTTGAATAAATGTCTTAAGCATTTGCTCTGCCGCATCAAAATCCGCTATTACTCCATCCCTAAGCGGCCTAACAGCACGAATATTCCCAGGTGTTCGACCTAACATTAATTTCGCATCATCACCTACAGCAAGTGGGACCCCCTCCTCTAAATCCATTGCTACAACAGAAGGTTCTTGCAATACAATTCCCTTACCAGAAACATAAATCAAGGTATTTGCTGTACCTAAATCAATCCCGATATCTCGAGAAAATTTGAAACGGTTAAAAAACACGGATTTCAATCATTTGAGCAATCATAAAGAGAGTTGAACTAAGATAAATATATTATTTAGCAACCAATAAACATAGGAGGCAAAAATGGCAATAAATTCAGTCACTCTTGTGGGCAGAGCAGGTAGAGATCCTGAAGTTAGATATTTTGAATCTGGAACGGTTGTAGCAAATCTCACTATGGCTGTAAATAGAAGGAATAGAGATGATGAACCAGATTGGTTCAATCTAGAGATTTGGGGTAAACAAGCCCAAGTCGCAGCCGATTACGTAAAAAAAGGGTCTTTGATCGGTATAACTGGTAGCTTCAAATTGGATAGTTGGAAGGATCGCAATACTGGAGAGGATAGAAATAAACCAGTTGTTAGAGTTGATCGTCTTGAATTATTAGGATCTAAAAGAGATTCAGAAAATAGTAATTTCCAAAGCAACAATTCATTTAATCAAAAACAAAACAACGATGAAATTCCATTTTAAAAAATATACTTTCAATTGATAATTAATTTACGGAGAGTTTTATAAATTACAGTTATCAAGCCGAAAGAGATAATCAAAATAATAAGTATCTTAAATATACTTGAAAAAGGGCTAATCCATTTTCCAATATTTGCATAATTGTCTCCTAAATAAAATCCTGTAATTGTTAAAAATAAGGTCCAAATCAAACTGCCTGCAGTTGTCCAAATAAGAAAGGGGGTTATTGGCATTAATTCCACTCCTGCAGGCACTGAAATCAAAGTCCTAATTCCTGGTACTAATCTTCCCCAAAATACTAAAGATACACCATACCTATTGAACCATTTACGACTTCGAGCAAGTTCCTGAGGATTAATTCCAAGCCAACGTCCATTTTTAGAAAGCCATTTCTCAATTCTTTCTTCATTTACTAATCTTCCTATTCCATACCAAGGCAAAGCCCCTATCACAGTACCTATTAAACCTGCTAAGACAACTGGAAAAAAATCTAATTGACCTTGAGAAACATAAAAACCACCCATAGGCATTATTAATTCTGAAGGTATTGGTGGAATTAGGTTTTCTAAAAACATTGCTAGCAAAATTGATAAATAACCAATCCATTGATTAGTCTCAACAGCATGTCCTATTAATTCTGGTAAAGAAGATATAAATTCTGAGATTTCCATATAAATAGAAATTATTTAAATAGACTTAATATCGATATTGTTCACTCTTGTAAGGACCTTCAATTGGAACGTTGATATATTCTGCTTGTTCTACCGTTAACTTAGTTAACTTTGCTCCAATCTTGTCTAAATGAAGAATGGCCACCATTTCATCTAGATGTTTTGGCAAAACATAAACCTTATTTAAATATTTAACTCCATATTTAAATAATTCAATTTGAGCTAATACTTGATTAGTAAAAGAATTACTCATAACAAAACTTGGATGACCAGTAGCGCATCCAAGGTTAACCAATCTTCCCTCTGCCAGAAGAATTATTTTGTTACCACTTGGAAGAGTTATATGATCAACTTGAGGTTTGATATTTTCCCACTCATAAGACTTAAGAGAAGAAACCTCTATTTCATTATCAAAATGACCGATATTACAAACTATCGATTCATTCTTCATTCTGATCAAATGCTCATGACGAATAACTTGAAAGTTTCCAGTTGCAGTAACAAAAATATCTATCTCTTCAACCACATCATCTAATCTCACAACCCTAAAACCCTCCATTGCAGCTTGAAGTGCACATATAGGATCAATCTCAGAAATCATTACTGTTGCACCTAAACCTCTTAATGACTGAGCAGAACCTTTACCAACATCTCCATACCCCATAACAAGAGCGACCTTGCCAGCAACCATTACATCCGTAGCTCTTTTAATACCATCGACCAAAGATTCTCGACAACCATAGAGATTATCGAATTTACTTTTAGTCACTGAATCATTAACGTTAATAGCTGGGAAGACAAGTTCTCCACTTTTTTCCATTTGGTAAAGACGCGCTACACCTGTTGTCGTTTCCTCTGTAACCCCTTTAATGAATGATTTGGCTTTTGAATAAAAGTTTGGATCTTCAGAAAGCTTTTTCTTAATCGAAGCAAATAATGCAATTTCTTCTTCATTGGACGGATTATCAAGAACTGAAATATCTTCTTCCGCTTTGCTACCCAAAATAATTAATCCAGTCGCATCTCCCCCATCGTCAAGAATCATATTTGCAAATTCCCCATCATTCCATTCGAAAATTTTATGAGTATATGCCCAGTATTCATCTAGTGTTTCCCCTTTCTTAGCAAAAACAGGGACACCTGATTTTGCTATTGCTGCTGCTGCATGATCTTGTGTCGAAAAAATATTGCAAGAAGCCCACCTAACTTTTGCACCAAGCTCAACTAGTGTCTCAATTAGCACACCAGTTTGAATAGTCATATGAAGACTTCCTGCAATTAAAGCCCCTTGCAAAGGCTTTTCAGATCCATATTTTTTTCTTAATGCCATTAGTCCTGGCATTTCTGTTTCAGCTATTAAAAGTTCTTTTCTCCCAAATTCTGCTTCGGTTATGTCACTGACCACGTAATCAGTATTGTTCTCAATACTGTTAAGATTTGCTTTGGTTTCAACTAGCATAAATTAAAACTCTCTATGAGAGATTGTGAAAAAGATTCTAAAGAGCAATTCAAGGTTTTAGATTCATTTGCTCAGCAAACTAATAATTTCTGCTGGACTTTAGAAAAACCTGAATCAACAATGGCATTAGGTTCAAGGTTAACAAAAAAATTTCCAGATTTAAGGATTCTTCTTTTAAATGGACCTCTAGGAGCTGGAAAAACAACATTAGTTAAAGGAATAGCAAAAAGCTTAAGAATCAAAGAGCCCATCACTTCTCCTACTTTTCCTTTGTCCCAACATTACCCATCAGGATCTCCTCCATTGATACATATTGATCTTTACCGCATTGAAGAACCAAATGCGGCAAACGAATTTTTTCTACAAGAAGAAGAGGAAGCAAAAGCCATGGATGCATTGATGGTAGTTGAATGGCCAGAAAGATTATCTCTTCCAATGGCTGATGCCTGGAGAGGAAAATTAGAATATTCCTCTAAAAATAAAGTCCGACTTTTTCAGCTCATTCCTCCAGTAGATAGAGACAATAATTTATCAATATCTTTCCGATAGGGTTGAGGATCTATCGCTCCAACCCCTTTGCAAACATGTGCACCACATGCAATAGCAAATTGAATAATTTCTTCAGCTATTTGTTTATTTATTTGATCTAACTCAATATTTAAGAGTTTATAAATTAATCCTGCCGTAAATGCGTCTCCAGCTCCAGTAGTATCAACTACAGAAGGAAGAGAAATCGCAAATGACTTTCCACTATGATTATTAAG
>QCFD01000011.1 GCA_003278445.1 Prochlorococcus sp. AG-363-B05
TTTTGGTGATGGTGATCTCGGTATTACAAGTATTGATGAGTATCCAATAAATTTTGTTCCAAGTAGGCATATGCTTTTTACTAGACATAGAGATATGCCCGGCATTATTGGTCAGATAGGATCACTTCTTGGAAAACATAATGTGAATATTGCGTCAATGCAGGTAGGAAGAAGAATTGTTAGAGGCGAGGCGGTTATGGTTTTAAGTATCGATGATCCTATTCCAACAGAGTTATTGGGCTTCATTCTCTCAATGCAGGGCATAAATGAAGCTCATTCTGTAACTTTATAATTTGTTAGTTCAAAAAAATTTAGAACAGAATAATACCTCTAAGCACTCGTGGTTACGCCTCGAGCAAGAAATTCCTTTTGAGTTAGAACATTCTTGCTATTGGCTGTTGACCAATTTAGAAATTCATAGATTTTCTTTTGAACATGATCCAGATAACAAATTCAACCAAACTCTATTTATATGGCTTCCTCAGTCAGATTGGTCAGTTAAAGATCAGAAGACTTTAATCCAATCCTTTATCTCTTTGGCAAAAACTTTTGACTTAACTTTGCCTGCTTGCAAATGGCTTCAAGTAAAAGATGAAGATTGGAGCGCAATTTGGAAACAAAGCTGGAAACCTGACCCTGTAGGAAAATCAATTTTAATTTTACCGGCATGGTTAGATGCTCCTGAAAAATTTTCAGGACGAAAGATTATTCGATTAGATCCTGGAAGTGCATTTGGCACAGGGAGTCATCCATCCACGAGGCTATGCATCGAAGCTTTGGATGATGATCCTCCAGTAGGGAAAACAGTAGCTGACATAGGTTGTGGAAGTGGAATCTTATCTCTTGCTGCTTTGAAATCAGGTGCTAAGTGTACTTTTTCTGTTGATACGGATTCATTAGCGATATCAGCTACGAAAATGAATGCTGCTTTAAATGATTTTTCTGATAATCTTCTCAATGTTTTTCTCGGCTCTATTGAGGAAATTGAAGCTAATATGCCTCAAAAAAAAATTGATTTGATCCTCTGCAATATTCTTGCACCTGTAATAAAATCATTAGGACCAAGTTTCGAAAAAATCATTGGATACAAGGGAAAAGTGATTTTATCTGGTTTATTAGTTAATCAAATAAAAGAACTTCAAGAATTTTTTGTGCCACTTGGTTGGGAAGTTCTTGAAATTAAGACACAGGATCAATGGGCCTTGATCGAATTAACTCAAAAATTGTCTTAATCAAGTAAATTCTTCATTTTTAGATTTAAAAGCTTTATGACATCATTCAAGATCACTTTTATTAATGAGTTAAGTGGTCTAAAAGAAATTATTGATATTCCAGATGACAAATATATTCTTGACGCTGCATGTGAACAAAATATGGAGCTTCCCTTCTCGTGTCGAGCTGGATCTTGCTCAAGTTGTGTCGCTAAATTAGAAAAAGGCGAGGTACAACAAGAAGACCAAAGTTTTTTGGACGATGATCAAATCAAAAAAGGTTATATTTTGATTTGTGTTGCTTATCCGACTTCTGATTGCACAATTAGAACTCATGCTGAAGACGAAATGTATAGATATTAATTTTTTCTCGAGATTTTTTCCTTTTTGCTTGCCAAAAATCTTCTTCTTCGCCAACCTTTTATTTATGTGCTCATTGGAGCAAATAAAATTATTTGGGGATTAATTGATTTCAGAAGTTTTGCCAACCAAAAAAGTTCAAGGTCTTATGGATCACGGCTCTATTCACTCAAGTGTTGGCGGTCAATTTAGTTTTAGGGTCATTGGCCCATGTTGTCGACTTTATGATCGTGAGGAGTTGCCCTGGCCTTGCTGCAGGCTTTCATGGAGAAGTAAGGAGCCTAGTTGGAGAAGAATTGGGAAAAGATTAGTTGCTGATATTGCTGCACAAAAATGCCCATCATATTCTGTTGAGATTATTCAACCAGGAATGAAATCAACAAAAACAATTTTGACTTTATTTTCTCGACGCTTAGATTCAGCTATGCAGGAATGGTGGTATAGCAAACATCCAAGATCTAGAGATAGCTCAAACATTGCTCCTCAATTGGCATTACTTCAAAAAACTTAGAAATAATTCCTGGTTTTTCGTTCATATAAGAATTCTTTTGGATTTAAAGTGATGAAGATATGAAGCATTTCGCACATAAGTTCATTCCATTTTTAAGATTTCGAAGGATAATTATAAGTAAATAAATTTCAACACTGGGATGAACTTCGACTATCACGCTGTTGCTTCCGCTGCAACTGCTGCTATTCCTTTGGCTGCTGGAGCTGCGGGAGTTGGCTATTTTATATTGCGCCAAAAAGGCTTTGGCTTTGGTACCTCACATTTGCTGGTAGGACTTCCTATGTTTGCTGTTGGAGGAGCTGCAGCGGCTTTCTTCCTTATCACTAAGTGAAAACAATTTAGATTCTTGTTTTTGCTAAAAAAAAAGGAGGCCAATGGCCCCCTTTTTTTTGGTTAATAAATTTTAGATAAATTTATGTACCAGGATTGAAACCTTGACCTTTGGTTGCAGGAACATATCCAGCAGCTGTAGTGCTACAGCCAAGACTATCAGCTGTGTTACCAGTAGCTACTTTGCATAGATTTTTTTGTTGACTTCTATCTAATACAGCATCAGTAAAGTCAGCACCATCAATGGTCGCACCATCAAAAATACTCTTTAGTAATTCTGCACCTGTGAGATTTACATTTGTAAGGTTTGCATTATCAAACCTTGTTGCATAGGCGATGACATTAGTCATGTTTGCGCCTGTTAGATCAGAGCCCTTCAAACTTGAGACACTGAAATAAGCCCCAGTGAAATTCGCCCCACCAAGATCCTTTCCTGATAAGTCGTATTTTACATACTCTGTATTTTGTAAGTCCTGACCAGCCAAGCTTGTATCTAAGGTCTCCACTGAAGAAGGGTCGCTGGGATACAGGGCACTTACAGAAAGAGGACTAATACAGAGACTTACAAGCAAAGGTATTAAAACAAAAAGTCTTGTAAGGGACCGTTTAAGAGAAGAAATAAGAGAGTCCATTAATAACGCCAGCGATTGACGGAAGCACCAAACTCGACCATTGTTTCATGTAGTGGCATTTCATAGGTAAAGGGATCAAGAACTGTTGCAGCGTTTTTTTAGGTCAATTTGCAGAAAGTCTTTCGCTAACTGGGTATTTGGAAAAATTGCTTTTGCTTCATTAAGCAAATCATTAGGACTTGTTTCATTCCCATGGGTATATCTCGGACTGAAATGAGTCAAAATTAATTGATTTACTTTTGCTTTTGCAGCAATTTGAGCGGCCATAGTGGCAGTTGAATGACCACGTTGATAGGCCATCTCGGTTTCTTTATGAGCATATGTTGATTCATGGATCAAAAGATCGGCCTCCCTCGAGATTTCAATGGCTGATTCTGTATAGACAGTATCTGTGCAATAAACCATGCTCACGCCAGGCCTGGATGGACCGCAGAATTCTTTTCCGGAAAAAATTCGACCATCATCCAAGCGGACTTCTTCACCTCTTTGGAGTGCTGCATATATTGGTCCAGCAGGTATTTTCTGTGATTTTGCTTTATCTATATCGAATCTACCTGGTCTAGACTTTTGATTTACTCTGTAAGCAAAAGAGGGGATTCGATGCTTGAGAGGCGCAGCTTTGACTTCTAAATCGGAATCTTCAAATAAAATTTCTTTTTGAAAAGCAGCCTTCTCCACCTCATGAAATTTTAAAGGGTAAGCCAATCTACTTGAACTGTTGTACAAGCAGGCATCAATAAAATTTTTAAGTGGTGTTGGCCCATAAAGTTCAATACCAGAACTGCTTCCGGCTAATCCAATACTTGCTAAAAGTCCTGGTAGACCATATATATGATCACCATGCATATGAGTTATGAATATTTTTTTTATTTGAGATAATTTAAGATTGCTTCTTATGAACTGATGTTGAGTACCTTCACCACAATCGAACAACCACAATTCTGATCTCTGTGGAGGCTTGAGTACCATTGCTGATACGTTTCTAGTAAGAGTTGGAACCCCTGAGCTTGTTCCTAGAAAAGTTACTTGCAAGTTTTTTCCCTTTTAAGACATGGTGCCATTCATTGCTTTGACCACTGGTTGATCTTCTTTCTTATAGGCAGAATTAGTACCTAAATTCAATTTTTATTGTGAGCGCATCACCTAAAAGCAAGTCGGGATGGGCCATAATTTTTTTAGCTATATATTTTATCTTTCCATTAAAGGCAACTGAGGCCAAAGAACCAGTAATGCGTGTCTTGATAGGTAATGAAACCAAGGCAAGATTTAGAGCAGACGGCCTTAAAACTATTTTTGTTAAAGGGATATCTTCCAACCAAATAAGCATTCAATCTATAGATATAATTTATAATAATAATAAGGCTAAATATTCGATTAATAATAACCAAAATTCATGGTTTGAATTACCGAAAGATTTTAATTTAATCATTAAAAATAATGATAAACGTGGAATTTGGTATAAAAATAGAAGATTTGCTGGAGAATTAAGAGTTTCATTAAATGATCAGAAGTTACAAATAATAAATTATTTAAAATTAGAGAAATATTTGAAAAGTGTTGTAGGCAGTGAAATGCCTAAAGAATTTCCCCTTGCAGCACTTCAATCTCAAGCAATAGCAGCAAGAACTTATGCCTTAAAACTTTTAGGAAAAAATAAATTATTTGATATTCATTCAACCCAAGCTAGTCAAGTTTATTTAGGACTTGAAGCAGAGACACCAAAAATTAATAGGGCAGTTATAAGCACCAGTTCACTTGCTTTGTTTTATCAAAATAAACTTATAGATGCAGTTTTTCACAGTAGTTCTGGTGGAAGGACTGAAAATAGTGGTCAGGTTTGGAAGCATCAATTACCTTACCTGCAAAGTGTTGTAGATTATGACCATAATAGTACAAAATATAGATGGTCAAAAGAATTTACTTCTATAGAACTGGATAAAATATTTCCTGATTTGGGTGGATTAAATAGTATGCAAATTATTGAAAGAAGTAATAGTGATAGAGTCATAAATATCAGACTTTATGGATCCAATGGAAATAAAAATATCTCTGGTAAGAGTTTAAGAGAAAAACTAGAATTGCTTAGTACTAAATTTGATTTAGATTTGAAGTTTAATAAAAACTATAAATTGAAGAATCTACAATATTATAATAATAAATCTAACTTGGATGTTAAGAATAAAATAGTTAATGGTTTAGCACCTCAACCTCTTCCACTAATTCCAAAAGATTATTTGTTAGAGGTGAAAGGTTACGGTGCTGGACATGGAGTAGGAATGAGTCAGTGGGGTGCTAAAGCTATGGCAGAAAGAGGTTATAGCTTTCATCAAATTCTTAAACATTATTATACTGGGATACAAATAAAGTCCTATTGAAAATATATTCATAATTTTAATTATTATACTCTTATTTGAATGCTTTAACTTTTTATCCAATTGCATTAAAAACAACCTTAGGTTTTATAATTAAACTTTCATCTAAATCTGCTATACCTACTATCTTGTTTTTTGAATCCAATACTAATATATTTTTATTTTCTAAGCTAGCGTTTTCATTTTCATCCTTCTTGGGTAATTTTAAACGTTCGAAATTATTCTGAAAACTTATCTTTCTTCCTGAGCGCCAATCAAGTAACTCCTCTTCAGAAATTAATTTGAAAGATGAAAGATGCTTGAGAAAATTTCTAGGGTTTAGAATTTTAGGTTTAAGATTTTCTGGGTAAAATTCTAATTTCTCAGGAAGTACAACTGAATGATTTTCATTGAAATTAAAAGCTTTTGTTCGATGTAATTTTTTTAAATAAGCACCACATCCAATTTTATCTCCAATATCTCTAGCTAAAGATCTAATGTAAGTTCCTTTTGAGCAATCAACATCAATTAATAACTCACCTTTACTTTGAGACCAACTTGTTAACTTTAATTTGCTTATTGTAATTTTTTTAGGTAATAAAATAAATTTTTCTCCTCTTCTTGCTTTTTTATGGGCCCTTTCTCCTTGAAAGTGAACGCTAGAAAATAAAGGAGGCGTTTGTAATATTTCGCCCCTAAAATTTTCTAGTAGGATATTGAGATTGTTCTTGCTAATTATTGGCCAATTTTTGGATTGTATAACTTCTCCTTGCCAGTCATCAGTATTTGTATTGGCACCTAACTGTATTATTCCTGTATAAGCTTTAGAACCTTGTAAATAAGAGATTAATCTTGTTGCATTGCCTATTGCTATTGGGAGTACGCCTGTAACTGAGGGATCAAGAGTTCCTCCATGACCAACCTTCCTAATGCTAAATACTTTGCGAAGTCTATTTACGCAATCATGGGAAGTAAGCCCAGAAGGCTTATCAATAACAACAAATCCAAATGGTTTTTCCAAAATAAATATTGTAGGTTGAAGCTCACATAAAAAGATGTTCAAGTAACCCTGAACATTTAAAGTTATAACTCATTGTTTTCAGTGAGCCAAATAATATGAGCAATTTAGATCTAAGTGTTTCTAGCTTCCTAAAAGATGGCTTTAATTTAAAAGATCACCTTATTAATTTCCTGAATATTAATAATGATAAGCTAGAACAAAGATTGCTTAAGGGTGTTGATGATTTAGCAGCATTGCACCCAGGTGCCTTTAACAAAAATGATGCAGGTGATTTTTACGAAGAAAAAGTAGGAGATGCTCATTTAATAGATTTAGCATCATGGCATCTAAATAGTTTTAATTACATCGCTGATACTCTTCGTCTACAGCAAAAATTTGCTTATGGAAAAGTTTTAGATTTTGGAGGAGGAATTGGTACTCACGCACTTGCGGCTTCATCTTTATCAGATGTGGAACATGTGTGGTTTGTAGATCTAAACCCTCAAAATAGAAGTTTTGTAGAGCTAAGGGCTAAGCAATTAGGAATTGAGGACCTTATTTCAGTTCATAGAGACTTAGATAGCACATCTAATGTGCAATTTGATTCTATTATTTGTCTTGATGTGCTGGAACATCTTCCTGATCCTTCAAAACAATTAGAGATATTTTTGGAAAGACTTTCCCCTGAGGGAATAGCATTAATGAATTGGTATTTTTATAAAGGAAATAATGGAGAATATCCTTTTCATTTTGATGACCCAGACATGATAGAAAAGTTTTTTAATACCTTACAGTTCAATTATATAGAAGTTTTTCACCCATTTTTAATTACTACTAGGGCTTACAAACCATTAAAAAGATAAGATTAAATTGTAATTATTTTGCAGTCGATATATTAATTCTTTTTCTATTTCTCAAGCCTCTACGTATACTTTCAAAATGAACAGAACCATCTGTTAGAGCAAAAAGAGTATCATCCTTGCCTCTTCCTACATTAATCCCAGGTAGAATAGATGTCCCTCTTTGACGGATAAGAATAGAACCAGCTGTTACTTTCTCTCCGCCATAAGCTTTAACACCAAGTCTTTTGGAGTTTGAATCTCTTCCATTTCTAGTTGATCCTGTACCTTTTTTATGAGCCATGGGTTATGTGATTCTTTTTAATTAATTTAATCCGATTCTACTTTATTAGTAGTGGTTTTGGGACCATTAGTTTCTTTTGCTTTTTTTGGTTTTGATCCATCGGATATAGATTGAACTAAAACTCTCGTGAGTTCTTGACGATGCCCATTTTTACGCCTTGTCTTTTTTTTAGGTCGCATTTTATAAACAATTATTTTAGAACCTCTTCGATGTTCTAATACTTTGATTTCTACTTTCGCATCTTTGACATAAGGCTTTCCAACTTTTAACTCTTTCCCATTGTTAATTAGAAGAACTTTCTCAATGGTCAAAATATCATTAACTTCTGCATGACATCTATCTAAATCGTAATAGCGATTGGATTGAAGCCAAAATTGTTTGCCAGAGGCTTCAACTATTGCATAAGTTGCTGATTGAGGGTTTTCTTTTTTGGTAGATGATTTCTTATCAGCCATGATTATGTGTGACACGTTAAGGCTCGAAATAAATTAAAAAAAGGATGTAAACTCCTTTTAGATTTAAAAATCGATTAAGCCCTAACCGTAATCGAAAAACAAACTAACATTTTCGCTTTTTATTGGTTACTTAGTCAAGATCTAATAAGAGGATATATTCTCTGGATTTTTTTGGAGGTTTTAAATGAATGCAAGGAAGACATATATTCTCAAGCTTTATGTGGCTGGGAATACCCCTAATTCAATGAGAGCGTTGAATACATTGAGAGAAATCTTAGAAAGTGAATTTAAAGGTGTCTATGCGCTGAAGGTTATTGATGTTTTGAAAAGTCCACAATTAGCTGAAGAAGATAAAATACTTGCTACTCCTACTCTTGCAAAGATTTTACCTCCACCTGTTCGAAGAATCATTGGTGATCTATCAGATAGAGAAAAGGTTTTAATTGGCTTGGATCTTTTGTATGATGAGTTATCAGATCAAGAAATGTTTTATTCTTCCGATAAATAATGGAATTATTAAAACAAGAGGTAACTGAATTCTTAAGTCCAACCGATAACTAACCGTTTTTTAATTTTTTTCATTATGTTTTTATATAAGAGCTATTAGATTAGTTTTCTTTAATTAAAAAGACTCTAGCAAAAATGCAGGTTCAAAAACTTCCTACTGGGATTGAGGGTTTTGATGATATTTGTCATGGTGGGTTGCCAAATGCCAGGAGTACCCTCGTCAGCGGAACATCTGGGACAGGGAAAACTGTTTTTTCTTTGCAATATCTTCATCATGGAATATGCAATTTTGATGAACCTGGTGTCTTTGTTACTTTTGAAGAATCACCTTTAGATATCATCCGAAATGCTGCAAGTTTTGGTTGGGATTTACAAGAATTAATTGATCAAAATAAACTTTTTATTTTAGATGCATCTCCAGATCCTGATGGACAAGATGTCGCTGGAAGCTTTGATTTATCAGGATTAATTGAGAGGATTAGTTATGCGATTAGAAAGTTTAAAGCTAAGAGAGTTGCTATAGATTCAATGACAGCAGTTTTTCAACAGTATGATGCTATATATGTAGTTAGAAGAGAAATCTTTAGATTAATAGCAAGACTTAAAGAAATAGGTGTAACTACAGTTATGACAACTGAAAGAATAGATGAATATGGTCCAATTGCAAGATATGGAGTTGAAGAATTTGTTTCTGATAACGTTGTTATTTTGCGGAATGTTTTAGAGGCAGAAAAAAGAAGGAGAACTGTAGAAATTTTAAAATTAAGAGGCACTACACATATGAAAGGTGAATTTCCATTTACGATGGGATCTCAGGGGATAGTTGCATTCCCTTTGGGTGCTATGAGGTTGACTCAAAGATCTTCAAATATACGTATAAGTTCTGGTGTTCCCGATTTGGATGAAATGTGTGGAGGAGGATATTTTCAAGACTCAATCATTCTTGCAACTGGTGCTACTGGTACAGGAAAAACAATGTTAGTTTCTAAGTTTGTTGAAGATGCTTATATACATAAAGAAAGGACAATACTTTTTGCTTATGAAGAATCAAGAGCACAACTCCTTCGTAATGCGACTAGCTGGGGAATTGATTTTGAAAAAATGGAAGCAGAAGGATTATTGAAGATTATTTGTGCTTATCCAGAATCCACTGGGTTAGAGGACCATCTGCAAATCATTAAATCGGAGATTAGCGAATACAAGCCTTCAAGAATGGCAATTGATTCTTTATCGGCATTAGCTAGAGGTGTAAGCTTGAATGCATTTAGACAGTTTGTTATTGGTGTAACTGGTTATGCGAAACAGGAAGAAATAGCAGGTTTCTTTACAAATACTGCAGAAGAATTTATGGGTAGTCATTCAATTACTGATTCACATATATCAACAATAACTGATACTATTTTGCTTTTGCAATATGTAGAAATAAGAGGTGAAATGGCTAGAGCAATAAATGTTTTCAAGATGCGCGGATCATGGCATGACAAGAGGATACGTGAATATATTATTACTAATAAAGGCCCTGAAATTAAAGATTCATTTTCTAATTTTGAACAGATATTTAGCGGTGCACCTCATCGTATTAACCCTGAAGAGCAGATTCCCGGTGTGTTTAAAACTATTCAATCAGATGAATAGTAGATTTATTTAATTAAAGACTGATCATTTTCTAGTTCCCAATTTTTTCTTGCAGACTTTAGTAGTAATTGATCAGAGTCTGAGTCTTGAAGTGGAAGCTCAAACCAAAATGTTGTACCAACGTTTAGTTCACTAGCCATTCTTATTTCACTTCCATGTTTGTCAACGATACCTTTAACAATTGAAAGTCCTAACCCAGTCCCTACTTCAGTGTGTACAGAATCTTCAACTCTATAAAAACGTTCAAATATTCTTTGTTGATCCATTTCTGAAATGCCACAGCCGGTATCGCAGACCTCCAATCTGATTTTAGGCATTGGAGACAATATCTCACAATGAGGAGCTTTATTATCTAAATCAACAGGAGAAGCAACGCATATATCTGGCCATGTGTAAGCCTTCAAATGTATTGTTCCTCCTTCTTTACTGAATTTGAGTGCATTCCCTACAAGGTTATCTATAACTTGAAGTAACATATCCCAGTTGCCTAAAACAAATGGTAAATTACTTTCTATATTTAATGTTAATTTGACCTTTTTCTCTTCAGCATTAAGTTTGTAATTTCTTATAGTTTGTTCCATGGCTTCTTTTATACTTAGTGGTTCTAATTGGATAGTCCTTCCAGACTCCAGCTTTGATAGATCAAGAACATCATTGACTAAACGAGTAAGTCTATCTGTCTCTGAATTTGCAACTCCTAGAAATTCTTTTTGCTCTTCTTTTGTAAGTTGCTCTCCTAAATCATATAAAGTTTCAACGTAGCTTTTTATATTAAATAAGGGTGTTCTTAATTCGTGTGAAACATTACTTATAAATCGCTTTTGTGCCGCATTTAATTGAACTTCTCTCGTAAGATCTTGGATTGTAACAGCAATACCTTTGATATTTTCTCCAGTTGTATCTGTAACGGATTTTAAAACAATCCTAAGTGTTCTTGGTGGCTCTTCAAGATTACAACGTAAATCATCACTATCTCCAAAATTATTTAATAGAGATGTTATTGGCGTTTCTAATTCTTTTATAAGTACATCAGGAAGTTGAGTTAATAATTTTTGTCCTTCAAGATTCCTTCCTTCCCAGCGAAAAAGTCTCCTGGCAGTGGGATTAACCAATACGATGTTTCCTTGTTCATCAAGAAGCAGAGCACCGTCTGCCATTGTGGCTATTAAAGATTGTTGTTTTACTTGAGCAGCCTTCAGTTCTTCAATATTTGCGGCGTCATAATCTTCTAGCTTGGATGCCATTGCATTAAAACCATTTAAAAGCTCTCCCAGTTCTCCGCTCATTGGTAGGTCTACTCTTGATTTGAAATTGCCTTTAGCTATTTCTCTTACTCCAATAACTAATTCTCTAATTGGCCTTGTAATTGTTAGAGCATTAAATACTGCACCAATAATTACTAAAACCCAAATAGAAATAAATACAGCCACAGTAATTTCTCTGGTTAGAGCTGCTGTCGCTAGTGCTTTTTTATTAGGAGTTACTCCTAGGGCTAAAGTGCCTAGATATTCCCCTTTCCAAAGCATCGGGACAAAAACATCAGTTACTTGACCTTGAGGCGTTGAATGTTGTCTTACTAAAGGGAATTGAGGTTGTTTTTTTAATTCATTAGGCAGTTGAAGCTTTCTAGTTAGTTGTAAAGCTCCTTCCTCTTCCGATTCTGCATTTGTTGCACTTACTGGTATACCCAGCTTTACAAGGCCATCTGGGTCAGTAAAGAAAATGTATCTTAAATTCCTGCTTGAGCGCCAGAACTTTTCAGCAACATTGAAAAGTTCTCTCGTTTGATTCTTGGCTACTAATTCGGTTACATTCCCTGATAATAATAATCCTAAGTCTCTTGCATACCTTGTATCATTCATTCCAGCATCTTTTTGTATGCTACTCAAAGCAAAGAATGTAATAAGTGTCATTATAAAACTAACTACTAATGTTCCAATAGCTAGTAATTTTGATCTTAAGTTGAAACGTGACCACCAGAAATAAATTTTATCTAATATATTTAAATCTTCTGATAAGTCATCATCCACCTGTGGTAATAAAATATTATTCTTCTTAGAATTAGAATTGTTCATTAATGATTTTTTAAGTTGAAATATCTCTTATTTGATAACCAATATCTTTTCTGAAATGCATGCCATCATAATTAATGTCTTTAAGCTTATCGTAGGCTAATTTGAAAGCTTTATCGAAGCTTTCTCCTTGAGCAACTACTGAAAGGACTCTTCCTCCTGAAGTAATTATATTGTCAAATTGATCGATTGTGGTCCCAGCATGAAAAACTTGAAGTGAAGAGTTTGAATCAGAATTAATAGTTATTTTGGAACCTGTTTGAGGCTTTTCAGGGTATCCCTTTGATGCTGCAACAATACAAGCGCTGCATAAATTATTAAATTTAAGTTTTGGAGCCTTTTCTAGCTCTCCTCGAGCGCATGAAAAAATAACAGTTGCGAACTCTTCTCCCATCAATGGCATTAAGGCTTGACATTCAGGGTCACCAAAGCGGCAATTAAATTCAATAACTTTTGGACCAGAAGCTGTGAGCATCAAACCGGCATAAATTACGCCGATATAGTTTATTTTCTTTCTTTTTAAACCTTTTAATGTTGGGATAAGAATCAGTTCAGTTAGGTCTTGAAGATCTTGTTGGCTAATTAGAGGTGCAGGGGCATAGGCTCCCATGCCGCCAGTATTTGGCCCTTTGTCTCCTTCAAGTAGTCGTTTGTGATCTTGTGCTGGAGGAAGAACAATTAATTTCTCTCCATCACATAGAGCAAAAATAGAGACCTCTGGCCCTTCAATTTTCTCCTCAAGGATGACTTTATTTCCTGCAGAACCAAACTTTCCTGAAAAGACTTCTTTAATTGCATTTTTAGATTGTTCAATTGTTTCACAAACAATTACCCCTTTGCCTGCGGCAAGACCGTCTGCTTTTATTACAAGAGGTTTTTGAAATCTATCAAGGATCTCCAGTGCCTCATCTTTAGATTTCGTAGTCCAGTAATTAGCTGTAGGTATATCATTTTCAATCATTAGAGTTTTCGCCCAGTCTTTACTTGCTTCTAATTGAGCGCCTTCTTTACATGGACCGAAAACTGTTAACCCGGCTTCACGCATTTTATTTGCTAAACCATTTGCTAGAGGAACTTCAGGCCCAATAATTACTAAATTAATTTTTAGTCTTTGACATTCAAGAATAATTGTTTTTTCATCTTGAGATTTAGGCTTTAGGCAATGACATTTTTTAAAGTTGGCAGTTCCTCCGTTCCCTGGACAAACATAAATTTGTTGAATGGATTCGTTTTTTGATAGAACCCAAGCAATAGAGTTTTCCCTCCCACCATTCCCAACTATTAGAACTCTTTTTAATTCACTTGATCCATTAGGTTTTTGATTCTTTGTCATAGATTTTTCTTGCTTGATTGAAAAGTAGTTTTAGTTGACTTTTTTAATTACTTTCTAAATATTTAGTTAATAAATTGTGTTTAGAAAAAATTTTTGATTTGTTTGATTTTTAGTTTTTAAATAAATTTGTTTTGATTGAGGTGATTTTTTTAGCATTGTCTATTTATACTAATTTGATATGAGAGACACTAATGAATCATATCCAAGGATCGCTAATTTACGAAGGTAAGGCAAAACGAGTTTTTGCTCATGAAAATCCAGATAGGGTTTTAATAGAGTTCAAAAATGATGCTACTGCTTTTAATGCAAAAAAACGATCATTGATAGAGGGAAAAGGACGTTTAAATTGCAAAATTTCTGCGGCCCTTTTTGAATTGCTTGAATTGAATGGAATCCCTACTCATTTCTTAGAACTTCATTCGGAAAGATCTATGATTGCTGATAAAGTTAATGTAATTCCTTTAGAAGTTGTTATACGCAATATTGCTACAGGCTCATTGTGCAGAGAAACACCAATTAAACAAGGGACAATGTTAAGCCCTCCTCTTCTAGATTTATATTATAAAGATGATGAATTAGGAGATCCTATACTTACAGAAAGAAGATTAAGTTTACTAGATTTTATAAGCGATATTCAGCTTAAAGAGGTAGAAGAAATTACTAGAAGTACAAATAAAATTTTAAAAGAATATTTTGACTCACTCGATTTATTATTGGTCGATTTTAAATTAGAATTTGGGACTAATTCTTCAGGAAAACTTGTGGTGGCTGATGAAATAAGCCCAGATAATTGTAGGTTTTGGGACAAAAAGAAATCTGATCCTAAGGAACGTATCCTTGACAAAGATCGCTTTCGGCAAGATCTTGGAGGTGTTATAGATGCTTATGAGGAGATTTTGAAACGTATAGAAAAACAGTCTTCTCATGCTATTTAAGTAAATTATTCTCTGGTAGTAATCCCTTCTTTTCACTGAAATTGATTTGAAATCTATGTTTAAAAGACACGTCAGCTCTCATATGAAATTAATTGGAAAAAGTGTATATGTTTTTGCTTTGGCAATACCTTTTATAAGTTTTTCTGGAGAGGCGAATGCGTCTACTCAACTTTCCCCTGAAAATAAACTTTTTGTTACAAGTGTCCAAGAGGATGATTTCAAATTTTTTAAGTCAAAAAGTCAAAATAGATTGAATTTCAAATCTGGAAGTTTTTTAATCTCTGAAGATCTACTTAATGATTCACAGAAATTATATATAAAAACTTGTACTAAAAAGGATCCTCAGAGTGGAGGATCAGAAGAAGAATATGAATACTGGAATAAATGTTCGATGGAAGAGGCGGAAAAATCAGAAAAGGGCAGAGAGTTAATGAAGACAGGTGACCAGTCCTTAATAGAGAGTTGTTTTCAGGGGATATGTACAACTTTGCAGTTAGGGACAAAGGATCAGCTGCAACCAGAAGAAAAAGAAATTACTCAGAAGGATCAAACAACGATTGAGGGAGAAGAAGATAAAAGAGTATTGATTTCAGAGATAATTATTGAGGGACTTGAAGATCATCCTGATAAAGATCGCCTGGAAGTTATTGCTTATGATGCAATGCTTATTAGACCTGGTAGCAAAGTTACAAGTGAAGAAGTAAAGAAGGATTTAGACCGAATTTATTCATCAGGTTGGTTCTCTGGTGCAAGAATTGAATCTTTACAGAGCCCTTTAGGAGTTCAACTTTTGATTCGAGTTGAACCAAATCCGATATTAAATAAGATAAAGATCCTCCCAGATGTAAAAAAATTATCAAATATAAAATTAAAAGAGATTTTTAATAACGATTATGGAAAGACATTAAATCTCAACACTCTTCAGTTGAGGATAAAAGAAATTAAAGATTGGTATAATTCTAATGGCTATTCACTAGCAAGGATATCTGGCCCAAGTCGTGTAACGAATGATGGAATTGTTCAACTAAATATTCAAGAAGGATATATTGCTGGTATTGAGATTAATTTTATTGATGAAGAGGGAAATAAGGAAGATGAAAAAGGCAGACTAATAAAAGGAAAAACAAAAAAATGGGTAATTGAAAGAGAGTTGATGACTAAGTCTGGAGATGTTTTTAATAGATCTATATTAGAATCAGACATTAAAAGATTATATGCGACTTCGCTTTTTAATGACGTAAAAGTTACTCTCAAACCAGTTAAATCTGAACCAGGAAAGGTTATAATTTCATTAGGTATAACAGAGCAAAGAACTGGCTCTTTGACAGGCGGTATTGGTTTTAGTGGCGCACAGGGAGTATTTGGACAGATTGGATTGCAAGAATCCAATCTTGGAGGGCGATCATGGTCATCAAATATGAATATTACTTATGGGCAATATGGAGCACTTTATAGCCTTTCGTTATATGATCCTTGGATAAAGAATGATAAGCATAGAACATCTTTTAGAACTTCATTATTTTTAAGTAGAGAAGTTCCTCAAGAATTTAGAAGTCGAGAAGGTGGAAGTATTAGAGGTGTTGAAGATAGATATGAAGCAGTCAACTCCTCCAATAGCTACGACATCAATAAATCTCACTCATCAATATCTTTAGGTCCATTTTCTTCAATTGATGATGCTAAATCAAATGGATCTCAATACAGTTGGTTTGATTATGCGGGAGGCTCTGTTGTCTTAGAAAGAACAGGTGGAGGTTTTTCTTTTGCTAGACCTTTGAATGACGGGCAGCCTTTAAAAAAGGTTCCTTGGAGTGTACTTGTCGGTGCTAACTTCCAGAAAGTTAGGCCAATTAATTATGCTGGAGAAAAAAGACCTTATGGAGTGGCATCAACAAATTTTGTAGATAATAAAGCACCTGAAAATGAAGTTATTTGCGTCGCTTATAATTGTGCAAGTGAAAATACTTTGGTGAGCTTTAAAAGTGCAGTTACATATAATAATTTAAATAATCCAAGAAATCCAACTTCTGGAGATTATTTAAATATTGGTTCAGAACAATTTATTAGTTTAGGAGATAATTCACCAACTTTTAATAGAGCCAGGGTTAGTTATTCTCGCTTTTATCCTGTTAATTGGTTGAAGATTCATAAGGGTTGTCGTCCCAAGCCTGGCGAAAAATTAGATTGCGCTCAATCGATAGGTTTTCAAGCAAAGATGGGAACAATTATTGGTGAGCTTCCTCCTTATGAAGCATTTTGCTTAGGTGGAACAAGTTCTGTAAGAGGTTGGAGCTCTTGTGATTTAGGTGTTGCGAGAAATTATGGAGAGACAACAGCAGAGTATAGATTCCCTATTTGGAGATTACTTTCAGGAGCGCTATTTTTTGATGCAGCATCTGACTTGGGCTCCCAATCAAATGTCCCAGGAAAACCTGGTAAGCTTCTTGAAAAACCTGGCTCTGGATTTTCTGTGGGGCCAGGGGTCATTATTAATACACCTGTAGGCCCAATTCGTATAGAGGCTGCGAGTCAGGATTTCAGTGGTAACTGGAGATATAACATTGGTGTTGGTTGGAAATTCTAGTGTTTTCTTTCCCCGATAATTATGAACAAGGTTGGACACTAAGGAATGAAATTCAAAAAGAGGGTATTGGATTGCATACAGGGATAAAATGCAATGTCACAATCAAGCCAACAAATTTACCAGGGTTTCATTTCTCTTTCTCAGAAGAAGCCGATAAAGTTTTTTCTATTGATATTTCGCAAGTAAGGAACACTCCTTTATGTACAACACTTGATATAAATGGTAAAAAAATATCTACTGTTGAACATTTACTGGCCTCTTTAATTGGCGTAGGGGTAACTCATGCACATATTGAAATAACCGGTAATGAGATCCCTTTACTTGATGGGTCAGCTATTTGTTGGATCGCGGAATTAGAAAAGGTAGGAATGGTTAATTCCACAACAGCACCTAAACCAAGGCCAGAATTAACTTCTCCAATTTTTGTCAACAAAGGAGAAAGTGTGATTTTTGCACAACCATCAAAAAATTTAAAATTAATAGGCTTGATAGATTTCCCATATAAGGCCATTGGGCAGCAAATGTTTTCTATTGAGCTATCTCCAAAGAATTTTGTTAATGAAATTGCACCTGCACGAACTTTTGGCTTTCTTGATCAGTTAGAAGAATTAAAGAAAGCTGGTCTAATAAAAGGGGGTGCTCTTGAAAATGCATTGGTTTGTGATGGAGATTCTTGGGTTAATCCACCCTTGAGATACTCAAACGAACCAGTTCGTCATAAATTACTTGACTTAATCGGAGATCTAGCTTTCGTTGGATTACCGAAAGCACAAATTTTTGTTTATAAAGGTTCTCACTCTCTTCACACTGAATTTGCTGCTTCTCTTCAAAAGGTATTAACTTAATTACATCTGATTTTGACTGACATTTCTTCTTCCCAACCTCTCGTTTTAAATAGCGAGCAAATAATGGGGCTTTTGCCACATAGATACCCTTTTGCTCTTGTTGACAGAGTGATAGAGCATGAACCAGGAAAGAAAGCCGTGGCACTAAAGAATGTCACTCTTAATGAGCCTCAGTTTCAAGGCCATTTCCCTGAAAGACCCTTAATGCCAGGTGTTTTAATAGTAGAAGCAATGGCTCAGGTAGGTGGTTTGATTGTTTCTCAAATGCCTGATCTTCCAAAGGGACTTTTTGTTTTTGCTGGGATCGATTCAGTTCGTTTTAGAAGACCAGTAGTCCCTGGCGACCAATTAATACTTTCTTGTGAATTGATAAGTATTAAAAGGAAGAGATTTGGAAAAGTTAGGGGCGAAGCAAAAGTAGATGATCAATTGGTTTGTTCAGGTGATTTGATGTTCTCTCTTGTTGATTGAAGTGATGAGCGAACTTCAATCTTCTGAAAACTTAATTCGAAATAACAACGTTAATATTCATGATTTTGCAGATGTTTCTTCTAAGGCTGAACTTGGGAAAGGCGTATATGTAGGATCAGGGGCCGTAATAGGTCCAGATGTGATTGTTGGTCCAAATACTTGGATAGGACCAAATGTAATCATTGAGGGGAGAGTGAAAATAGGTTCTAATAATAAGATTTTTCCAGGAGCGTGTATTGGTTTAGAACCTCAAGACTTGAAGTATAAAGGAGATTCTACTGATGTCTTTATTGGAGATGATAATATTTTTAGAGAATGTGTAACTATTAATAGGGCTACTTTTGAAGGAGAGAAAACTATAGTTGGAAGTCAAAATTTGTTAATGGCTTATTCTCATTTAGGTCATAACTGTGAAATAGGAAACAATGTAGTAATAGCTAATAGCGTGCAAATAGCAGGGCATGTAGTTGTTGAAGATCGAGCTGTTATAGGAGGATGCTTGGGGATACATCAATTTGTTCATATTGGTTATTTGGCTATGGTCGGAGGTATGACAAGAGTTGATAGAGATGTCCCTCCATTTTGTTTGGCCGAAGGACATCCCGGAAGGATTCGGGGACTAAATATAGTTGGAATTAAAAGGAAAAATATAGATAAAGATATTAGAGAAGAATATCTACAATTGAAAAAGATTTGGAACTTATTATTTAAATCTGAATATGTAATTTCTGATAGTTTGAGAATAGCAAGGCAAGAGAATTTACTGGAATCCTCCGCAAGGTTATGCGGATTTATTGAACTCTCTATTGGAAGAGGAAGAAGAGGTACTATGCCTTCTATAATGTTAAATAATAAATAATGAAATTATTAATCAGTACTGGTGAAGTTTCTGGAGATTTGCAGGGAAGTTTATTAATAAAGGCTTTAAAGAATAATGCAGAAAAAAGAAAAATTAAATTAGAGATAATTGCTTTAGGTGGTGAAAGGATGAGAGAAGCTGGTGCAAAATTAATATCTAATACTTCTTCTATAGGCGCAATTGGTTTTTTAGAAGCACTTCCTTATGTTTTGCCAACTTTAAATGCGCAATCAAAAATTGATAATTACTTAAGTTCTTCTCCACCCGATGCAGTTGTTTTAATTGACTATATGGGCCCAAATATTCGATTGGGTCTAAAAGTAAAAAAAACTTTTCCTAATATTCCAATAATTTATTATATAGCGCCTCAAGAATGGGCATGGAGATTAGGTGATTCGGGTACAACTGATCTTATTCATTTTACTGATAAAATATTAGCTATATTTGAGGAAGAAGCTAAGTTCTATTCAAACAAAGGAGGAAATGTTAAATTTGTAGGTCACCCAATGTTGGATTTTTATAGAAATATTCCTAGTAGAGAAGAAGCACTTAAGAAAATAGGATTAACTTCAGATCAGAAACTTCTTCTTATAATTCCAGCTTCTAGAAAACAAGAGCTTAAATATATTTTACCTGTATTGCTTAAAGCTGCTAAACTGCTTCAGGAAAATGATCCCTCTATTACTGTAATTATACCATCTGGCTTGAAAGAATTTGATGCTAAGTTAACTCATTCCTTGATAGAATATGATGTAGCCGGAAGAGTTATCCAGTCGAATGAAGTTGATATTATTAAGCCATTTTTGTTTTCTGCAGCTCACCTTGCTTTGGCTAAGTCTGGAACAATTAATATGGAATTAGCTTTAAGCTCAGTTCCTCAAATCGTTGGATATAAAGTCAGTAGGTTTACAGCTTTTTTTGCAAGAAATTTATTACGTTTTAATGTTAAATATATTTCTCCAGTAAATCTCCTTTTGAATCAAATGTTAATCCCAGAGTTTATACAAGAGGATTTTAATGCTGAAAAAATTTTCAATTCAGCAGTAAAAATTTTAGATGATTTTTCTACAAGGCAAGATATAATGATTGGTTATAATAAATTAAAAGAAAAATTAGGGAAGCCTGGAGTTACAGATAGAGCATCAAAGGATATTCTGGATTTATTAGTTAATGATTCCCATGCCGAAATTTTTTAGAAGATTATTAGTCACTTTCATTCTCTTTCAACTCTTAATAAGTTACCCACTTAAAGTATTAGCAGAACCACAAGAGGCGATTTTTGCAGGCGGTTGTTTTTGGTGTCTAGAGCATGACATAGAGAAAATTGATGGAGTTAGGTCTGTAGAGAGTGGATATTCTGGAGGAGATCTGATTAACCCTACATATGAAAATCATACTGGCCATCAAGAGGTGGTGAAAGTTAATTTTAATTCTGATATTATTAACTATAAAGATTTGCTTGAAAACTATTGGATTAATATAGATCCTTTTGACGATAATGGACAATTTTGTGACAGAGGTGATTCATATAAGCCTGTTATTTTTACATCTAATGACGAACAAGAGCTTGAAGCTAAAGACAGTAAAGAAAATATCTCTTTGGCTTTGAATGTTCCCTCGGATCAATTAAAAGTTTTAATCCTTGACTATAAAACCTTTTGGCCTGCAGAAGATTATCATCAAGATTTTGCAGCAAAAAATCCACTTAAATATAATTTTTATAGAACTAGTTGTGGTAGGGACAATAGATTAAAAAAGGTCTGGGGACAATATAAAAAATAAAAACTAAAAAATATTTTTTGTTAAGTGAAATTTCATCACTATTTTTATATTCAAAGCCCTTTGTTTTGAATAAATTATATGGCTTTGAAACTCAATTCTTTTATCCAATTAACTAACGTTCTAACTCCATAACCAGTTGCCCCCTTTGGATTTATATCTCTATCTTTTTCAGTCCAGCATGTACCTGCGATGTCAATGTGTGCCCATGGAATGCTTGAGCTTACAAATTCTTTTAGGAATAAGGCAGCAGTAATTGATCCTCCTGGCCTTGGCCCTGTGTTTTGTAAGTCAGCAATTGATGATTTGATTCCAGATTTATAAGAATCTTGCATAGGCATCCTCCAAATACCCTCTCCCGCTTTGCTTGCAGCTCTAGTTAATTGTTCAGAGAGCTGATCATTATCAGTCCACAATCCTGCTATTTCATCTCCCAATGCAATGACGCATGCCCCAGTGAGAGTAGCGAGATCTACTATAGCGCTTGGTTCAAGTTTGCATGCATAGACCAAAGCATCAGCTAATGTTAACCTTCCCTCTGCATCAGTATTGTTTACTTCGATGGTTTTTCCATTAGAAGCTTTAACTATGTCTCCAGGATGCAATGCAGACCCATTAATCATATTTTCGCAGGCAGCAACTATAAAATGAACCTCGGTATTATTTGGTTTTAGTTCAGCTATTGCTCTTGCTGCACCAAGTACAGAAGCGCTTCCCCCCATATCATATTTCATTTTTTCTATTTGAGATGCACCTACTTTTAAGTTGTATCCTCCAGAGTCAAAAGTTAATCCTTTGCCAATTAATACAACTTTATTTTTAGAGCTTTTCGGAGAATATTTTAAATGTATAAACTTTGGCTCTAAGTCTGATCCTTTAGCAACTGCTAAATAAGCGCCCATGTTTTTTTCTTCGCATTCTTTTTTATTAAGAATCTTTAAATCTAGATCATAATCAGTGGCTAAATTTTCAGCCTCTTTCGCTAGCTGATAAGGAGTGAGGTGATTAGGTGGAGCTGAAACAAGTTCTCTGGCCAATTTAACCCCTTCGCAAATTGGATTAATTTCAGAAATTGCTAATTCTGCTGCTTTGCTATCCAAGCCTATTAATTCAACTTCTTTTATTTCAGCTGAGTCTTTTGGTTTTGATTTGAATCTAAGATCCTTAAAAGAGGTTAATTTAATGGCTTCGCCAACTGCAAATGCAGCAGAAGATGGATCAAATGCATCCCAGGGAAAATATATTCCTAATTTGCTTTCGCAACCAGAAACTTGACGGGCTCCGGTTGAAGCGGCTTTTCGCAAATCATTAATTAAAAGATTTTCGGCCTTTCCTAATCCTACAAATACTATTTTTTTTATTCTCCCTTCCACCAGTTCAACTGATACTTTCTGACTTCTTTTGCCTTCGAATTTCGCATTAATAAATTTTTGTTTTAAATAAGTATCTTTTATTATGTCCTTAAATAAATTTATTTGGTTTTCGATTGCCCCTTCCAAAACCCCAGCAATAAGTACTGATCCTGACCATTCGTTAATTCCTTTGGAGACGGCTGAGATTTGCATTTAATTTTGTTACTTGTACGAATGATAACAATTTTTTCTAATTGATTTGAGATGTGAATGGTGTCGCCCATATTCTCCTTGTCTCTTTGTTGAAAGGTGGAAGCCAAGTTTGAATAAGTTTTTGTTCTAATTTTCTTCTTTCCTTTGTTTTGATAGGTACGTCAAGCCAAAAACGAATATTTAATTTGGTTTTGATATTAGCTTTTTGTAGAGTATCTGAATAACTTGAAAGGTAACTTTTGCAGTCATGTTCGCCTTTCCACCTCTGTTCGGCCGAAATTGTTTCTCCAATATATAAAATTATATTTTCGTCAGAATTTATTATATTATCCATGACAAAATAAATTGCAGGACCTTGATGTATTGACTTTGGCCACTTCCAAAAGTTTAACGATAGAGGAGTAAGATTAATGGGGTTAAAAGTTTTGTTTAATTCTTCGGAACTAGATTCAAATAGTGAAGGTTGATTTATTGTTTCATATTCGGTTTTAAAAAATGTAGATTGGTGATGAATGATTTTTTTTTGCCATTCCTTAACCACTTTTTCGTCGATATGTATACCTTGATGATGGTTTGATTCTAAGAGGTTAACATCATTGTTATTAAATAAATCATATTGCCTTTCGAACTTTATCATTGTAGAAAGATTTAAATTTAAACTAAAAAATAAGTTTCAATCAATTCTTCATTTAAATAATAGCATAATTTTATATTGTTTTGATTGAAAACCGAGATTTAGCTTAGCGAGATTAATTGAGAAAAGACTTTGCTCAAGTTAAAAAGTCTTTATTTAAATTGAGTAAGAATTACAATTGTTTTTATGGTGCGGCTATTTACACCATCTCAGCAAATATTTTAACTAAAAATGGACTAAACTATTATAATGAAATGAGTGCTACAATCAACCAAAGTCTTTGAATTCAAAATCAAGCAACTTAGCTTTCTTAATGGGATTAAGATATGAGTTTTTTTGAATCTGAAATTGTTCAGGAAGAGGCAAAAAAACTTTTCACTGATTATCAGAATCTTATGCAATTAGGTTCTGATTATGGGAAGTTTGATAGAGAAGGGAAAGTTATGTTTATTGATACTATGGAAAATTTAATGGAAAGATATAAAGTTTTCATGAAAAGATTTGAGCTTTCAGAAGATTTTCAAGCGAAAATGACAGTAGAACAGTTGAAAACTCAACTAAGTCAATTCGGGATCACTCCTGATCAAATGTTTGATCAAATGAATAAAACTTTGGAAAGAATGAAATTAGAATTGGATAAATGATTTATAACCTATTCAATATCTAAATTATGTTAGATAAATTTAATGAATTACCTGATTGGATTTCTAGAGGTTTAGAAGATCTGTTCCCTCATAATTATTCTGAAGATTCAGATCAAAGTTTTATTAAAAGATTAGAACTTGCGTCTAAAGAAAAAAAACCTTTGCGTGTAAAGCTTGGGATTGATCCAACAGGAACTGATATTCATATAGGCCATAGTATTCTTTTTAGAAAATTAAGAGCTTTTCAGGATGCCGGACATACGGCAGTACTTATAATTGGAGATTTTACTGCAAGGATTGGAGATCCAACTGGCAAAAGTAAAACTAGAATTCAGCTTTCAAAAGATGAAGTTGAATCAAATGCATTAAATTATCTTGAGCAATTAGGCCTTGGTAAAGACCCCAAAAATTCATTGCTTGATTTCACAACTCATGGTCGCTTAGAAATTAGAAGAAACAGTGATTGGCTTGAAAATCTTAATTTGTCTAAAGTTATAGAACTTTTGTCTAATTCAACAGTTGGTCAAATGCTTGCAAAGGAAGATTTTAGTAATCGATATAAATCTGGGACTCCAATATCTCTTCATGAATTTCTTTACCCTCTTCTTCAAGGATATGATTCAGTTGCAATTAATTCCGATTTGGAATTGGGTGGAACTGATCAGAAATTTAATATAACAATGGGAAGAGATTTACAGAGAGCTTTTGGCCAGAAACCTCAATTTGGAATGTTATTGCCTATTTTAGTGGGACTTGATGGGACTCAGAAAATGAGTAAAAGTTTAGATAATTTCGTAGGTATTAATGAAGACTCTTTATCTATGTATTCAAAACTAGAGAAGGTTCCAGATGATCTAGTTTATAGTTATTTGAATTTACTAACTAATGAAAATTTAAAGGGGTTAAGTTCTAATCCTAGAGAGGTTCAGAAATTAATGGCTTTAACAATAACATCTAATTTTAATGGAGTAGAAGCAGCAAGAAAAGCCCAATCTAACTCTGAAAAATTAGTTTTTGGTACACAAGATCTTCTTGAGGAAATACCAGAAGCATCAGTTTCTAAGGTGAATTTTCCCGCCAAAGCATTTTATTTAGTTAGTAAGATGGGATTGTGTTCAAGTAGTAGTGATGCAAGAAGACAAATTCTTGGAGGTGGTGTAAGAATTGATGGAGAAAAAATTATAGATCCTAATTTACAGTTTGAAACTCCAGATGATGTCATAGGAAAAATAATACAAGTAGGAAAGAAAAAATTTCTTCGTGTTTCAAGTTGATAGATTTTTATGAATAATACAAATAAACCAAGTGAGAAAATAATTATTGCTTTAGATGGCATGGATAAAGATAATGTCTTAAATCTAATTGAAAAAATACCTGAGGTTATTTGGGTAAAAGTAGGACTAGAGTTATTTGTTAGTGAAGGGCCAAATATTCTGTCTGTTTTAAAAGATAAAGGGAAAAAAATATTTTTAGATCTTAAATTTCATGATATTCCTACAACTGTTGCTAGAGCAAGTTTTGTAGCATCTCAAGCAGGTGTTGACTTTATCTCATTACATACTTGTGCAGGTATAAAGGCTCTCAAGATGGCTAAGGAAGCTGCAGATGAAGGAGCGGGTAAAGCTAATTTAATCCCACCAAAACTATTGGGAATAACAATCTTAACTAGTTGGACCCAAGAAAGTTTTATGACTGATCTGTTAATTCCTCAATTAATAGAGCAGCGTGTTAAGCACCTTGCTGAGATTGCTTCAAATTCTGGTCTAGGAGGATGTGTATGTAGCCCTAAAGAAGTTAAATTCCTTCGTGAAATTTACCCTGACACTTTCGAGTTGGTAACTCCTGGAATCCGATCATTAGATTCAGATTTGAATGATCAATCTAGGGTTTCTGATGCATCTGAAGCTCTTAAATTGGGAGCATCAAAATTAGTTATCGGTAGAGCAATTACCCATTCAATCGATCCTGCATATATGTTTGAAAAATTTTGCAAGAAGATTTTAATTTAAATTTTTAGTTTCCCCGATTTTAGGCTCAGTTCCTTTAATTATCCTAACTATATTCTCCCTATGTCTCCAAATAACTAAAGTCATAGCTAATAATGAAACCACTAAAAATGCTAGAGAAATATTTGAATTTTCAAAGCTTAAAAACATTATTAAAGGAAGAGCTAATGCAGCACTTACGCTGGCAAGTGATACTATTCTAAATAATGTAATCATTAAGATAAATATACCTAAAGTTGCAAGACCAACTTGCCAAGAAAGTCCAAGGAATATACCCAAGCCTGTTGCCACAGCTTTACCACCTCTCCAATTTAACCAGACAGGCCAAATGTGTCCAATTAAAGTTGATAAACCTATAGCTACTTGCCAGGAGTCATTTAGGAGGAAATATTTTGCTAATAAAATAGAAAGAACTCCTTTGAAAACGTCTATTAAAAATACGGAAATTGCTGCGCGTTTCCCAATATGTCTTAATACATTTGTCGCTCCTGTAGACCCAGAACCGAAAGAACGAATATCAATTCCTTTTGCAAATCTTCCAGCTAAATAACCACTAGGAAAAGATCCAAATAAATATCCTAAAAATAGAATTAATAGATTCAAAATAATTTAAATAGCAATTTTTATATTAATTCATTTTCCTCAAAAATCTCATTAGGACTTCCTGCAAAAGCTAGCCAAATTGGAAACTGAAGAATGGGAATTTCCACATTGATTTCAGCTCCATCTATGAGAATAAAGGGTAAATCGCCTCTTTCTTCTAGTCGATCTGCTCTTTCAATAAGTCCATCGGAACTTTCGAAAAGCACTATCCCACTATTTGGTCCAAAATCCTCACGATTAAGTCCTAATGCATCTTGAAGGCATCTTCTCCATTCACCAAGACGCTCTGGTTGACTTGCTAAAATCAAAGTTTGAAATTGTTCGCCATATAACTCACCTAAAATTGCAATAATTCCTGCAGCAACTAAAGCGTTTTTTGATCGATTTCCTCTACTTGGTTGAGCACCTCTTCCACCCATGCTGAAGAACCAATCTTCAAGCATTTCAATATCATTATTTTCAAGACTTCTTCTAAGTTTCCAGGGTTCTGCATAGAAATCAGGTTGTTCTAAAAATTGACTAAAACATCTTCTTATTAAATTTTCATCAGGTTTGAAGGTATCAGAAACAGCAGGTATAACTTCTTGCTCTTTAGTAGGTTCTATTTTTTTATTTTCATCAAGTGGAGATGGCTTAACAATTACTGGTGGTACAACAAGCTCTAGTTGCTCTGCTGATTGTGCTAAGTCTTGCAAAGCACCAGTTAAATATTCCTGAAATCCTTTAACCTTCCTTGCTATTGCGTCGGACTGACCTGAAAATGAGCTTTTAAGTTCAGTCTCGATTTGTACTTTCTTTTTAGTAAGTTCTTCTAATTCTTTTTCTAATTTCTCACGTGAGATCTGAAGTTCTTTAAGCGCAAGATTAATAAAAGGCTGTGTCTGTGTTTCGGAAATTGTTTCATTTTCTTCAGTGCTATTAATAATTGTAGGTTTAGATTCTTTCTTTAAAGGTGTTTTGTTTTGCAGTTCCACAGGTAAAGAACTCTTTACAGAAATTTTGTTTTCTGAATTTTGTTTTTCTAGAGATAGAGTTTCTTCGGATTCCATATTGCAAAAACTTCAATTAATTGTCAAAGCTTGATGATTATACTGCTTTTTCTATTTCTAAATCCTTCACTCTTAACCTTAACTGTTCTTTTAGTGAGTTGATTTCAAAAAGTATTGGCAATAGATGAGGGCTTGCTTCTTCTCTAAAGTAAAGAAAACCTGGTAATTGAGGTAAAATAATTCTCCATGCTATCCAGTTCTTAAAAGGAAATCTTCTTAATTCATTACCTAATTGCATTACAATTAAATCATCCTTAGTGAATTTCAATTTTAAGGTAAAAGATTGCAGTAATAGAAAACAACCAAAACTACTAATTATAATTGTGGGCCAAGGATGAAAAGGGGTAATCAAAAATAATAAGCCTATTAATATTATGAAAATGGGTAAACGATAAGAAGCCGATAAAATCACACTATCTTTATCAAGAGAATTTTCGGGAATCATAATTTTCAGCCAAAAAGAACTTGAGTTAGTAAAACATCTACTAAAGAAACGGTTATGAGAGTCATTACTACTGCTCCAGTAGTACTTGATCCTACTTCTTTTGGCCCGCCTCTAGTGGTTAGACCCCATCCACAAGCAATGATTGCTATAAAAAAACCAAACACAATCGCTTTAACAAGCATAAATGGAAGATCAGATGTTGATAGCCATTCTCTTACTGAATTCCAAAAGATGCTTGGTGGAATTTGATAGAGAATAGTGCTGCTTGTTTGACCACTATATAAAGCAACAACAAAAAAGAATAAGCATTGGATAGGTGCCATCAAAACCAATGCACAAATTCTTGGAACAACTAAATATTCAACGGGATCTGTTTGGAGCATTGTAATGGCATCAATCTGCTCGGTAACTTTCATGGTGCCTATTTGAGCAGCATAAGCAGTTGCAACTTTGCCAGTGAGAAGTGTTGCAGTAAGTAAGGGTGCAATCTCTCTAGCCATTCCAATTGCTAAAAGTCCGCCAACTTCAGAACCTAAGCCTTGTTTGCTTAACTCTGCTGCAACTTGAATATTAAAAACTGTCCCTGCGGCAATGCTCGTGATTAAAACTATTAAAAAACTTCCTGGACCTGCCTCCATTAATTGATCAATCAAGTCTGATTTATTTATACGTCCTTTAAAAGTTGAAGTAATAGCTTGACCACCTATTAAAAGACTGGCGCCAAATCTTTTTATCCATCTTGGTAAATTCATAAAATCAGACTTTTATTTGTTGAGCATCATCTTTATCTTTCCAATCTCTCATAATTAAGAGGCCCCAATACACAAGAATAGAAGGTATTAAACCCATGCAAATCCTTACGGTGAGTAATGCAGAATCAGGTTGAGTAATGCCAATTATTTCCTGACAAGCACCCTCTTTAAAACCAGCAAAAGTAAGCAGGTATCCAAATAATCCTACACTTAAAGCAATTCCTAATTTTTGGCATAAAACCATCCAAGCAGTATAAATTCCAGCAGCTTTTTCTGGATCATGATCAATAGCATCTGGCAATAAAGACCAGGGTATTAAATAAGCGGTTGAAGCCCCAAATCCAACGAATAATATATTTATAAATAAAACCAGCATCTTTATGGTGTCTATGTTGAAACTATTAATTGCAAAATCATTTGATAAGGGAGGTAATATTATTGTAATTAAACAACCAAATATCCATATTAAGCCTCCTTTTTTCAAGGCTGAAATCCTTCCATACTTATTAGAGAAAAAGCTCCAAACTTGTAATCCTAAAAGAGCACTTATCTGAAAAGGTATGATAATCCAAAAAGATATTCCTCTTGGGACATTCATGACTTGCTGTAGATATATTAACGAAACTGTTTGCATTAATTGAAGCCCACACCAAAGCAGCAAATAAAGATAAATAACCTTTATAAATATTTTATTATTAAAAATACGCTTAAATTGATTCTTTATTGGTTGTATTTGATTAATAGGTTTTCTTGCAATCTTTGCAAATGGAGCTAGTCCCCAAGTTGATAGTAAAGTAATTGTTGTAACAATAGTACCCGATATTCGCCCCATGGTTAAGTAACCTTCATCTCCCTTTGTTAAACATATTGCTCCTACAATTAGTCCAAATAAAGAAGCTAAGATTGATCCCGTAAATCTTGCAGCATTGAGCCTGGTTCTTAGATTTTCGTCTTCACTAAGCTCTGTTGCTAATGCACCATAGGGAAGATTGACAGATGTATAAGCTGTCATAAAAAGAATTGATGTGCAAATGTAGTAAGCAGTTTTTTCTTTGATTGAATAATCACTTGGAATCCACCACATTGCGGCTAAAAAAATACCCAAAGGAAGTGATGCTCCAATCATCCAAGGCAATCTTGGTCCCCATCTAGAATGGGTATGGTCACTCATCCAGCCAATTAGAGGATCATTAATGGCATCCCAGAGTTTTATTATCATCAAAATAGAACTTGCTATCCATGGAGGTAAGCCAGCGGCACAAGTAAAGAAAGGGAAAAGATAAAAGCCAAATTGAGCTGAAGCCAGTCCTGTACCTGCATCCCCCATTCCATAAGACAGCATCAGCCTTATGCGTTTTTTTTTGATCAGCCTATTGGAATTCGTCAATCTTTTTGAGAAGAGGGGGGCGGAAGGTAATAATGTATGTAGGCTAAATTAGGATAATCCAGTTTTCTGGATAATTTCTTTTTTTAGCGCGGGCGTAGTTTAGTGGTAAAACCTCAGCCTTCCAAGCTGATGATGCGGGTTCGATTCCCGCCGCCCGCTTATTTTTGATTCTCATAGCTTGATTTTGTTTGAAAATTCGTTGGAAACCAGAAGAATAAGACTATTGCTTTCAATGCGTATGCTTGATTGATTTGCCAATGGTTTTTTAGAGACATTTTTATTTTTTAAAGCAGAGGTATCAATATATTTTTTCCATGGAGAAATTGGCTTTGGTAATTCGAAAAGCATTGATTCTTTGTAAGCGTTAAAGCCAAGCCAGATCGCTGATCCTTCATCCTTTTTGTTGATGCTATAGCCAAGAGTATGGGACCAGTCGCTCCAGTCAGGCTTGTTAACTTTAATGCCATGCCACTGAATCCAAAAACAGGATGTCTTGTCTTTGGTACTCTCTTTTTGAGAATCAAAAATATAATCAGGACTAAAGAATTCTGGTAGTTGCTTCCGCAGAGATATGAGCTTTATTACAAATTCTTTTAAGTCTTGATCACAATTTTTATGACTCCATGTCATCCAACCAAGTGGATTGTTTTGACACCATGTGTTGTTATTACCTCCTTGGCTTCTACCTACTTCGTCACCCATTAAAAGCATTGGTATTCCGGGCAATAATAGGAGAGATGAAAGCAGGTTCCTTTGTTGTCTTTTCCTTAAATTATTAATTTCCTTATTAGTAGTGGGACCTTCAACTCCATAATTAAAACTATTATTATGGTTCTCTCCATCTCTATTTTTTTCTCCATTCGCAAGATTATGTTTTTTGTTAAAACTTACTAAATCCTTTAATGTAAATCCATCATGAGAAGTTATAAAATTTATACTAAATATATTTGCTAGATTATTATCCTTATAAAGTAATTTGTTACCTAATAATCTATCTTTAAGTGGCCATATTGTACTTTTTTCACCTTTCCAAAATCTTCTAATATCATCTCTAAAATGGCCATTCCATGTCCTAAATTTTTTTGCTGGGAAATTATCTAGCTTATATAGACCACCGCAGTCCCAAGGTTCACTAATTAATTTCACATCGCTAAGTTTCGGATCTGATTCGATTTCCTCAAAAAGAGGAGGTTCGTCTAAAGGGATTAGATTTTCGCCTCTGCTCAAAGCAATACCTAAGTCAAAACGAAATCCGTCAACACCAAGTTCTATAGCCCAGCAATGTAAAGACTCTAATATTATTCTTCTAACTAAAGGACGATTAGCAGCAATAGTATTTCCACATCCGCTCACATCTTGATAATTTTCATCCTCATCTTGATGGTAATAAGTTTTGGGACCAAAATTTTTCCAACTTATAATTGGACCATCTTGATTCCCTTCTGTTGTGTGATTATAAACAACATCGATTAACACCTCAATCCCATTATCGTGGCAAACTTCTACTAATTGCTTGAATTGTTTCCGGGCTTCTAAAGGGTTATCTCCATCGACAAAACCCTGATGAGGTGTAAACCAATTAATAGGGCTATAACCCCAAT
>QCFD01000012.1 GCA_003278445.1 Prochlorococcus sp. AG-363-B05
AATTAGGTTTAATACATCCAATAACATTAGAGAAAATGAAATTTGTAGCTCCATTGCCTAATGATTTCGAGAGACTTTTCAAAGTATTAAAACCAAAAAATAATATTATTCCGGTAATCTAGGACATGCCTCAACCATCTTTTTTGTTAAGTATTTTTGAGGGTTATCTAACATATTTCTACCCAAATTCTCTTCGATAATCTCTCCCTTTTCAAAGACTAGTACTCTATGACAAAACCCTGCTGCAACTGATAAATCATGTGTAATAAATAACATAGACAACTTTAATTTTTCTTGTAAAGAGCGAAGCAACTCCAAAACTTCTGCTTGGATTTCTGTATCTAACATACTGATGCTTTCATCACAAATAAGTATTTTAGGATTAAGTGCCAGCGCCCTTGCAATTACTACTCTTTGCTGTTGTCCCCCTGAAAGCTGAGAAGGCAAACATTTTTCATATATTTGTGTTGGAGTTAAGCCAACAAGTGTCAAAAGATTGCGAGCTCTTTCTTTGGCTTGAGATCGACTTGATAAATTATGAATAAGAATTGGATCTATAATAGCTTCTATTACTGACATCTTAGGATTCAGGCAAGCAGATGGATCTTGAAAAATTATTTGAATATATTTACGTAATTTATTTAAATATTTTCTATTAAAACTTGAGATATTCTTTCCAAGAAAAATGATACTTCCTCCTCTTATAGGCAACAAACCCATCAAAGCTCTACATAGAGTACTTTTACCACATCCTGAAGGTCCCACAATACCAAGAGTTTCCCCTTGGTAAAGAGAAAAAGTGACTTCATTAACCGCTTTAAGCCAAAAAGAATTAAAGGGCCAAAAGCCTATATTATGCCAACAACGCAATCTATTGACCTGCAACAATTCAGTCCTTTTAGAGATTATTGATCTCTCAGACCCCTCTAAAACCTTCGCTGAATTTATTAGCCTTTGAGCAACATCAGTTTTTGGATTAGAAATTACCTCTTTAATATTTCCAGATTCTATTATATGCCCACAATCAAGTATCGCAATTTTATTACACCATTTATAGACCATAGATAAATCATGACTAATTAATAATAAAGCAGTCCCAAGGTCATCACAAAGTGAAATCAATTCACTCATAATTTGATTAGCAATTATTGTATCAAGACTAGTTGTAGGTTCATCCGCAATTATCAAGGTTGGTCTTAAAGCAATTGCCAAGGCAATTGCTACACGTTGACGCATACCACCACTAAATTCATGTGGAAAAGAATTAAACCTTAAAGGATTAATTCCAACTTTTTCTAATAAATCTTTAGCTCTTTTTACTAAATAGCTAATTGATGCAGAATTATCATGCGCTATAAAAGTATCAACCAAATGATCACCAATTGTCATCAATGGATTCAATCTTGACATTGGATCTTGATATATTAATCCAACCTCTTTCCCTCGAATGGTTTGCATTGAAGCCTTATCTAATTTCAATAAATTTTTTCCATTTAAAAAAATCTCACCACGACAGATACTTCCATTTGGAAGAAGCTGGATTACAGCCTTCGCAACAGTACTTTTACCACATCCCGATCTACCAACTAATGCAAGCCGATCTCCCCTCTTCATATTTAGATCTAATCCGTTTAATACATAATTAGAACTATTTGAATAAATAGCATTCAATTGATTTATCTTTAAAACTTCTTTTGATGAATTATTCATAAAAAGGTAGCTAGAAATGTTGAATTTGAATAAAATAAATTAAGCGCCGGTGCTGATGCCTAAAGTCACCTCACTTCGCAATTCAAGCCAGACTAATATTGTCTGTGATGAATTTTTTGATGGCCAACCGCAACTCAGAACTCATCAGGTTAAACATATTGATGATTATGAAATTATTTTGCCAGAGTGGTTGAAAAATTGCATAAAAAATATTCCACCTGGGATAGGAGTAAGTTGTCCAAGAGACTCAGAAGCGTTATTAGTTGCTGCTTTTGATCTTGCATTTCAATTACATAAAGGTCAATACAGAAAAAGTGGTGAGCCTTATATCACTCATCCAGTTGCGGTAGCAGACTTACTGAGAGAGATAGGTGCAAGTGCTAGTGTAATTGCAGCAGGTTTTCTACATGACGTCGTCGAAGATACAAACATAACACCAGAAGAACTCGAAGGATATTTTGGTGGTGAAGTTAGATATTTAGTTGAAGGTGTTACTAAATTAGGCGGAATCCATTTCAATAATAGAACCGAAGCTCAAGCAGAAAACCTACGTAAAATGTTTCTAGCCATGGCTAGCGATATTCGAGTCGTATTAGTAAAACTGGCAGATAGACTTCACAATATGCGTACAATTAGTTACTTAGGTAAAGAGCAACAAATTCGAATAGCTAAAGAAACAAGAGAAATTTATGCACCACTTGCAAACCGTTTAGGAATAGGACGTTTCAAATGGGAACTGGAGGACTTAGCATTTAAACTTTTAGAGCCAGATCCATTTAGAGAGATTCAACAACAAATAGCTAGTAAGCGTAGTGAAAGAGAAGATAGATTAGATATAACTGTTCATTTACTAAAAGATCGCTTGAACTCAGCAGGACTTAATCATTGTGAAGTTAGTGGTAGGCCAAAGCATTTATATGGAATTTGGAGCAAAATGCAGCGACAACAGAAAGAATTTCATGAGATTTTTGATGTTGCCGCACTTAGAATAATTGTCTCAGATGTTGAGACATGCTATCGAGCTCTTGCCGTTGTCCATGACACATTCAGACCAATACCTGGACGTTTTAAAGATTATATAGGTCTCCCAAAACCAAATGGTTATCAGTCATTACATACCGCTGTAATTGGCAGGCACAGACCTATTGAAGTACAAATTAGAACTCCAGAAATGCATCGGGTTTCCGAATTTGGGATTGCAGCTCATTGGAAGTACAAAGAAGGAGGTTCTCCTGCAAATCCTGATTCAGAAAAATTTAATTGGTTGCGTCAATTAGTTGAATGGCAACAAGAAGATGGAGTTAATGATCACAATGACTATCTTGCATCAATTAAAGAGGATTTATTTGATGAAGAAGTATTTGTTTTCACTCCAAAAGGAGATGTTTTAGGATTAAGGAATGGATCCACAGCAATCGACTTCGCTTATCGCATTCATTCTGAAGTAGGCAATCATTGCAATGGTGCTAGGATTAATGATCGACTATGTGTGCTATCAACACCTCTTGAAAATGGAGATTTCGTTGAAATTCTCACACATAAGAACTCCCATCCAAGCTTAGATTGGTTGAATTATGTTGCCACACCCACAGCTAAAAATCGCATTAGACAATGGTATAAAAAAAGTCATCGTCAGCAAACAATCTTAAGAGGGAAAGAATTACTTGAACAAGAGTTGGGTCGCAAAGGAATTGATAATTTACTCAGAGGTGACGCAATCTTAAAAGTTGCTGAGAGATGTAATCTCAAGACAACTGAAGATTTATTGGCTGCACTTGGTTTTGGAGCTTTAACCTTAAATCAAGTTTTAAATAGATTTAAAGAAGAGATAAAAATACAAAATCAGCTACCTGAGGCCGAAGTAAGTGATCTCGAGCTAGCGAACCAAATTGGAACCCAAGCAAGTCTTGCTTCAAACAAAGCCAAAATATCTCAAACAAAATACTCACCTATAGTTGGATTAGAGGGACTTGACTACCGATTAGGAGGGTGCTGCAGTCCATTGCCTGGAGAACCAATAATTGGAACTATTTCACTTGGCAACCACGGTATAACTATACATAGAACTAATTGTGTCAATGTACAATCAATACCTAATGAAAGAAGATTATCAGTTCAGTGGAATAGCAATACACGTATCAAAGAAGAAAAATTCCCTATTCAATTAAGAATTGAGGTTATTGACCGGGTTGGAGTACTTAAAGACATATTAATGAGGCTCTCGGATAGAGGTATTAATGTAATCGATGCAAGAGTAAAAACTTCACAGGGTAAACCTGCATGCATAGATCTTAGAGTTGAGCTAGAAAGCGTTAATCAATTAGAAATTACTATCAATCAAATACGTTCAATGGTGGATGTTTTAGATATAGCAAGAACAGGAATAAATTAATATTTTTGACTGAATCATACACTCATTGAAAATATTAAAATAATCTCGATATACAATTATGATGAGTCAATCAAATTAAAACCTCATTAATTCAAAATCTTTCTAAAAAATTAACAACCTCAAATTTTATTAGAAAATTTCTTAAGTGGAAAATATAAACAAGAACCACCAATAATACCAGTTAAAAGACCTACGCATATCGAACCCATTAAAAGTCGAGAACTTAAGTACCAACCTTGAGACCACAACTCTTTAGTAGTAATAAGACTAATATCAACTAAATCTTTATCTGTATTTAGTAAAAGTGAGCCTACTTTATAATTAAAATAATAAAGAGGTACATAAGTAAATGGATTACTAATCCAGGTTCCTAAAGCAGCTAAGATACTATTCCCCTTACAGATTTTCGCTAGAAATACGCCCATCAAAGTTTGCAAACCAAAAAATGGGAAGCAACCACTAAATATTCCTACACCAAAACCTAATGCTCTTTGAGAAGGCGAACCTTCCTGATTCCAAAGCCAAGAGATCAATTTACGAATTCTTTTTATTAAATTGAGGAAGATCTTTCTCATATTTTAGAAAATCTTGTTTATAAAAAGGAAAACCACGTTCGATCTTAGTGAAGATTGCGAGACTATTGATTAATGAAGTCGTTTTCTCCTACTGAAGATACTATTGCTGCAATTGCAACTGCCGTTTCTCCCGGCCAAGGAAGTATTGCTGTCATTAGGATCTCTGGCTCCGCAGCAATTGAGATATGTAAAAGTATTGTTGACATACCAGGAATGCACGATTGGAGCACTCACAAAGTGCTGTACGGACATGTAACAGAAGCAAATGAAAAAAAATATATAGATGAAGTATTAATCCTAATCATGAAAGGGCCGCGAAGCTTTACAGGTGAGGATGTAGTGGAAATTCATTGCCATGGTGGAATTATTGCCGTCCAGAAGATCCTAGAAAGAATACTAGATAGACCAAATGTACGAAGAGCAGAGCCAGGTGAGTTTAGTCAAAGAGCAGTACTTAATGGTCGTTTAACCTTAACGCAAGCAGAATCAATTAGTGAACTAATTTCAGCAAGGAGTCGAAAAGCCGCAGAACTTGCTATCAATGGAATCGAAGGAAATATTCAAACTACAATTAGTTCAATAAGACAACGCCTAGTAGAGCAATTATCTGAAATTGAGGCAAGAATAGATTTTGAAGAAGATCTTCCAACTTTAGAAGAAGAACATGTAAAGAATGAAATTATCACAATTAGAAAAGATATAAACGAGCTAATAGATAATGCCAAAAGAGGATCATGGGTTCGTTCTGGCTTAAAAGTTGCGCTAACAGGAAAGCCTAATGTCGGAAAAAGCTCTTTATTGAATAGACTTTCCAAAAGAGAAAAAGCAATTGTTACTGACCTGCCTGGAACCACTAGAGATCTTTTAGAAAGTGAAATTGTATTAGAAGGTATACCAGTAACTTTTATTGATACTGCGGGTATAAGAGAAACTAAAAATATTATCGAACAAATTGGTATATCTAGGACACAAAATGCTCTAAATCAAAGTGATCTTATAATGTTGATTTTTGATTCTTCAGAAGGGTGGACTAAAGAGGATGAATCAATACTAAAACAAATTCCCACAAGTATTCCAACATTAATTGTTGGAAATAAATCTGATTTAAAAGATAATCATTCTTTGAAAAACAATAAAAAAAATATTTTAGAAAAAGAGAATCAAGTGATCATAAGTGCAAAAACTGGTCAAGGAGAAGATGAACTAATCAATTATTTACTACAGTTATGTGATTCTTCTCAAATTCATGGGTTAGATATTGCTCTAAATGAAAGACAATTAGATCTTGCGAAGTCAGCCTTGAAAGCACTGAAAAATATCGATCAGGTTTTTAAAGAAAAACTGCCATGGGATTTCTGGACCATAGATTTAAGACAAGCTATTCATCATTTAGATGAACTTACAGGTGATGATCTAACAGAAAGTTTACTTGATAATATATTTGCAAAATTCTGTATTGGGAAGTAATAAATAATTCTTGAATCTAACCTTTATTGTCGATTGTAAAAATATAGTATAAGTAATAGCAAACCCCTCCAATCAACAGGGCAACCATAATATTAACACTATGAACAACTTCCACTAGATTCCAGCAGTTGAGATAGGATTAATTAAAGCATATAAGTAACATATCACAAAGAAAAAGATTAAAAGCTTCTGTTAGCTTAAAAATGACTCAAGCAAAATAAATATATGAAATACAAAAATAGGAAAAGATATTTTTTATAAATGGTTTTGACGTTGGTATAGTAATTAATGTATTTTTTGTATTGTGGATCTTCGCTCACCAAAGCTACATAAAATATTAGATGCATGGATAGAGGAGGATCTCGGTGATGGAGATCTAACTAGGTTTGTCCTCAATAATAGAAATGCATCAGCCCATTGGATTGCAAAAGAGGATGGAACTTTTTGTGGTGGAGATCTCATTAAACTTATTTTTAAAAAAATTGATCCACAAGTTGATATTCAACTACTCATACAGGATGGTCAAAAGTTTATTAAGGATCAAAGACTCTTAGAATTAAAAGGACCTTCAGCGTCATTAGTAGCAGGAGAGAGAGTCACTCTTAATGTCGCGATGCATCTTTCTGGTATTGCAACGTCTACAGCCTTACTTGTAACTAAATTATCTGGATCAAATATACAATTAGCAGATACACGTAAAACAACGCCAGGAATTAGGATATTCGAAAAATATGCTTTTCGTTGTGGTGGAGGAATCAATCACAGACTTGGATTAGATGATGCAGCCATGTTAAAAGAAAATCATATTGAATGGTCTAATGGAATTAGGGAGAGTATCAAAATCTTAAAACAAATTCTTCCTTGGACAAAAAAAATAATAGTTGAAGCAGAAACTCCTGCTCAAGCGAAAGAAGCAGTAGAGGCAGGAGCTGATGGAGTTTTGCTTGATGAGATGACTATTCAAACAATTGAGAAATTAGTTCCAGAACTACGTCAACTTTCACAATCAAGTAAAGCCAAATACGTCTCACAAAATATTGTGATCGAAGTCTCTGGAATTAATCCAAATAATTTGTCAGACTATATTTCTACAGGTATTGATTTAATTTCAACTAGTGCACCAATCACTAAAAGCAAATGGATAGATTTTAGTATGCGCTTTCACTAGAACAATGAATAAGCAATTTTCTTATCACATCACAAAGACATAAAAATCTTAAAAGTATCTAACTAACTTTAAATATTATGCTTGAAATATCCAAAAAATTAGAAGATGTCCTAAATAGGGCGTTAGTCAAAATTTTCCCAAAGGAAGATCGAAGTAATAAAACTTCTTCAATACTCTCAGGTACCAAGCTATTGCCCGCCTCCAAACCAGAGTTTGGAGATTTTCAAATCAATTGTGCTTTACCCCTTGCGAAAGAAATAAAACAACCTCCTCGTCAAATTGCACAACAAATAGCCAACCACTTACAAAAAGATAATGATTACTTGCAAATATGCAACGCACCCATTGTTGCAGGTCCAGGGTTCATCAACATATCCATTAATTCCAAAACACTTATATCTGAAATCTATGTTCGTCTAAATGATGAAAGATTGGGTATTCCTCTAAAAGAATTTAGTACTGTCAAGAAAGAAGAAAAAAATAATAACCGTGTGATTATTGATTTCTCAAGTCCAAATATTGCTAAAGAAATGCATGTTGGACATTTAAGATCAACAATTATTGGTGATTCTCTCGCACGGGTTCTTGAATTCTGCGGTTATGAAGTCTTACGAATCAATCATGTAGGAGATTGGGGTACGCAATTTGGCATGCTCATTACACACTTGAAAGAGGTTATACCAGAAGCACTCTATACAAAAGATGTAGTAGAAATTAGTGATCTCGTAAATTTCTATCGTCAAGCGAAAAAAAGATTTGATGAAGATCCAGTCTTCCAAAATAAATCTAGAAGCGAGGTTGTTAATTTACAAACAGGTCATCAAGACAGTCTCATTGCTTGGCAATTATTATGCAATCAATCTAGAAAAGAATTTCAAAAAATCTATGACCGACTTGACATTAAGTTAACTGAAAGAGGTGAATCTTTTTATAACAACCTTTTAGTAGATGTTATCAATGATTTAAAAAACAAGGATTTACTAATAAATGATCAAGGAGCTCAATGTGTTTTTCTTGATGGCTTCGTAGGAAAAGATGGCAAACCACAACCAATCATTATTCAAAAAAGTGACGGTGGTTTTAATTATGCAACAACTGATCTTGCAGCGATTAAATATAGGTTGGCTCCTCCTCCGAATGGAGATGGAGCAGTCCGGTTGATTTATGTCACCGATGCTGGGCAAGCATCACATTTCTTTGGGGTTTTTCAAATAGCAAAGCTAGCCAAATGGATTCCTATAGATTGTCAAGTGGAGCACGTACCTTTTGGTCTTGTTCAGGGAGATGATGGAAAAAAATTAAAAACTCGTTCAGGGGAAACTATTAGATTAGTGGAACTTCTGGATGAAGCAATTCAACGAGCAAAAACAGATCTTATAGATCGTCTCAAAACTGAAAGCAGATCCGAAAATGAAAGTTTTATAAATAAAGTTTCTACTACTGTTGGAATTGCAGCAATTAAATATGCAGATCTAAGTCAAAATAGAATTTCTAATTACCAATTTAGTTTTAACAAGATGCTCTCTTTACAGGGAAATACAGCTCCGTATTTACTATATGCTTTGGTTCGAATAGCCGGTATATCACGCAAAGGAGGGGATCTAAACGTAGAAAGTCAGAATATTCTGTTCAATGAGCCACAAGAATGGAATTTGATTCGAAAGCTATTACAACTTGATTCTGTAATTGCTGAAGTTGAAAAAGAATTACTGCCTAATCGTCTATGTGGATATCTATTTGAACTAAGTCAGATTTTCAATAGATTCTATGATCAAATTCCAGTTTTAAAAGCAAATGAGCCATCAAGAACCAGTAGACTAGCTTTATGTTCCATCACCGCGGAAACACTTAAACTAGGGATGAATCTATTAGGTATCCCTACTTTAGAAAGAATGTAATGGAAACTAGAAACGATTCTTTTTTAGATACACCAGATCCCAGAGAAGCAGTATCAGCGTTGAATCCTTATTCAGCACCACTAGAAGGACGACGAAAATTACTAAGACTTGACTTTAATGAAAATACTATTGGACCAAGTCCTCTAGTTATTCAAGCACTAAGAGAAATAAGCCGAGAGGAAATTTCTATTTATCCAGAATACTCAGGCTTAACAGAGAAATTACTGAAAAATCTAAACAAGCGAAACCCAAATATACAAATTAACTCATCTGAAATTGGAATCTTTAATGGAGTTGATGCAGCTATAAATGCAATTTTTCATGCATATGGCGAAGATAATGAGGTAATGTTAACAACATCACCGACTTTTGGATATTATACCCCATGCGCACAAATGCGAGGAATGAGTATAACCTCAATTCCTTATGAGGGCATTGATTATCAATATCCATTCAAAAAGATTTGCAAATTTATTATTCAAAATAATCCTAAAATTTTGCTCATCTGCAACCCAAATAATCCCACTGGAACAAGATTAAGTCCAGAAAGAATTGTAGAAATCGCCAATCTTTCATCTAAAACACTAGTTGTTGTTGATGAACTTTACGAGGCGTTTACAGGTGACAGTGTTTTGCCATTTATCAATTTCCAAAAGACACCTAATCTTGTTGTACTAAGATCTCTTTCTAAAACTGCTGGTTTAGCAGGATTAAGAATTGGGTTTGCTATTGGTAATTATAAAGTAATTAATATAGTTAATAGAGTCACTGGTCCTTACGACGTTAATAGCTTTGCTGTTATCGCCGCTTTTGCAGCACTTAAAGATCAATCCTATATTGATTCTTATGTAAACGAAGTACTTAAAGCTCGTAATTGGTTAACAACAAAATTTGAAAAACACAAGGTTAAGTACCATATTGGTGGAGGTAACTATTTTTTGCTTTGGCCCCAATCAGGACCAATAGAAACAGAGGAAAAACTAAAACAATCTGGGATTCTTGTAAGAAGTATGGATCAGAAAATTAATTTAAAGGGTTGTTTAAGAGTAAGTATTGGAACTATTGAACAGATGAAAAGATTCTGGTCAACTTTTAAACTCATCGATAAAGTATAAACTAATCCATTAAATATAAAATTTTATTTTTAGAAGTTTGTTTTTTTAGAGTATATTTTTTACCAACTTTTCTCACTTTATAGTCTTTCATTACTTCTATAAAGGCTTCTACGCCTTGTTGATCACAACTTGGAATTTTATTTTTAGCTTTTCGTTGATATTGAACCGGTATAACAATCTTTGGTTTAAGTACTTCGACTACATTTGCCGCCTCTTGAGCATCATAAACTTTTGCTCCTCCTCCTACAGCAATAAATAAAACATCAGGTTTACCTATTAAAAGTCTCTCCTTAATAGTCAATGGAGAAGCAGCACCTCCTAGATGAGCAAAAGTAAATCCATTTTGTTCCCATCTCCATAAGGTAGACATTCCAAATCTACGACCTCCTACACGATCATGAGGGCTAGAAAAGCCCTCAAGACTCATACCATTAATTCTATATGAACCTGGATTCACAAAAAATAAGCCTTTGGCAGTTTTTGCTCCTTCATCAGGCAGAAGAGAACTCGCAAGTATTATGTCAGCTGAAATATTTTGCTCTACTAAACCTGAGGCACAACCAACAGCTCTAAATGGATTTAATAATATCGATTGGTCTTTACCTCTTATTAAAATAGAACTATGACCAAAATTTTTAATTTCTAAACTATCTGCCAACACTGAAGAGGTAGAGAAGAGAAAAGCAGGTAGCACCAAAAAAGCTCTAATAAAAATTAAATTCATCAACCTAAAAACAACTCTCATTTTTCTTCATATAAATAAAATTATATGAGTAAATCTAACTTGATTCCGCCATGTTCAGAAAATTGGAAAGCAATTTGTGACCGGCTTCAGTCAAAACACTCTCAGGATGGAACTGTACACCATTGATATGAGGGTAATCTTTATGAGTTATTCCCATTATTGTCTGATCTTCTAACCAAGCAATAACCTCTAAGCAATCTGGGAAAGTCTCTCTGTCTGCAATTAAACTGTGGTATCTGGTAGCAACTAAAGGATTTGGCAAATCTTTAAAAATCCCATCACCTCTATGCAAAACATTAGATGTTTTTCCATGCATAAGTTCTTTCGCTCTAATTATTTTTCCACCAAAAGCTTGAGTTATAGCTTGATGGCCTAGGCAAACACCAAGAGTTGGTATTTTACTTGATAGCTCAGATAAAATATCTAGACAAACTCCTGATTGATTAGGATCGCCAGGGCCAGGAGATAACAAAATCGCATCAGGGTTTAAATCTTTTATCTCACTTATTGTAAGAGAGTCATTACGTTCAACTCTTACCTCCCCAGCGATAGGATGCTCTGAAGCCAACTCACCCAAATATTGCACGAGGTTATAAGTGAAACTGTCATAATTGTCGATCACTAAAAACATGATTTTATGCCTTTAAATTCCTAACGTTTTAAGCAATGGCGGAAATAGTAGTAAGACAGCAATAAGTAATGAACTAATTGAAGCCACTAAAACAGCCCCAGCAGAGCAATCTTTAGCTATTTGTGCGAGAGGATGGAATCTTTTCCCAATAGCCAAATCAACAACCGATTCAATTGCAGTATTAAGCAATTCAACTACTAGCACACTAGTAGCTGTAAGAGCCATTATTGCTAAATCACTTTTATTAAGCCTCAAAAATAATCCTAAAACAAACGCTAATAGTGCAAATCCAACATGAATCCTAAAATTTCTTTGAGTAGAAAAAGAATATCTTAACCCTTTAGCTGCATAAAAAAAGCTTGTTGGAAGATCTTTAGCTATCTTCCAGGATGATCTTTTATTTGATCTTTGATGATTATTAGACAAATTTAAAACTTCTCGTTCAGCGTCAGTAGATACATCGGGACACATATTTTTGAATTTTCATTTGTTCCTTTTAAAGAATACCTCTTAAATCAAGAAGTTGCTCTTGCATAATAAGCATTTGATTAAGACTTGCTTGATCAAAATGATCCCAGCCCAAAAGATGTAACAGGCCATGGGATACAAGCCATCTCAGTTCTCTATATAAATCAACATTATTTTCTTTAGCTTGTCTTACTGCAGTCGGGACTGAAATAACTATATCCCCTAATTCAATATATTCAGTAGCAAGAAAAACTGTCTCATCAATAATTGGAAATGAAAGGACATCTGTACTTTTAAATTTTCCAAGCCATGCATCATTCAATTCTGCAATCTTTTGATCATTTGTTAATTCCAATCCTAGACTAAGTTTTGATGCAGATCTAACTATTTCAGGACACTTAAGTTTTTCATTTGATTGAATAAATCTAATCCAAATAGCTAATTCCTGATTCCAATAACTCGAACTTTTTATAAGTTTTATTGACTTATTATCTGAACAGATTTCTAAATCTTTAAATGGAAAGGAACTAAAAGCAAGATCTATATTCAATTGATGCGAACTAGACAAATAATTGTCCATAAAACTATTGAGGGATATGAGGTTTGCCTAGAAAAGCAACTAAAAGAATAAATCCAATAAATCCAAATGCAGTTAGACCAAAATGATAAAGGCTTTGGCTTCCTTTCCGAACCATATTTTTCATTGCAAGTTTGACAAAACTTGGTGATGGTGTTTGTGTCCTCGCGACCTCATCGGGAATAATTTTGTTATTCATATCCAGTACAATTTAAGATTCTTCAATATTTTGCCTTAAAAGAGACTGAATAAAAATATCTATTTCCCCATTCATGACTGAATCTACGTCTGTTGTCTCTTGATCAGTACGTAAATCTTTTACCATTTGGTATGGGTGAAAAACATAATTTCTGATTTGATTTCCCCAAGCAGCTTCCACAATATCCCCACGAATATCAGCAATCTCTGCCGCTCTTTGTTCAACTGCTATCACCATCAATTTCGATTTTAATAAAGCCATTGCTTTATCTTTATTTTGTAGCTGAGATCTTTCTTGAGTACACCTCACTGCAATTCCAGTAGGCACATGAAGAATCCGAACAGCCGTTTCTACTTTATTGACATTTTGTCCACCTGCTCCACCTGAGCGACTTGTCGTGATTTCTAAATCTTTTTCAGGAATATCCAGCTCAACCTCATCATCAAGTTTAGGCATAACTTCAACTCCAGCAAAACTGGTCTGACGCTTTCCATTTGCATTAAAAGGGGAAATTCTTACTAAACGATGAGTACCCTTTTCATTTTGTAAAAAACCATATGCATATAAACCTTCTATTTCAAAAGTTACACTTTTGATTCCCGCTTCCTCTCCCTCAGAAAGTTCATTAACAATAACTTTCATGCCATTATTTTCAGCCCAACGGGTATACATCCTTAACAGCATTTGAGCCCAATCTTGGGCATCAGTTCCACCTGCACCAGCATTAATTGAAAGAACTGCACCCTCTTTATCGTAGGTTCCACTTAAAAGACGCTCCATCTCCCAACGCTCAAGTTCTTGTTTTAATTTTTCAAGGCCCTTCTGTGCCTCCAAAAGCATTTCTTCATCAGGATCTATCTCATAAAGCTCTAAAGAGAGATTTGCATCCTCAATAGACCCCCTCCATGCAATTAACTTTCCCAACTCTGCTTTTACTTCATCAAGTTGTCGCATATGTTTTTGAGCATCTTTGGGATCGCTCCAAAACTCAGGTTGCGATGCAACTTGTTCTAAATCCTTCTGTTTAGCCAGCAGTGCAGGTTCGTCAAAGACAATCCTGGGCATTACCCAGGCGAGCAGTCAATAAAGAAAGATCTCTTTTAAAATCAGTCAGGTCTTGCAAACGAGGTAATAGAATCAATACATTAAAAGCTATCAGCAGATCAACCCAAAAACTATAAATGAATAGATCAAGTCACGATTCAGGCATTACCAAAGTGGAAATATACACTTGGAAATTTTGCCCATTTTGCATCCGTGCAAAAGCCCTCCTAAATGAAAAGGGAGTCAACTTTACAGAATATTCGATTGATGGAGACAATGATGCAAGAACAAAAATGTCTGAGAGATCGGGTGGTCTTAGAACTGTCCCACAAATTTTTATCAATGAAAAAAGTATTGGAGGTTGCGACGAGCTCTACGAGCTTGAGAGAAATAACAAATTAAATGAACTTTTAGGAATAATCAATTGATTCATGAAGCAACTTTTTGTTCTAGATCCAATTGAAAATATTAATCCAAATAAGGATTCATCAGCAGCACTAATGCAAGCCGCGTCTAGAGCCAACATAGATGTTTGGATTTGTACTCCCTCTGACCTAGAAGCTCGCGGAGATGATGCATGGGTCGTTTCTAACAAAGTTGATTGTGAACCATGGATTAATGTCCAATCCTCACAAAGCCTTCCTTTAAGAGATTTCTCATGCATTTGGATGCGCAAAGATCCTCCTGTTGATGAAGCATTTTTGTATGCAACTCATTTATTAGAAGTTGCAGAAAGAGACGGAGTCAATGTAATGAACAAGCCTGCATCACTTAGAGCATGGAACGAAAAATTAGGAGCTTTAAGATTTAGTGATCTAATGGCTCCTACTCTTGTTGCAAGTAGAGTGGAACAATTAATTACATTTGCGAAAGAATATGGTGAAGTTGTTTTGAAGCCACTTGGGGGGAAAGGTGGACAAGGAGTCATACGAATTGCAAAAGATGCTCCAGGCCTAGAAGCATTACTGGAACTGGTTACCTCACAAGAACATTTACCAGTAATGATGCAACAATTTCTACCAGAAGTCATACATGGAGACAAAAGAATCCTTTTGATTAATGGAGAACCCTTAGGTGCAATTAATAGACGTCCAAAAGAAGGAGACTTCAGAAGCAACCTTGCTTTAGGAGGAAAAGCTGAAATAACAAAATTAACTCCTAAAGAAATAGAGATATGTGATCAATTAAAACCGTCGTTAAAGGCAGAAGGTCTCTTCTTTGTTGGAATAGATGTCATTGGAGGAATGTTAAGTGAGATAAATGTAACAAGTCCAACTGGTATTAGGGAAGTAGAAAACCTAATGAATGTTCCCCTAGCAGATCAAGTAATTGATTGCCTTATAGATCATTTGAACAATTAAGCTTATCTAAATTTAATTGATTTCTTAAAACCTCAAATTTCAAAGCTACTTCTTGCATCTCTTCTTCAACAGTTGAGCCTTTTACAAGACCTGCACCAGCAAATAATTTAAGTTCATTAGCTCTCACATGTCCATAACGTATCGCAACCCTAAATTCTGAATTTTGATTTTTATCTATCCATCCAATTGGAGAAGCATATGTTTGGCGATCAAATGGTTCTAAAGCTCTAAGCCAACTCAAAGATTTACCAAGGGGCAATCCTGCAACAGCAGGAGTTGGATGAAGAGATTCAACTAAATCAAGAGGTGATTTATGTTCAACATAAGCTCTGATAAGGGTATGCAAATGAATTAAATGGCCTTGAGTCATTAATCTTGGTTGAGATTTATGACTTGCATTAATACCGTTTCTTAAAAGTTGTTCGGTAATAGAGTTAACTACAAAATGGTGTTCTCTTAAATCTTTAGAAGATGCAAGTAATTCTTTCCCATCATCACCCTTTTTTGCAGTACCGGCCAAAGCATCGATTAGTAATTGATTGTTATTGAGACTTATCAATCTCTCAGGTGATGCACCAAAAAATGATTCATCATAATTTTTTTGCCATAGGAATCGACAACTATTAGTTTGCTGAACTCTTAGGCGAGCAAGTAAGTTCAGCGGATCTAATGGTTTTCTGAGGGAAAGGCGTTGTCTCGTAGCCAAGACAAGCTTATCCAAATCACCTGCATTTATTAATTCGATCCCTTTAGCCAATGCATCTCGATATTGAGATTTCCAATCATTAGAAAAATTATCGACTAAGAAATTTTCTTTTACATCATGGAAAGTTCGGACAGGGGATCTATTTATCTTTTCTCGAATTGACCATAATCTTTCTACGGATTCACGAACATCTGAAGGATTTTGGGCAACTGAATTTAAACGTAACCATGTCAATCCATCTTTTGCAGTTAATTGCCACTTAGGCATAACAGCCTGCAGGGAAAATTTATCATCTATTGATTTTTCATTACTCTTAATTTGATCAAAAAAAGAAAATGAAAATAGAATCCTTGATGCTGAAAATGCTGGACTTGGAGAAGTATCTATCAATCGAGTAAAAATCTCATCACTAAACCTTTGTGCATTTTCAAACCTCTTTGGTCCAGATAAATTTAAAGATTGACAATGTCCTCCGGCAGAAATGCACAATCCGGGAGATAGATCCCAAAGGAATCTAAACTGATGTTTTTCAGCAATTAAAGGTAATGTCGTTAAAGGGTCTGCTTGACTTACAGGAACAGAAATACTCAAGATACATTCTTCAACTTTTCGTTCACTCCATTTCCGAAGAGAACCAACTAAAAGCTCACTAAAGACAGGTTCTAAATTCATAACCAATTAGAACCTTTAGACATAAATAAACCAATACATGAACTGCTGCCTAGTCTTAAGGAAGGAACCAAGAAACAAACAGAACAGGTTATTTTATCAGTGAAGTCTTCTACAATTGAAAAGAAAAATCTTTGGCAAGCTGCAATTAAGTGGCCATTATATTCAGTCGCAATAATGCCTGTAATTTTATCTGCAGCATGGGAGCTAGGTAATAGCGGCAATATTCGTCTAGGACAATTCATCGGTTTTCTAATTGCCTCTATCTTGATTTTGCTTTGGGAGAATCTTACCAATGATCTTTTTGACGATGAAACTGGCGTTGACAAATACAAATTCCACTCCGTAGTCGCTTTAACTGGTAATAAAACCACTGTAAGTCGAGTTGCATATTTTTCTCTTTTATTAGGTTTATTTATCATATTTATCCTTGCTGTAAAAAGTAAAATAACAGTACTTTTTTTGGTCTTAATTTGCTGTTTCCTTGGATATTTATATCAAGGGCCACCATTTAGACTGGGGTATAAGGGCTTGGGAGAACCCCTCTGCTGGATTGCCTTTGGCCCGCTTGCTACAGCTGCAGCACTAATTGTTGTTTCTCCAAAATCTAATTTTCATGCCATCCCCTGGGGAACAGCACTAATGGTTGGGGCAGGTCCGGCGATGGCGACCACTTTGGTTCTATTCTGTTCACATTTTCATCAAATCAACCAAGATGCTGCTGTCGGTAAAAAATCACCCTTAGTTATTTTAGGCACTCATCGAGCGGCAGAATTTTTACCGTGGTTCGTTGGTCTAATATTTTTATTAGAATTACTACCAGTACTAATTGGAATATGGCCAATAACGACTCTTATATGTTTAATTAGCCTTCCTTCAGGTGTAGATCTTATCAAATTAATTAAAAGACATCACAACCAACCTGAGCGTATTAAAAACAGTAAGTTTTTAGCTTTACGCTTTCAGACCATTAATGGGTTATGCTTGAGTGTAGGTTTTGCTATATCCTCATTTTTGTATAATTAATTTTTGATTTTGTTGAATCATGAAATTAATAATTAATATCAAGCCATTTTCATTTCAACTAACAAGAAAGTTAATAACCTCGAAAAGAAGTATTCACAACAAGGTAGGTTTATTGTTGCAAATAAAAGACGCAGATGGAAATTACGGATGGGGTGAAGTATCACCTATTGAGAAAAAGGAATTACAAAAAAGCATCGAAAGTCTCGATTTTATTGGTAGGCAAACTACAAAAGATTCAATAGAAAATTATTTATATGAATTGCCAGGAGCACTTGCTTTCGGATTAGGAACCTGCTTAGCCGATTTAGAAAATCTCACTAAAAGCAAGTTAAGTTTTGAAAATTTTGACATCGCAAACTCAGCTTATCTTTTACCTACAGATATTGATCCATTAGAGTCAATAGTTAAATATGTAGATGGATCAAATGATAAGAAAAGTTCTTATACAATAAAATGGAAAGTATCTCACCAAGAAAATAACTTTAAGGAAGAGAAAACATTACAAAAAATCTTAGATATTTTACCAAATAATTATAAACTTAGAATTGATCCAAATGGAGGATGGAGTCGCCAAAAAGCACAAGAATGGATTAACGAACTAACAAACGAACCTCGTTTGGAATGGATTGAACAGCCACTCCCATCAAAAGATATTGAAGGTTTATTTTCATTAGCTAATCAAATTCCAATCGCACTAGATGAGTCTTTAGTTGAATTTCCATATTTACGAAAAACATGGAAAAGTTGGCAAATACGTCGCCCTGCATTAGATGGTGATCCTAGATTACTGTTAAAAGAAATTGAACAAGAAGATAGTCAAACAGTCATAAGCACAGCTTTTGAAACAGGTATTGGGAGAAGGTGGATTAATCACCTCGCCGCCAAGCAAGTCAAAGGAGGAAATTCTTGTGCACCTGGACTTGCACCTGGATGGTGCCCCAAAGGCCCACTCTTTAACAACAATCCAAAATCAGTCTGGGAAGCCGTATGACCAAAATTGCAGTTGTAAAATGTATTCCTGAAAAAAAACTGGACTGTTCAAAAGAAATTTTGAAGAATTTTGAAAAGCATAACTGGGTATATCTAGCACCTCCAAAAGATCAAACGAAAATCCCCACATCGTCAACTTTGCCTGAAGGAGAAGGAATAATGATTTCAAGCGGGGGGAGCATTGGAGGACCAAATCTTTGTTTCCAATCAATTAAAAATCTAACTAATTCGGCTTTAGCAACCGGAATGTGGTTAAAGAATCATGGCATTAAGCCCAATGAGTGCATCATTCTCAATTCACTACCTTTACACCATATAAGTGGTTTCATGCCTTGGTGGAGACATCACACGTGGCAATCTGAGTATCACTGGATTTCACCTTCTTTAATGCATAAACCATTTCAACTTAAGAAGTTTAGTGAAGCATTAACTAATAAATATAGATGTCCATTGATTACATCCCTAGTTCCAACTCAATTATCGTCTTTAATTGAGGATTCTGATGGTTTAAAATGGCTTCAATCTCTAGATATAATCTGGGTTGGAGGGGCTTTGCTCTCCACAGACCTTGCTGACAAAGCGCGAAGAAAATCTATTAATTTAGCTCCTTGTTATGGGGCTACCGAAACTGTTGCAATGGTAACTTGTCTGAGTCCCAACGATTTTTTAAAAGGAAGTAATAGTGTTGGGTTCCCTCTCGAAGATGTTGAGATAGAAATCAACAAAAGAAATTCCCTTAAGATTAAAACTAATAGGATTGCAACTTCAAAATGGAAAAATGATAAATTCGAATCAATTACAGACACAAATGGATGGTGGGAAGCAGGCGATTTAGCGCAATACATCACTCTCGACAATAGAAAAGCAATACAAATCCTGGGCAGAAGAGATTCAGCTATAAATTCTGGTGGTGAAACAATTTTCCCAGAAGATATCGAAATGGAATTAATGAAAATAATCTCGAAAAATCAAATCCCAATTAAAGACATTTTTGTACTAGGAGTTAATAATAAGAAGTGGGGACAACGTTTAGTTGCCTTGATTAAATTCAAAGAAAAAGGAATCAACAGATATCCAATCATCTCACTTCTGACTGATCTCATTGAAGACTGGCAACCACCCAAAAAACCACTAAACTGGTACGATTGTCCAAAGCTTTCAAGAAATATCAATAAAAAATGGGAAATAAAAAAATGGAAAGATTGGATAGCATTTAATAGACCTATTAACTAAAAATTCAAACTAGATTCATGAAGCCACAAATTTATTTGCTTAGATAATGCACATATGTCTCTTGTGATCGGATTTATCGATACATGTTTTATATTTGCCATGCCGATTTTCTCACCATTTTTTTTAAATTTAAATCGAAGTACAAATGAAGAGTCATTTATCTTCTCTGGATTTAGTTCGATATTGATAGTATCTCCAACATAAAGCGGTTGAAAATAATTTGCTTCACAATGAACAACTGGCAAAGCTACATCCAGTTGGCTTTTATTTATTTGGTTTGCAGGAAAAATTTCTTGTAAAACTACTCCATACTTTTCTAAACTTGCTTCCCAAGTTTCATGACACCATCTGAATAGTTCAAGAAAATGCACCACACCAGCTGCATCTGTCTCACCAAAACGAACGGTTCGTTGGGAACATAACCAATCTCTAGGATTACGCTTTTCCAAAGAACCTATCTATCTACAGAACCCATAATCACATCAATGGAACCTAAGATAGCCATTATATCAGCGACTTTAGCTCCCTTCAGTATGTGAGGAAGTATCTGCAAATTATTAGAATCAGCCGCTCTGATTTTAAACCGCCAAGGAGTTACATCATTATTACCTTGAATAAATACTCCTATCTCTCCTTTCCCAGACTCAAGGCGTGTATATAATTCACCATTAGGAATCTTAAAAGTAGGTGCAACCTTCTTAGCTACATATTGATAATCAAAGCCTGACATATCACCTTTTTTCCCCTCAACTGTCCTTTTTGCCTCAAGATTTTCTGTTGCCCCCCCTGGAATCATCTCACAAGCTTGTCTTAATATTTTTAATGACTGTCTCATTTCTTCAATACGAACTCTATATCTTGCATAACAATCCCCCTCTTTCTCCCATGCAATATGCCATTCAAAATCGTCATAACATTCATAATGATCTACCTTTCTCAAATCCCATGGAACACCTGAAGCCCGAAGCATTGGGCCAGAAAGACTCCAGTTAATCGCTTGCTCTTTTCCTATAACTCCTAAGCCTTCTATACGTCTACGAAAGATAGGGTTATTAGTTATCAATTTTTCATACTCATCAATTTTCGGACCAAACCAATCACAAAAATCTTTGCATTTTTCTAACCAGCCCCAAGGTAAATCACATGCAACGCCACCAATACGAAAATAATTATTATTAATCAATCTTTGACCAGTTGCAGCCTCCCATAAATCGTAAATCATCTCTCTTTCTCTAAAAATATAAAAGAAAGGAGTTTGAGCCCCGACATCTGCCAAAAATGGGCCTAACCATAGCAAATGGTTAGCGATCCTATTCAACTCAAGCATTATCACTCTTATATAACTTGCTCTCTTAGGCACCTTTATATTTGCTAAACGCTCAGGAGCATTAACAACAATGGCTTCATAAAACATGCCAGCCGCATAATCCATTCGGCTCACGTAAGGAACAAACATGACGTTTGTTCTATTCTCAGCAATTTTCTCCATCCCTCTGTGCAAGTAACCAATAACTGGTTCACAATCAACAACATCCTCTCCATCAAGGGTTACCACCAACCGCAATACCCCATGCATTGATGGATGATGTGGCCCAAAGTTGACCACCATTGGCTCCGTACGCGTTTCAAGCTGCGTCATTGGCCCCAACCACAACAATGTCTAAATACTAGTGAAAACTTATGAAAGAAGGGCCAATTAGTTCAAGTTCTAACTTTAATCATGTCCCAATAATGGAGAAAGAAATAATTCAATCACTAAAGGAATTACCAAGTGAATTAACAAAACAAGGATTAATTATTGATGCCACCATTGGAGGAGGGGGGCATTCAGCTCAAATACTAGAGAATTTCCCAGGAATCAAAATTATTGGGCTTGATCAAGATCCAATGGCTAGAAAAGCAGCATCAAAAAGATTAATAAAGTTCGGGACAAGAATAGAAATAATCTCCACAAACTTCGCAGACTTTTCACTTAACGAACAAGCCATTTGCGTCTTAGCGGATCTTGGAGTTAGTAGTCATCAACTTGATGAGCCTTCACGAGGTTTTAGCTTTCGTTTAGATGGTCCGGTAGATATGAGAATGAATCCTGAACAAGGTCTAAGTGCTGCCGAACTTATTAACACTCTATCTGAAGAGGATTTAGCAGATTTAATATACAACTTAGGAGAAGAAAAACGTTCTAGACGTATTGCAAGAAAAATAAAAAATGATCTTGCAGAAAATGGAGCATACAGTGGGACTCAAGCTCTTTCTTATGCAATTGCTGGTTGTTTTCCACCCAAGCAAAGACATGGCAGAATACATCCTTCAACTAGAACTTTTCAAGCTTTAAGGATAGCTGTTAATAATGAATTGGAATCGCTGGACAGCTTATTAGAAAAAGCTCCAAACTGGTTGTTAGAAGGTGGACTATTTATGGTAATGAGTTTTCATTCACTAGAAGATAGAAGAGTAAAATCGATCTTTAAAACTGACAATAGATTAAAAGTACTATCTAAAAAGCCCTTGAGAGCAAGCCCCCAAGAGATAGAATTAAATCCAAGAAGTAAAAGTGCAAAATTAAGAATTTCTGCAAAGAGATTCTTAAAATAGACTTAACTTATTTTCCAAGATTAATCACTATATTTGTAATAATATCAATAGCCTCTTTGATATCTTGCTCAGAAGTTTTTCTTCCAATACTCATCCGTATTGATGCTTCAGCATCTTTTTTGCAGAGCCCTATCTCCTTCAGAACATGAGAAGCTTCACCATTACTGCAGGCTGAACCACTAGTACAAAAAATAAACCTTCTTAATTGACCATGCAATTTACTTCCCTTCACACCAGGGAAAGTGATATTGAGATTATGAGGCAATCTTTGATCGATAGATCCATTAACTATCAATCCAGAAATATTCTTTTTTAATCCGCTCAACAATAAGTTTCTAAAAAATAAAAGTCTCTTATTCCTTTCATCCTGATCATTTTTTGTTATTTCGACTGCCTTTGCAAATCCAACAATTAAAGGGACAGGGAGCGTGCCAGATCTTAATCCAAGCTCCTGACCTCCTCCATATTGAGATGGTTCAAGAGGAAATCCTTCCCTCATCACTAAAGCTCCAATACCTTTAGGACCATAAATTTTGTGCGCACTCAAGCTCATCAAATCAATGCATAATTTATCGGGGTCTAAATCTACGTATCCCAAGGCTTGAGCGGCATCAGTATGAAAAGCGATTCCCTTACTCTTACAAAAAGACCCAATTTCAGCAATAGGTTGCAAAACCCCTATCTCATTATTTGCAGCCATGACGCTAACCAAAAAAGTATCTTTTTCAACAGCTTCAGAAAGTTGTTGAATATTGATTAAACCATCTTTATTCGGTTGTAATTCTGACAAACGGAACCCTTCTTTTTGAAGCTGCCTGAGCGGATCAAGGACTGCATGATGTTCAGTTGAAACGGTAATTATGTGTCCAGGTTTTCCAATGAGTTTTGCTTTAGCTCTTGCATGTCCAACTAACCCCAAATTATTCGCTTCTGTTGCCCCACTCGTGAAAATTAATCTTTTAGGCTCGATATTCAAATATGAAGCTATTTTTTCACGAGATACTTCTACGGCAGCTGAAGCAAAAACACCTGATCGATTATTAGTATTAGAGGGATTACCCCACAACACATTCCAATAAGGAGCCATCTCCTCAACGACCTTCGTACAACATGGTGTTGAGGACTGAAAATCAAAAATCAAATGATTATTATCCATTGATTCATTCGTTAAGCTAAATAATAGAGAGAAATAAAGGCTAATATCATCTTTAAAAACTCTAGAAGTACAATTCTTATGAGTGACCCAAATCCATCAACACAAGAAGTTTCTCAGACTCCAAGAATATTACTTGTCGATGACGAACCTGGTTTAAGAACTGCTGTTCAGGCTTATCTTGAAGATGAAGGATTTCAAGTTACAACCGCTGTAGATGGAGAAGAAGGATGGGAAAAAGCTCAAAAAATGATTCCTGATGTAATTATCAGTGACGTTATGATGCCTAGATGTGATGGTTATGGGCTTTTAAAAAAAATTAGAGAAGATGAAAGATTGGGAGGTACACCTGTCATTTTTCTTACTGCTAAGGGTATGACTGCTGATAGAACTCAAGGGTATCAAGCGGGAGTAGACGACTACATGCCAAAACCATTTGATCCCGATGAGCTAGTTGCAAGAGTTAAGAATGTAGTGCAGCGGCAAGAACGATTATTAACTGAAGCAGCCAGATTTGCGAATGCCGATGTTGGCCAAATGGCAAAACAGATTACAGAAATCAAATCAATGCTTAGCCATGGGGATAAAAATAACTCACGGAAAGATGATTCGATTCCTAATTTCACCCCAAGAGAGGCAAGCGTTTTGCAACTAGTAGCGGAAGGTTTAATGAACAAAGAAATTGCAAGACAACTTGAGACTTCTATACGCAATGTAGAGAAATATGTGAGTCGATTATTTATTAAAACCGGTACTTCTAGTAGAACAGAATTAGTTAGATATGCACTTGAAAATCATTTAGTTACCTAAATGTCTTTTAGAAAAATAAAAATTTTAGTTCTCTAGGATTTCACAAATTCTATTAATTTCGAGAAATAGAAAGGAGCTTGATTCAACTTGCTTCGGACCATTTTAAAGCCAGATTGCTTTGCAGCTTCAATAATTCCGGTCTCCCTTAATGTATAGGCCCGTGTAGTTTTACTTGGTCCTGGGAATAGTTGACCAATACCTTTCAAAAGAGCTAGTAAAGGAGTATAGGGAGCAAAGCTAACAATTAATCTCTCATCAGATAATTGACAGAGATGTTTGACCATTGCCTCAGCCTCCAGTTGAGGGTAGTGAATGAAAACATCTAAGCAAATAACTGTATTAAATGAACCTTTTAAATTCTCTAAATCAGATGTTCGAAAATTCAACCTATTCAAGTCCAAACCTGCTTCCTTTGCCCTTTTTTTTGTCTCATTTATCATCGCTTCAGAAATATCACTTAAATAAATCGATTTAGCACCCAATTTTGCCAATGGAATACTTAAACTACCAACACCGCAACCAGCATCACAGAAACTTTTGTCCTTGATATTGTCATACTCTTTCAACCAACTAATTACATCATCAACTGTCTTTTGGTGACCTATCCTTATATTTTTTTGCACTTTATTTACATCATCACTTTCGCTATATATTCGATTCCATCTATCAAACCCAGTCCCATTAAAATATTCTGTAACTTCCGCCTTTTCGTTGTTCTCAATTTGCGTTGTCATTTAATCAGATAATTACCTGTTACCAATCTTACGCAGCCAAATGCCAAGACAACTTTTGATTACAAGAATTCATTTTCCATCGAAGTAAAGACTGAATATTTTTTCCAACAAAAAAAGATTTTGAAGTCATTTTGTTCTGACTTAATACCATGCGTGGAGCAAGTGTTCCCATCCAAATAGCAGCAGAAGGGTCATTAATCCATTTAGCTATTTTTTTGCATGCATCTAGTAAAGGCACAGTGGATCCTGCAATTGTGTCATTTGGAAGTCTGCATAAACCATTTTCTACTGTTATCAAACGTTTGTCCCAATTAAACGATCCATCTCCTAAACCATAAGCTGATATTGCATCACTAACTAAGACAATTTGCTTTGGTGCAAGTATCTTTAAAAGCCTAATCATATCTTCATGAACATGAACACCATCAGCAATCAGTCCTAGGAAGACATCCTCTCTTCTTAAAGCTGCGCCGATAGGGCCAATAGCACGATGATGTAAACCTTTCATTGCATTAAAAGTATGTGTAACCATGGTCACTCCATTATTAAAAGCATTCATCGCCGAATCAAAATCAGCTGAAGAATGTCCCAGTGAAACCACGATATTTAGTTCTCTTAGACGAGAAATGACATCAAAAGAACCTCTTAATTCTGGGGCCAATGTCATTAATGCTATGTCGTCTTCAAATCCCTTGATTCTTTCATTTAAAGCAGAAATACTTGGTTTGCAAATACTGTCCAAATCATGGGCTCCAGAATACGATTGACATAAAAAAGGTCCTTCCATATGAGCACCAAGAAGTCGACATCTATTTATCGAAGTATGTTTTTTAGTTTCCTTTAAGACATTCATTCCTAATTGAAATTGATGTGGAGAACAACTAACAAAAGTTGGACAAATTCCTTCAACACCATCAAGCCAAAGTCGATCAAGCAATGTTAATAATTTAGGTATTTTGTTAAAAGTTAAATCTGTAAATGAGATCCCTAAACCTCCATTTATTTGAAGATCAATCGCTCTTGGACTTAGCCAATCACCACACCAATCTTCGTCATAAATTGATTTCCTCTTGGAACTTTTATCAATGGAGAGAATAATACCATTTTCATCTAAATCTAGTGAGAATAAATTATTTTCATCTTCTCTTTTATCTGGTTGAGGTAATTTTATGTTTGTAATTTTTCTCATTTCTTAAAAACTAAAAATAATTAATGCAGGATTCACAAATAATTGGCATTATTAAGTATGAGATTTATAAAATTGAGAATTGTCTTTAACCGAAGCTAATACATCTAAGGAAGTGGCCGTAGTAATGGGTAGTGATTCAGATCTTAAAACTCTTCAGCCTGCAGTGGCAATTCTAGATCAATTTGGCATATCTAATGAAGTAAGAATTTTATCTGCTCATAGAACTCCAAAAGAAATGATGGATTTTGCTCAAATGGCTGAATCAAATGGTTTTGGAGTCATAATTGCGGGGGCTGGAGGGGCTGCTCATTTACCTGGAATGATCGCATCGCTTACGACCCTTCCAGTGATAGGAGTTCCCGTCAAAAGCAAAGCGCTTTCAGGAATAGATTCTATGTATTCAATACTGCAAATGCCCTCAGGTATCCCAGTAGCAACGGTTGCCATTGAAGGAGGCCTAAATGCTGGCCTTTTAGCTACTCAAATTTTGGCAGTTAACAATACTGAATTAACAAATAAATTAAAGAACTACAGATCTGAGCTTCACGACCTTGTCGTAAAAAAAGATCAAAGACTTAAAGAGATTGGAGCTAAAACTTATCTAAAAAAATTATCATAAATGTGAAATTCAGTACTAAATTTACTAAGAAATTTTTGAAATAATCTTTTTCTTCACAAGCAAGTTAGTAACTATGTCTACACATTTATCAATCTCTAGATTTCCAGTATCAATTTTCAATTCTGGAGACTGAGGGTCTTCATAAGGACTTGAGATTCCAGTGAAATCTTTGATGTCTCCATTTCTTGCCTTGGCATAAAGTCCTTTTGTATCTCTTGTTTCACAAACCCCTAAATCAGCTGAACAATATATTTCAATAAAATCATTTTCTCCAACTAATGATCTTGCATTATCTCGATCGGCTCTAAATGGTGATACGAATGCAGTTAAAACAATTATTCCAGCGTCAAGAAACAATTTAGAAACTTCGCCAATTCTTCTAATATTTTCTTCTCTATCAAGATCAGAAAAACCTAAGTCTTTGCATAAACCATGTCTAATGTTATCACCATCTAAAACATAAGTTGAATAACCATTTTTATGCAGAGCTACATTTACTGCATTGGCTAACGTGCTTTTTCCTGAACCAGATAGACCTGTAAACCAAAGTATGGCACTGCTATGTCCTCTTTGCTGAGATCTAGCTTCTCTATTAACCGAAGATTGATGCCAAACTATATTGGTGGCTTTTGATAGAGGACTTTGAGATTGTTGTTCCATGAGTTCAGACTAATCGTTTACTATTCTTCATGTTGATCAACATAGTTTAGTCCTAACCTCCACTCTGTTTTGGCCTAAAACCCTCCTTAAAAAGAAATTCTTGAGCTTTTGATATTTGATCTCCTTGTAACTCTAAAAAATCGCCTTTCAAAGCTCCCCCTGTTCCGCAGACTATTTTTAAATTCTTAAGAATTTTTTTTGCCTCTACTTGCTTTAATTCAAGTCCTTTAATAACAGTAACCAGTTTTCCTTTCTTTCCAGATCGAGTTCTTTCAAGACGAACTTGTCGCTTTCCTTTAGGAGTAACACTATTTTGAGTGTCATTCTCTATTGTTTTAAGAGGGTCATTAAATTCACTCCAGCCACCTTTGGACATTTTCTTGTGTGTTGGCTGACAACTATTTTATTAATCTAAGGTGACAGGTACACTCCCAACACAATTTAAAGATTCGGATTTATCTCCATTAACAAGGCCAAATGCTCTTGGTCGATTTGGTAAGTACGGGGGGCAATATGTTCCTGAAACTTTAATACCTGCTCTTATCGAATTAGAGCAAGCTGCTAAAGAAGCATGGAAAGATTCTTCATTCAATTCAGAACTGAATCACTTACTAAAAACTTACGTAGGAAGATCCACTCCTCTATATGAAGCTACAAGATTAACTGAACATTACAGAAAAAATACATTAAAAGGACCACGGATTTGGCTTAAAAGAGAAGACTTGAATCACACAGGTGCTCACAAAATAAATAATGCACTTGGGCAAGCTCTTCTTGCAATAAGGATGGGGAAAAAAAGAATTATTGCTGAGACTGGAGCTGGTCAGCATGGAGTTGCGACTGCGACAGTTTGCGCTCGTTTTGGATTGGAATGCATTATCTATATGGGCAAAGAAGATATGCGAAGACAAGCCTTAAACGTGTTCCGCATGCGATTACTTGGAGCCACAGTTCAGCCAGTCACCAATGGAACTGCGACCCTGAAAGATGCAACTAGCGAAGCTATTCGTGATTGGGTGACTAATGTTGAGACAACCCACTACATTCTTGGATCAGTTGCTGGTCCGCATCCATATCCAATGCTGGTGAGAGATTTCCATGCAGTTATTGGAGAAGAAGCAAAGCAACAATGTAACCAAGCTTTTGGAAGATCTCCCGATGTGCTTTTAGCATGTGTTGGAGGTGGGTCTAATGCAATGGGCCTTTTTCATCCTTTTGTTGAAGACAAAAGTGTGCGTATGATCGGCGTTGAAGCTGCTGGAGATGGAGTCGAAACTGGTAGACATGCAGCAACAATTACTGAAGGCAGGATAGGAGTTCTTCATGGAGCAATGAGTCTCCTTCTTCAGGATCAAAATGGGCAAGTTGAAGAAGCACACTCCATTAGTGCAGGTCTAGATTATCCTGGTGTAGGGCCAGAGCATAGTTATTTAAAAGAAATTGGGCGAGCAGAATATGCAGCTGTCACTGATGACGAAGCCCTAAAAGCTCTGAAATTAGTCAGTCAATTAGAAGGTATAATCCCTGCTCTTGAGACTGCTCATGCATTTGCCTATCTTGAAAAACTTTGCCCAACCCTCAGTCATAACTCAGAAATTGTCATTAACTGCTCTGGAAGAGGAGATAAAGATGTGAATACGGTTGCAGAAAAATTAGGATCTAATATATAAGTTAAAAGCTTATTAATACCTAGGGATAGATTGATCAACATCTTTACTCCAAGCATCTATACCCCCAACCAGGTTCCAAACCCGTTGAGTTTTTCCTTTTTCCAATAGCCAAATACCAAAATTTAGACTTCTCACACCAGCATGGCAGGCAACTACAATAGGCTGATCTTTAGGTAACAGTTCTTCTATATTTTCTGACCAGTTTGCAGCCTTACTTAAAGGTAGATGTAATACTGAAAAAGCAAATGAAGCAATAGCAATTTCATCATCCTCTCTAACATCTATAATAAATGGTTTTTCAGAAGAATCATCTTGTAGAATTTTGTTTAACTCTTTTGGGGATATATTGAAAGGG
>QCFD01000013.1 GCA_003278445.1 Prochlorococcus sp. AG-363-B05
GAGAGGTAGACTTGCTATTGGTGGTGTTGCTGAATTAAGGGGTAATGGCCAATTAATTAATAGAAAAGTTCTTGAATCTTGTGGAGGATTTAATGAAAAAACTATTACTGATGACTTGGACTTAAGTTTCCGTTTTTTATTAACAAGATCCCCGATTGTAATAATGTGGGATCCTCCTATTCAAGAGGAAGCAGTCGAATCAATTTCGGCTTTATTTAGACAAAGAAAAAGATGGGCTGAAGGAGGATTGCAAAGATTTTTTGATTATTGGCCATTGTTGATTTCAAATCGATTATCAAATTTTAAGAAATTAGATTTAGCTTGCTTTTTTTTATTACAATATGTTTTGCCAGTTGTATCCTTTATAGATTTTATTGTATCAATTATATTATTTAAAATGCCATTATATTGGCCTTTATCTATAGTTGCATTTGGTATTTCTAGCATAGCTTTTTTGAAAGGATGTTCTCAAAAAAGTGAAGGTCCAAGACTGCCATCACCTAATTTTATTAATATACTTGGAGCAACGACTTATCTTGCACATTGGTTTATTGTAATACCCTTTATAGTTTTTAAGATGTCCTTATTTCCTAAGACATTAATTTGGGAAAAAACGGATCATGTTGGTGCTTGATTCTATCATTCTATCTATTCAAGACTTACAATTTCTCCATTGAAGAAATCTGCGAATTGTTTTGCTTTTTGATCAATCGAATTTGGATCTGAATTATTTTTACTTTCTAGTCTACTTTTCACATCTAAATTATTTCTTTTTTCTTCACTATTAATTTTAAATTCACTCTTTTGCTCTATTTTTTGAGAAGGCTTTTTGTCTTTTTTTTGATTTGATAAGTTATCTTTTTGTTGTATTAATATAACTTTTGTTGAGGATCCTCTCGCTTTATAGAAAGCTTCTTCAATAAGATTTTTTCGACTTTGAATCATATTTATCCATTTTTCTGAAATTGCTATTTCAGCAGAGTCTGATACCAAATTTATTAATTTAGCTTGTTGAGAAAGCAGCATTTTTGTTGAAGGGAGCTCTAACATAGCTATTACTTTTTGCCATAGTTCATCAAGGTTTATATTTTGACCTGCTTGGGACACTTCCTTGATAGCGTTTTCTTGGACTAGTGCTTCTTTAATATTTGAATTTGTATTTTCTGATCTATGACTTATATTTTTTAGATCAGAATTATTTGATATTGTTGTTTTGATAAATGATTGCTTTTCACTATTGATTTCATGTGAATTTTGATCTGAAAGCATTCCTAACAAATGAATTTCTAACCATAGTTTTGGTTGATTGCTATTTCTAATATAGGTTTCTGAACCTTTTAACTTAGACTGAAGTCTTAATATGTGATCGAGATCAATTGAATGTGCTAATTCTTTTAAACTTTCATTATTCTCTTTAGAAATATTACATAAATTAGTTGAATCATTTGTCACTTTTGTAACCACCAAGTCTCTTAATATTGATGCTATTCCTTGTAAAATTGCAATTGGCTCTTTCCCATTGTTAATTAATCTATTGCAAATATTTAAAATAGAATTTGGGTCTTTACTTGTTAATGATTTAGCCAATTGAATTAACTCTTCTTCCGGAACAGCCCCTATTAGGTTGATTATGTTTGATTGAGTTATTGGTGGAGGTAGTAAGCTAACTTGGTCCAGCAAGCTTTCTGCATCTCTTAAACCTCCTTGTGAGTGCTTTGCAATTAATGATATTGCCTCTTCGTCGATCACAATCTCTTCTGTTTTGGCAATACTGATTAAATGATTTTCTAAATCATGCAAACCTATTCTTTTAAAATCAAAGCGCATACATCTACTAAGAATTGTAGGTAAAACGCGTTGAGGATCTGTTGTTGCAAGAATAAATACAACTTGTCGTGGAGGTTCTTCTAATGTCTTTAGAAGCGCATTGAAAGCTGCAGTTGAAAGCATGTGGCATTCATCTATTACATATACTTTCCAGCGAGCTTTGGCAGGAGAAAATCTAGACCTTTCAATTAATTCACGAATATTTTCAACGCCTGTATTTGAAGCTGCATCGATTTCAATTACATCTAATGCATTGCCAGAGCTAATTCCTTTACAGAGCTCACAATTACCGCATGGCTCAGTTGTAGCTTTCTCACTTTTCAAGCAATTTAAAGATTTTGCAAAAATTCTTGCACTTGATGTTTTACCTGTACCTCTAGGACCCGAAAATATATATGCAGGTGCAATACGATCACTAATTAAAGCTTGTTTTAATGTTGATGAAATTGGACTTTGCCCAATAAGCTCGTCAAAGCTGGTCGGTCTATATTTATGGTGTAATGGCTCATAAGTTTTTATCATTTTCAATTAACAATATATATGGATTTATTTTTGAACGATTTGACCATATTCTAATTTGAAATCATTGATTAAAGACTTGCCTACTTTTATTTTCGAAAATTTTTATAATTTTTCTAGTCAATTTAATTAATGGAGTATAAAAACTATTCTTTTTAGGCAGATTCCTTAACTATTCTTTTTTCATTTGATAAGAGAGGGACAACTTTTCCTCCAGTAATTTCATCGACCATTGTTTTTGTGACATTGAAGGTTTTAATCTTAGTTTGAGATGGCAGGTTATACATTAGGTCTAGCATTATTTCTTCAACAATTCCTCGTAAAGCTCTGGCTCCAGTTTTTCTTTTATAGGCTTCTTGTGCAATTGCCTCAACAGCATCTTCGTCAAATGAAAGTTCTACATTATCCATGCTTAATAAGGTTCTAAATTGTTTTACTAAGGCATCTCTTGGTTCGGTGAGAATAGATTCAAGAGCTTTAGCATTCAATGGTTCTAATATTGCACTAACGGGCATCCTTCCAATAAATTCTGGTATTAGTCCATATTTCACTAGATCGTCAGGTTCAAGGTCGTTGATTAAGTCTGCACCAATACGATCTCGATTGGATTTGGTTCTGGTTCTGTTTTCATTTGGTATGAAACCAATTGAGTTTTTTCCAAGCCTTTTTTGTACTACATCGTCTAAACCAACAAATGCTCCGCCACAGATGAATAGTATTTGGCTTGTATCAATTTGAATAGAATCATGATAAGGATGTTTTCTTCCTCCTTGTGGTGGCACGTTAGCAACAGTACCCTCGAGCATTTTTAAAAGAGCTTGCTGGACCCCTTCTCCCGAAACATCTCTTGTAATTGATGGGTTTTCACTTTTTCTAGCAATTTTGTCAATTTCATCTATATATATAATTCCTCTTTGTGCTAATTCAACGTCCATATCTGCTTTTTGGAGGAGACGTAAGAGAATATTTTCAACATCCTCTCCAACATATCCAGCTTCAGTAAGTGTTGTTGCATCAGCGACTGCAAATGGAACATCGAGCATTTCAGCTAATGTTTGTGCAAGTAAGGTTTTTCCGCATCCAGTTGGTCCAATTAATAAAATATTAGATTTTTGTAATTTCGTTGCCGTTAGATCAGTCTCTCCAGATCCATCTCCTTTCCACGCAAGTCTTTTATAATGGTTATAGACAGCTACTGATAAGATTTTTTTTGCTGGTTCTTGCCCAACTACTTGATCATCTAAAAACTTTTTAATTTCAATAGGCTTTGGTATTGAAGCCAGAGTTGGTGCAGGTTTAGCTGTTGTTGCTGAAGTGGCTTTTGCTTTACGACTTTGTTCCTGACCACTTCTTTGATGATTTGGATTCTCAATTAGTTCTTCATCCAAAATTTCGTTGCATAAGTCGATACATTCATCGCATATGTAGACTCCTGGACCTGCAATGAGTTTCCTCACTTGGTCTTGGGCTTTGCCACAAAAGGAGCATTTAAGATGGGCCTCAAATTTTGCCATCGAGCTCTTTTAAAATATAAAGGTTTGATAGACCGATCATTAATTTTTTCAGTCTCAATTCATAGGATTATTGAGGATTGGTGCCTTGTCAGCTTTCCTTAATGATTCATATGGAGTTGAGATTAGAAACTACTTTGTCGATCAGGCCATATTCAACCGCTTCTTGGGGAGAAAGGAAGTGGTCTCGATCAGTGTCTTCTGAAATCTTTTCAATATTTTGACCTGTATGCTCTGCCAGTAAGGAGTTAAGAGTCTCCTTTAAATAGAGAATTTCTTTGGCTTGAATTTCAATCTCAACAGCTTGACCTTGAGCGCCACCAAGAGGTTGATGGATCATTATCCTTGAATTTGGCAATGCAAGTCTTTTTCCTTTGGTCCCTCCAGAAAGTAGAAAAGCCCCCATGCTGGCTGCAAGACCGTAGCAAATTGTTATGACATCAGGACTAACTTGCTGCATGGTGTCATAGATAGCTAATCCAGCAGTTACTGATCCTCCAGGAGAGTTGATGTATAACTGGATATCTTTTTCTGGATCATCAGCTTCTAAAAAAAGCATTTGAGCTACCAATGCATCTGCAACTTGATCATTTACATCGGTCCCTAAAAAAATGATTCTTTCACGAAGTAATCGGGAATAAATATCAAATGCACGATCACCTTGACCAGATTGTTCAATGACAGTTGGCAGAACTCCTGGTCCAGAGAAAAGACAGGAATTTTTCCAAAAACTATTTATGGGATGATTTTGGCTTGCTTCAATCAACTTGAAATTTTAGATAGCTAATACTTTTAATCTATGTGGAGAAACTAGGATTTGGGTGATTTAGAACTTTTCTTTTCTTTATTTGTTTTTGTTGTTGTCTTTTTAGAACTTTTCTCCTTATTCTTTTCTGGGGCTTTTTGTATAACAGTATTATTCTCTTCAAGCCAAACAAATAATTTTTCTTGCAACAAATCATCAGTAACAGCTTCTTTAAGACGATTAGCATCGATATTCTTATCTTTTGAAAGTTTAATCTCAGCTTCTACTTCTTTAAGTTTTGCATTGATTTCATTTTCAGGTACTTCAATTTTTTCCGATTTAGCCAAAGCATTTAAAGCTAGTTTTTGACGCAGTTTTTTCTCTGCCTCGCCTTTTGAAGACTCCATGAGTGATTTCACAAGCTCTGGAGTAAACATTGATTTAACATCAATACCTTGTTGAGCAAAATTTTGAGCTGTTTGTTCAACAATTACCCGAACTTCTTGGTCAATTAGACTTTTTGGTAGCTCAACTTCAAGTTCTTGGACCAAAGCATCAAGAAGTGAGTCCTGACGATTTTTCGTTTGTTTTCTATCAGTATCCTCTTTTAGTCTCTTTTCAAGATCTGCGCGTAAGTCAGTCATATTGTCTTTATCACTTGCTTGCTTTGCAAACTCGTCATTCAGTTCAGGTAGTTCTTTGATTTTTAAATCTTCAAGACTGACATTGAATTCAGCTTTTCTGCCTTGCGCATCTTCTTTATGATAATCCTTTGGGAACTCGCATTTTAATATTTTTTGATCGTTTATATTCATTCCAATCACTCCTTGAATAAATCCAGGAATCATTCGGCCTTCTTCAAGTTCTATTTCTATTGAATCTGCGCTTCCTCCCTCAATTTCGCTTCCATCATCTGAAAAAGTTCCTTTAAAGCTTACTAGCGCAATATCTCCTTTTTTTGCGGCACGATTACTTACTGGGACCTTAGTTGCAAGTTGAGATCGGGATTGCTCAATAAGTTCATCTACTTTCTTTGGGTCAAAGGTTAAAGTCTCTACTTCTGCAGTTAGACCCGAAGATTTTTTTAAGGTTGGAGTCGGGGCTATATCAGTTTCAAATTTTAATGTAAGAATTTTTTCAGGGGTGAAAGTGTCCAAAATCTTTTCAAAGCCATCTTCAAGTTCAGGCTCACATAAAGGTTCAATTCCTTCTTGGTCTAGTGTTTCTGTCCATACTTTTTGTAATAGTGATTCCAGTGCAGAGGCCTGTATTCTTTTGACTCCAAGTTGCTGAATTACTACTGCTTTTGGGACTTTACCTTTGCGAAACCCAGGTATTGAGATAGATCGGCTGAGTTTGCTTAAGGCTTCTTCGTAACTATTTTTGCATCGATTTGCGGGCACCTCTACCTCTACAGCAATTCTGCTATTGGGTTTTGAATTGGTTTTTACTTTTAATTTTGCAGCACTCATTGAAACGGAATTCTCAAATTTGGTTAGCGTAAGAAAGCGTTAATTCACTTCCAAAGCTATTGTGGCCTAAAAAGCAGCGAAAAATTTGTTATTTGTTGATTTTTCCAATAAGAAAATTTTTTTTGTTAAACCTTTTAATTCTCTTTATCAAGCTTGAACCCACAGTTTCTTCTTCCAGATAGACCTCTTACAGTTGCGATCCTTGGATCGAGTGGAGCTGTAGGCAAGGAATTATTAGCTTTACTTGAAGAGAGGTGTTTTCCTATTGAAAAATTAATTTTATTAGCCTCTCATCGCTCAGCAGGGGGAATTCAGAATTTTTGTGGAACTGGGTTGAAAGTTGAAGAGACAACTAAAGATAGTTTTGAAAATGTAGATTTGGTTTTAGCTTCCGCTGGTAGTTCAATATCTCGTAATTGGAAAGATACAATTCAAAGTTCTGGTGCTTTGATGATTGATAACTCAAGCGCATTTCGAATGGATGACAATGTTCCTTTGATTGTTCCTGAAGTTAATCCTGCCGATGCAAGTAAGCACAAAGGTTTAATCTCTAATCCTAATTGTACGACTATTTTATTATCTTTAGTTCTATCTCCATTGACTAGGAATATTCCTATTAAGAGAATCGTTGTTTCAACCTATCAATCTGCCAGTGGTGCAGGTGCGATGGCAATGGAAGAATTAGAGAAATTAAGTCAAGAAGTATTAGATGGAGGAACTCCAAAAAGTAAAGTTCTTCCTTATTCTTTGGCATTTAATCTTTTTTTGCATAATTCCCCTTTGCAAGCGAATAATTATTGTGAGGAAGAGATGAAAATGGTTAATGAAACCCGCAAGATTCTTGGAGATCCCGATCTTTCTTTGACCGCAACATGTGTAAGAGTTCCAGTTTTAAGAGCGCATTCTGAAGCAGTGAATATTGAATTTTCAAAGCCTTTCCCAGTAAACGAAGCTTATGAAATTTTGGAATCCGCACCAGGAGTTGAGATTCTTGAGGATTTGGAAAACAATCGTTTTCCAATGCCACAAGATGTAACTGGTAGAGACTCAATATCCGTTGGTCGTATAAGACAGGATATAAGTAATCCCAATGCTTTGGAACTATGGTTATGTGGGGATCAAATCCGCAAAGGAGCCGCACTTAATGCAGTGCAAATTGCTGAACTTCTTTTGCCAAAAAAATCATGAGTAATTCAGCTTTATTATCACCAGCACCTTTTGGAAGGATGCTAACCGCAATGGTGACTCCTTTTCAGGAGAATGGGCAAGTAGATTATGTTCTGGCTGCTGATTTGGCCAATTATTTAGTTGATCAAGGTTCAGATGGCATCGTTGTATGTGGAACTACTGGGGAGTCACCGACTTTAACTTGGCAAGAACAACAAAAGATGCTGGAAACAGTGAGAAATTCCTTAGGCTCTAGAGCTAAAGTATTAGCTGGGACAGGAAGCAATTCGACCTCTGAGGCAATTGAAGCCACCAAGGCAGCAGCTGATTCAGGCGCTGATGGTGCACTAGTTGTTGTTCCTTATTACAACAAACCACCGCAAGAAGGATTAGAAGTTCATTTTCGAGCTATTGCCAATGCAGCTCCAAAGTTACCTTTGATGCTCTATAACATTCCCGGGCGGACAGGGTGTTCGATATCGCCTATTATTGTAAGTAAGCTTATGGATTGCAGTAATGTAGTCAGTTTTAAAGCTGCAAGTGGATCAACAGAGGAAGTGACTCAATTAAGAAACTATTGTGGATCAGGTTTAGCTATTTATAGCGGAGATGATGGCTTGGTTTTACCAATGCTTGCAGTAGGGGCAGTAGGTGTTGTTAGTGTTGCAAGTCATCTAGTTGGTCCTAATTTGAAGAAAATCATAGAGAGTTTTTTAGCAGGTAACTACGCTGAGGCACTTTATTTGCACGAGACATTACAACCTCTTTTTAAATCCCTTTTTGCAACCACAAATCCTATTCCTGTTAAAGCTGCACTTCAACTAATTGGTTGGTCTGTTGGACCTCCTAGAAGTCCTTTAGTCTCTTTAAACAGCGAAATGAAAGAAGAACTCTTGAAGATACTCTCTTCTATGAGATTGATTTGATTAATTCCCTCTTTTCGGAGTGGATCAGACTTTCATTTAGGTAACAACCAAGTTTTTTACATAAATTTTTCCATGACATCCAGTTCAATGAATTCTCTAGGTTCCAAAAATAATCATTCAAAATCTCCGTGTTTGAGGATTATTCCATTAGGCGGCCTCGGAGAAATTGGAAAAAATACATGCGTCTTTGAATATGGTGACGACATCATGATTCTTGATGCTGGTCTGGCGTTCCCAACTGATGGGATGCATGGAGTAAATGTTGTGATGCCAGACACTACTTATTTACGTGAAAATCAAAATCGAATAAGAGGTTTGGTCGTAACTCATGGACATGAAGATCATATTGGTGGAATTTCTCATCATTTAAAAAACTTTAATATTCCAATTGTTTATGGTCCTCCTCTTGCTATGTCTATGCTTAGAGGAAAGATGGAGGAGGCTGGAGTTGCTGATCGAACCACAATACAAGTATGTGGCCCAAGAGAAGTTATCAAAGTTGGACAACATTTTTCACTTGAATTTGTAAGAAATACTCATTCAATATCTGATAGCTATTCATTTGCAGTAACCACTCCAGTTGGAGTTGTGTTTTTTACTGGTGATTTTAAGTTCGACCATACTCCACCTGATGGTCAGCCTGCAGATTTAGCCAGAATGGCTCACTATGGAGATAAGGGTGTTCTCTGCCTACTCTCTGACTCAACTAACTCTGAAGTTACAGGATTCACGCCCTCTGAATATTCTGTTTTTCCAAATTTAGATAGATACATTGCTACAGCTGAGGGCAGAGTTATGGTTACTACTTTTGCTAGTTCAACTCATCGCGTAGCGATGCTTTTGGAGTTAGCAATGAAAAACGGTAGGAAAGTGGGCTTGTTAGGTCGTTCAATGTTGAATGTGGTTGGAAAAGCAAGAGAACTGGGATATATGCGTTTCCCTGATGATTTATTTTTCCCAATTAAACAGATCAGAGATTTGCCTGATAGAGAGACTTTTCTACTGATGACAGGTAGCCAAGGGGAATCAATGGCTGCTTTGAGTCGGATTTCTAGAGGCGAGCATCAACATGTGCAGTTGAAAACTAGTGATACTGTGATTTTTTCTGCTAGCCCTATACCCGGAAATACTATTTCAGTAATGCATACAATAGATAAATTAATAAAATTGGGTGCAAAAGTTATTTATGGCAAAGACAAGGGTATTCATGTCTCAGGCCATGGATGCCAAGAAGATCAAAAATGGATGCTTGGATTAACTAGACCTAAATACTTTATTCCTGTGCATGGGGAGTACAGAATGCAAGTCCTTCATGGGAAAACTGCTGTTTCAATGGGGGTTCATCCAGAAAATGTATTGGTTATGGAAAATGGGGACGTTGCAGAATTAAGACCTGATTCTCTTGTTCAAGGCTCTCCAGTTAAATCAGGAGTGGAATTACTCGATTCGTCTAGAACAGGGGTTGTGGATACTCGAGTCTTAAAAGAACGGCAGCAACTTGCTGATGATGGAGTTATCACGGTTCTTACTCCAATTAGTACTGATGGTGTCATGGTTGCACCACCTAGGGTGAATTTACGTGGTGTTATCACTAATGTTGATGCGAAAACAATGGTCAATTGGACTGAAAGAGAGATTAATTGGGTCTTAGAAAATCGATGGAAACAGCTTGTTCTGAAGACAGGAGGTAAGTCAGTTGAGGTTGATTGGATCGGTTTGCAAAGAGAGGTTGAATCAGGATTATCTCGTCGATTGCGGAGGGAGGTTCAAGCTGAGCCATTAATTCTTTGTCTTGTTCAACCTGCTCCTGGTGGAACGCGTGCATATAAACCTCAAATTGATCAACAGGCAGATTCACGACAAGTAATTAAGAAAACTGCTGAAAAAGCTCCTCAGGCAAATAATGCATCTGCAACAACCCAAGAAACAAGTTCAATAACAGAACAACAAACAAATAGCGAATCTAATTCTGAGGAAATGCCATCTGGAAGAACCAGACGTCGTAGATCAGCCATTAGTTAGCGGATAAAAGACAAATTTTTTCTTTTAATTACTTTTGTTTGCAATATAAATAGTTTCTTTGTCCCATCTTATGAGGAAGTCCCCATGAAGATGGATGGTTCCGGGTGGATTTCTTATAGATATTTTTGTATTTATTTCTTCGATTTGTAAAGCTGTTACTCTAGTTACTCCTAATATTTTCAACCAATTAGTAAGTATTATTTTTCTAATAGAGTCTGTATAATTGATTAATTTTTTTCTAGATAGAGAGTTGATTTTTTCTTCTTGGCAAAAATCGATTGCTATTTTTGCAAATAATTCTTGGTCTTCGCTATAACTTTCAAGTCTATTAGCTACAGATGCTATTCTTGAGTCTGCGCCTTTATAGATTGAATTTAAAATTGGTAAAATTTCTTTTCTAATTTTATTTCTTGTTAAATTAATATTTTCATTTGAAGGATCAATCCATATTGGTAAATTAAAATCTTTACAAATTTCGAGAGTCTCGCTTCTATTAAAGATCAATAGAGGCCTTGATAATTCTATATTATTTTCTAAAATTCTTTGTTCTTTAAGGGTACTCAGTCCAATCAGATCAGTTCCTCTGGCTAAGTTCATAATAATTGTTTCTGCTCGATCAGTAGCTGTATGACCAGTTAATATTCTTTTACATGGAAAATCTATATTATTTGATGATAAGAACTTTGCTTTCAAGATTAGATTTTGATATCTCCAATTTCTTGCTTGTTCTTCATTAGCTACTTCTTTTTTATTTGCTTTATTAGAGTGAAATGATATTTGCCTTTTGAGACACCAAAGTTTTAGTTCTTTTTCTATTTTCTCGGATTTAGTATGCCATTGGTGATCTCCATGCCATATTTCGATTTGCCATTTATACAGCCTTTTTAAATCAAGAATTAACTTAAGAAGGGCCATCGAATCTTGCCCACCAGATATAGCTAAAAGAAGAGTGGAGTTATTAGGAAGCAAAGATTTGTTTTGTTTTAGTCTTTTGTGCAAACGCATATGCCATTTGCTCCAAGACCTATCATTTTGAGCAGATTGTGACATTTGCTTTGGTTTCAGAGATCTATTAGCATTTTTTTAGTTCTTTTGCTTAGTCAGTGTCACAATCAGATTAATAGTTGATGTTTTTATGACACGTTTGCAAACATTGCCAGTTTCACTTCAAAAGAGCATTCAAAATAGATCTTTATTGAAAGTAATTTCTGGTTTAAATAATTTTAATCCAGAATTAGTATTTCGAATTTCGAAAGCTGCAGGTCTTGGTGGTGCAGATTTATTGGATATTGCTTGTGAACCAAAATTAGTAGAGCAAGCTTTGGAGGCTTCGAATATTCCTGTGTGTGTAAGTTCTGTGGAACCAAACCTTTTTCCTGATGCTGTTAAAGCAGGAGCATCAATTATTGAGATTGGTAATTTTGATTCTTTTTATCCAGATGGCCGTTTTTTCTCAGCTGAAGAGGTCCTCTCATTAGCGGTTGAATCACGACGAATTTTACCTGAAATTGTTTTGTCAGTTACCGTTCCCCATATTTTACCTTTAGATAGTCAAGCTCAATTAGCTTTAGATCTTGTTGATATAGGGGCCGACTTAATTCAGACAGAAGGAGGGACCAGTTCGCGTCCCATTAGTCCTGGAACTTTAGGTTTAATAGAAAAAGCTTCACCTACTTTGGCGGGAGCTTTTGCAATTGCCGCTGCTTTAAAGGAGAGTAATCATGATGTGCCTGTGATTTGTGCTTCTGGACTCTCTGAAGTTACTGTCCCAATGGCTATATCAATTGGAGCTAATGGCGTTGGTATTGGTTCAGCTGTCAATAAATTGAATAATGAATTAGCTATGATTGCTACTGTCAAAGGGCTTCGTAAGGCTTTAGATTCCTTTAAATTGGTTTCCACGATTAATTAATGAATTTTATAGGGTAAATTAAAAGTTTTTTTGATCAGCATTTGAAGAATATGGAATTTATAAATTTGTCTTTTTTTAGTATTTAATAAGAATATGCCTGAATATAAACTTCAAGCTCCTTATGTTCCAAAAGGCGATCAGCCTCAAGCTATTAAAGGGCTCGTTAGAGGTGTAAATGATGGTGAAAAGTTTCAAACTTTATTAGGTGCAACTGGAACAGGAAAGACTTTTACGATAGCTAATTTGATAGCTCAAACTGGTCGGCCTGCTTTGGTTTTAGCTCATAACAAAACACTTGCAGCTCAATTATGTAATGAATTAAGGGAATTTTTTCCTGAGAATGCTGTTGAATATTTTATTTCTTATTATGATTATTATCAGCCAGAAGCTTATGTTCCAGTTAGTGATACTTATATAGCCAAGACATCGTCAATTAATGAAGAAATTGATATGTTACGTCACTCTGCTACTAGATCTTTATTTGAACGAGATGATGTCATAGTTGTTGCATCAATTAGTTGTATTTATGGGCTGGGAATTCCAAGCGAATATTTAAAAGCTTCTGTAAAGTTTCAAGTTGGTCAAAGCATTGACTTAAGGTCTTGCCTTAGATCATTAGTCTCAAATCAATATACACGTAATGATATAGAAATTAGTAGAGGTAGATTTAGAGTTAGAGGAGATGTATTGGAAATAGGCCCAGCATATGATGACAGACTTGTTAGGCTTGAATTGTTTGGAGATGAAGTTGAAAGTATTAGTTATGTTGATCCTACTACTGGCGAAATATTAAACAAACTTGACTCAGTTAATATATACCCAGCCAAACATTTTGTAACGCCAAAAGATCGTTTGGAATCTGCAATTAAAGCAATAAAAAAAGAATTAAAAGATAGATTAGAATTTTTGAATGAAGAGGGGAAATTACTCGAAGCTCAAAGATTAGAACAACGAACAATTTACGATTTAGAAATGTTAAAAGAAGTTGGATATTGTAATGGAGTTGAAAATTATGCGCTTCATCTATCTGGTAGAGAACCTGGATCTGCTCCAGAATGCCTAATTGATTATTTCCCTAAAGACTGGTTATTACTTATTGATGAAAGTCATGTTACTTGTCCTCAATTAAGAGCGATGTATAATGGTGATCAAGCAAGAAAAAAAGTGTTAATAGATCATGGCTTTAGATTGCCAAGTGCAGCTGATAATCGTCCTTTAAAGGATATAGAATTTTGGAATAAAGCTCATCAAACTGTTTTTATTAGTGCTACTCCTGGCGATTGGGAATTGTCTCAAAGTACTGGAAATATAGTTGAGCAAGTGATTAGGCCTACTGGTGTCCTAGACCCTTTAGTTGAAGTACGTCCAACGCATGGTCAAGTTGAAGATTTACTTTTCGAAATTAGAAAAAGAGCATCGAAAAATCAAAGAATACTTATTACAACTTTAACGAAAAGAATGGCTGAAGATCTTACAGATTATTTATCTGAAAATAAGATAAGAGTTCGTTATTTACATTCAGAAATTCATTCAATTGAGAGAATTGAGATTATACAAGATTTACGATTGGGAGAATATGATGTTTTAGTCGGAGTCAATCTTCTAAGAGAAGGCTTAGATTTACCAGAAGTCTCTCTTGTTGTGATTCTCGACGCAGATAAAGAAGGATTTTTAAGAGCTCAAAGATCTTTGATACAAACTATCGGCAGAGCAGCAAGGCATGTTGAAGGCTTAGCTTTGCTCTATGCAGATAAAATGACAGATTCTATGGCAAAGGCTATTAGTGAGACGGAAAGAAGACGTGAAATACAAAATATTTATAATATTGAGAATGGTATAACTCCTAAACCAGCTGGTAAGAAAGCAAATAATTCAATTCTGTCATTTTTAGAGATCTCTAGAAAATTAAATCAAGATGGAAATTCAGATGATTTTATTGATATTGCAGATAAGTTAATTGATCATAGTTCTAAAGATTCAGATAATGGACTATCTTTAGATGCTCTGCCTGAATTAATTGAAAGACTGGAATCTAAAATGAAAGAAACTGCTAAAAATTTAGATTTTGAAAAGGCGGCAATTCTAAGAGATCGTATAAAAAAACTAAGGTATAGATTAGTAGGGAAATAATTTACTAAAAGCTATCATTCACACTTTCCTAAATTAAAGCAAGAATGAATTTCATTTAACGCTTCTTCACCATATCTTTCAGAAATAATACAAGTTGTTCTAATTTCACTAGTTGCGATCATTTCGATATTGATTTTTTTATTTGCGAGTGCTCTAAATATTTTACCAGCTGTCCCTTTTGTGAAAGGCATTCCAGAACCTACTGCGCTAATGCGAACTATCGAATTTCCTTCTTCAAGTTTTGCCCCCTTCCATTTTGATATTAATTCTTCTAAGGCATATTTCGCCTCTGTTCTATCATTTTTCTTTAATGTGAAACTAATATCTTTGGTTTTATCCTGGTGATTCCTTTCGGATTGAACGATTGTATCTAAACTAATATTTTTTTCAGCTAATGTTGAACATATTGTCGAAGCAGTACCTGGCTTATCTGGAATATTTTTCACGCTAACTTGAATTTGATCTTTATCTAAAGCTATACCTCTAACCTCTGGTTCATTGTTATTTTCAATAATAGGATTAAGAGTAATTTGTTTATTATTAAGCTTGAAAATTTCTCCTACATTACGTAAAGCTTTTTTCCCTGATTCTGAATCAATAACACAACTAACTTTAACTTCGCTAGTCGCTATCAGTCTTATATTAATACCAGAATCGGAAAGAGTTTGGAATAGAGATGATGCTATTCCAGGTCTCCCCATAATTCCTGCTCCGTATATACTAAGTTTAGTGAGATTCTTGTTTGAAGAGATTTCACCTCCAATATTATTAATTAGTTTTTCACATTGATTATGCACATTATTTAATTCATTTTCTGCAACAGTAAAAGTTATATCATTAGAGTTGACTTGGTGTGTTGCTTGAATAATTAGATCTACATTTACACCACCTTTTGATAAAGATTCAAATAGCTCAGCCGCAATTCCTGGACGATCTGGGATATTAGATAGAGCAACTACTGCTTGATTTTCAACAAGTTCTAATCCATCGACAGGGCTGCGATGCTCAATTCCACCTTTAGAAAAAACATTATTTTTCTTACTAGTGAGAGTTGTTCCATCAAGGTTTTCCCAACTTGATTTCACTACAAGGGTGACGCCGAAATTTCTTGCTATTTCAACTGCTCGAGGGTGTAAAACAGCAGCTCCAAGGCTTGCTAGCTCTAACATTTCATCACAACTAATGCTTTTCATTAATTGTGCATTTTTTACAATTCGTGGATCAGTTGTTAAAACCCCAGGAACATCTGTGTAAATTTCACACTTCTCAGCCTCAAGAGATGCTGCTAAAGCTACTGCAGACGTATCTGATCCCCCTCTACCTAAAGTTGTGATTTCAGGAATTCCTCCTATGCCAAGACTGGTTCCTTGGAATCCAGCAATTACTAAGGTTTTACCTTGATCAAGAAGATTGTTTATTCTTTCTGTTCTTATCTCTATAATTCTGGCTCGCCCATGAGCTGATTCAGTAATAATTCCAGCTTGTGTTCCAGTTAATGAGATTGCTGGAGTGCCCAATTCATTCAGGGCCATCGTTAGTAATGCTATTGAAACTTGCTCTCCCGTTGATAGAAGCATATCCATCTCTCGATGAGGAGGATGAATAGTGATTTCTGAAGCTAACTTTGTTAACTCATCAGTTGTGTGTCCCATTGCCGAGACAACAATTACAAGATCATTACCTTGATCTTTGCTTGTTTTGATTTTTTGGGCGACAGCTTTTATACGCTCAATGCTACCCAGAGAGGTGCCGCCAAATTTTTGAACCAGCAAGGTCATTGAACTCTAGTTAACTGATTGATTATTTCAGTAATTAGTCAAAATTTTACTTTCTGTTAGCAGATTATCTTTAAAAGAATCGATTGGATTGGTTCCTAATTTTATTGAGGCTTCGATTCTTAAAAGCTTTTTCATCAATTCAAGCAATGTCTCCAATGATTTTCCTTGAATTTGTTTGCGAATTACAAAAATACGTTTTGGATTTGCAATGCCAGCAAGTTTGGCAATTTCTTTGACGTCTTGATTGACTTGTTCATCTAACAGATGAACCCAAAGCCATCCTCTTGATTGACCAGTTAATGTTGCAATAAGCCTTAAAGCTGGTTCTCCATTCTCAAGTAAGGATTTAATTTTATTTAGAGCAATAGTTCTTTCTCCTTTAAGCAAAAGACTTGCAATTTCTAGCGCATTTGTTGAATTATTTTGAATTAATTTTTTGACTAATTCTTTCGAGATTTCATTTGGTTCCTTGCTATTTAATAGATCATTATTTGCCTCGGATAGTAATAAGAGTTTTTGAAGCTCAGTATTAATTAAAGAACTATCATTGCCTATACTTTCTACTATTAACTCAATAGTTTCGTGATTTATGTTTAGATTTAATCTCTGTGCAATATTTTTAACTAAGTTTCTTTGTCCATTAATATCCCATGGAAGTGGAAGACTAAAACTTTTTTCTTGAGAAAGGTTATTGGATTCAATATATTTTTGTATTAACTTAGTAGTTTTTAGTCTTTTATCAGGTTTATTTGAATTATTTAAAATTAGATGTGTATTTGCAGGAATTAAGTTTATTGATTGGTTAAGTTTAGTAGCAAGCTCAACGGAACAACCGTTGCAAAATGGACTTCTTCTAACCAGTACAACTCTGCCTCCGTTTCCCAAAGGAGCACTTTGAATTTCTTCCAGGGCTCTGAAATTTTGCTTTGGATCATTTCCGTCAATTTGACTATAGTTAAAGCTTTTCCATACTGGATCGATAACTGTTGTAATTATTTCTTCAATCTCTCTATTACTTGCCTCATAGTCATCTCCCCATATTAAATGTATTGGCATTATGCAGAGATATGTTGTTTATAAAGATCTGATCTTAAATTAGCTTAAGAAATTAAACAGTGAAAACACCCGAGCATCCAATTTTTCTTGAAAGTATTGAATATATTAGATCTCAAATTGGAATGACAGGGCTCAATAGTGTTCAGCAATCAGTTTTAGAACGCATTATCCATTCAAGCGGTGATTTAACCATGCAGTCTTTTTTGAGATTTAGCTCTAATGCTTGTGAAGATGCTATTACTGCCTTAAAAAAAGGGGCAAATATTTTGACTGATACGTATATGGCAAAAGCGGCAGTTTCGCCTGTTGCTCAAAGAACATTAAATTCGAATGTAAAATGTATTTTAGAAATGGCTCCTAAATTTATTGATTCTCCTTCTACCACTAGAAGTGCTATAGGTATGCATCAAATGTGGTTAGATATGGAAAAAAAAGAAGAATTTTTGCTAGGACCAGTTGTTGTGATTGGGAGTGCACCCTCTGCATTGATGACTTTGTTAGATTTAATTAAGGAAGGAATTAATAGACCTAGTTTGATTATTGGAATGCCAGTTGGTTTCATAGGGGTTTCTGAGTGTAAAACTCGATTATTAAATAGTGATTGTCCACATATAGTTTTAGAGGGCTCTAAGGGAGGGGCTTCTATTGCTGCTGCAACAGTTAATGCTTTGCTTAGAGCTGCTGATTATTAGCTTTAATTAGTTATTTGAATATTCTTGGAGTTCTTTTCTTCTAGTCCATTTAATATTTCTCTGGCTTTTTGGATGACTTCTTTTGGAACACCTGCCAGTCTGGCTGCCTCGATACCATAACTTTTAATCGAACCTCCATGAGCAACTTTATGAAGAAAACGAAGTGAATCTTTATCGTGCTCCACAAGTACTTGAAAGTTTTCTACATTTTCGTTGTTTTCAGAAATTTGATTTAACTCATGATAATGAGTAGCAAAAATTGACCGACTTTTTATATTTTTTGCTAGAAACTCGCTAACCGACCAAGCTATAGATAATCCATCAAAAGTTGAAGTGCCTCGTCCAATTTCATCTAATAAGACCAATGATTTTTCTGTTGCTTTATTCAGAATAAAAGCTGTTTCAATCATTTCTACCATAAAAGTAGATTGACCTGCTGCTAAATCATCTACTGCACCAACACGTGTGAATAATTGATCTGCAATTCCTATAGTGCATGATTTTGCAGGGATCCAACTACCTATTTGTGCCATAATTTGTAAGAGACCTACTTGCCTTAAATAACAACTTTTACCACTTGCATTGGGTCCAGAGAGAATAATTAAATCTGTTTTTGAACCAAGATTAATATCATTTGGTACAAAAACTTTATCAACAAGAATCTGTTCAACAACTGGATGTCTGCCTTCTTTGATTGAAAGCTTTCTTGACATTTTAGAATCTTTATTATCAACAATATTAGGCTGAACATAATTATTAGTGGCTGCAAGTTCTGCTAAACCAGTCAATACATCTAAAGAAGAAATCGCTTTTGCAGCTTGTCTTATACTTTTTGCTCTATTCCCAACCAGTATTCGCAATTCACAAAATATTTCATATTCTAGCTGAGATATTCGAGCTTTTATTTGAAAAATTTTTCCTTCCCTCTCTTTTAATTCGGGAGTTACGAATCGTTCTTCATTGGTGAGAGTCTGTCTTCTAATCCAGTGATCTGGAACATTGGTTGACTTGGCTTTACTTACTGCTAAAAAATATCCAAAGGATCGATGGTATTGCAATTTCAGATTATTTATTTTACTGAGTTCTCTTTCTTTGATTTCTTGTAACTTTAACCATGAATTGTGATCATCAAGTTGATTGCGGAGTCCGTCAAGAATGGGATTTATACCATCATAAATAAGGCCACCTTCTGTAATACTTAGAGGTGGATTATCTATAATTTTATTGTTTATTTCGGACGCAATTTCTATTAATTTATTATCTAAATTTGTAATAGATGTAAAGTATTTAGATTTTACAAAAGTAGGGTGTTCGAGGCTTTTTGAAAGTAATGGTAAACGATGTATTCCCTCTGCTATAGCTAATAAATCTCTTGCACCAGCTTGTTGTGCGCCTGCACGCCCAGAGAGACGTTCAAGGTCACCCATGGACCTAAGGATTTTGCGAAGATTTTTTCTTAAAGATGAAGATTTTACAAGCAGAGAAATTATTTCTTGCCTGTTCTGGATTTCATTAAAATCTGTTAAAGGTTCTTCTAGCCATCTTCTTATACATCTGCCTCCCATCGCAGTTAATGTCTTATCGATTGCCCATAATAAAGACCCTTGAAATTGTCCTCCTCTTTGAGTTGAAATAATTTCTAAGTTTCTTCTGGTTTGATTATCTATAATCAAACCAGCATGATCATATTTTATCTGTGGATAATCTAAGGAGATATGGGTTTTTGTTGTATTTTTATTTTGATTACTAAGATTAGGATGTGTCTTATTTAAGTATGCAATTAATCCTCCTATAGTTCTAATTGATAGAGGATGAGAATATAAACCAAGTCCATCAATATTACTTAAAGAGTAGTGATTTAATATAGATGTTTTGGACTCTAATTCTGAAAATGAAGTTTGGTTGAAATTGGTAATCTTCATTGACTTAGTGTGCCAATTATGAATATTAATAGTATTTTTTTCTGAGATTACTTCAGCTGCTTCTAATTTGATTAATTCTTGCCTTAAATTATTAATTTCTTGCCCTTCTTGTACTACAAGTTCTCCAGTGCTTACGTCTACTTTCGCTAACGACCATTTGATTTTTTTTTCATTTGCATGTGACTCAATAAGAACAGATGCTAGCCAGTTATTTTGCTTTGCACTTAGCATTCCCTCTTCAAGAATTGTTCCAGGAGTGATTAATCTTGTAATACCTCTTTTTATTAATTTATTTCCTTTTGAAGGAGCAGCTTCAAGTTGGTCGCAAATAGCAATCGATAAACCTTTTTTTATTAGTTGAGTACAATATCTATCTGACGCATGATGAGGTATTCCAGCCATTGGAATTCGGCCAATTTTTTTTCCTCCTTCCTTACTTGTGAGAGTGAGCTCTAGAAGCTCAGATAGTGTAATTGCATCTTCAAAAAAACATTCAAAAAAGTCACCCAGCCTATAAAGTAAAACCCTTTCTGGATTTTCTATTTTTAGTTCAACATAGTGTCTTATTGCAGGAGTTAGGTCATCTATATTAGGCAAGCTATGATGGGACCATTGTCGTTCTTCGACTTCAGGAATAGATAGTGCATCCAAATTATTTATTGGATATTTAGTTTTTTTAGTTTTTCGGGAGCGTGGTCTTAGTTGCGCATCATCTTTAAGTGCTTGATTGGTAAGCCCTTCATTTAAGTTATTTGCAGATTTTTTTTCTTTAGAATCTACGCTAGAGGCCGATGTTTCACTGTTAAAGAGACTGCCTTGGAAAGGATTTGGGCTGGCAGCCATTGAATTACTAAATCTTTAATCAACGCATATTAGAAGAATTATTTTATTTTGCATGTGAAGCCTCACTACAAATATTAAGACGTGGTTCATCAAATCACACTTACATGGGAGAATTATTGAATATTGAGCAATTCTTCTTCAGATTTCTCCCTCATGCTGGCTATTAATTCCATCGTCGCGAACGCACTTTTATTTTCTTCATTGCTTTTGGTAATTGGAGTACCTGTTTTCTACATGACTCAAACGAATCCAGAAGATAATCGAAATCCAAATATTAAAAAGATAGAAATCCTAGCAGGAGTATGGTTTCACCTGGTTCTTCTTCAAGCACTAGTAGGTGAATACATTACACATCAGATGAGTGTTTAGTTATTTTTTGCAAGTTGAAATTGCATAAAATAGATTTATTTTTGTAGAAATCTTTTAAATTTACTCTTAAGCGGTTACTGTTAATAGGTATATAAGGCCTTAAAAAATGGCAACAATTGAGGGTACCTTTGAGAATTCATCATCATTACGTGTAGCTATTGTTATCGCTCGTTTTAATGATCTAATTACAAATAAACTATTAAGTGGATGCCTAGATTGCTTGTCTAGACATGGAATTGACGTAACAGAGTCAAGTAAGCAATTGGATATTGCTTGGGTTCCTGGTTCTTTTGAGTTGCCAATCATTTCACAAAAACTCGCGCGAACCGAAAAATATGAGGTACTTATTACATTAGGAGCAGTTATCCGTGGTGATACTCCTCATTTTGATGTTGTTGTCTCAGAGGCTAGTAAAGGAATTGCTACTGTCTCTAGGGACACAGGTATTCCAATTGTATTTGGTGTTCTTACAACAGATACTATGCAGCAGGCTTTAGAAAGAGCAGGAATTAAGAATAATTTAGGATGGAGTTATGCTCTACAGGCTCTTGAGATGGGCTCTTTGATGAAAGCCGTGAGTTGATTTTGTAAATTGAAAAGATCAATTTACTTTGCTCTTTCAACTACGGCATTTTAATTGGTACGATATAAAGGTCATATGCGGATGTAGCTCAGTGGTAGAGCATCTCCTTGCCAAGGAGAATGTCGAGAGTTCGAATCTCTTCATCCGCTTTTATTATTTATCAGTAATAATAAATATCTATTTATAAATATCTAATTTAACATCATTAAAGTCTGATTGATATTAACTTTAAATCCTAATTGGGTATAAAAATCTTTACTATCAGTAGTCATTAAATAAACCTTTTCAGCAGAATTTACTTTTTTATCCTTTAATAACTCCTCTACTATAACTTTCCCTAAACCAATACGTTGTAGATCTTTTGAGACAACGATATCCCATAATACTGCTCGATAAACTTGATCTGTTGTTGCTCTTCCAAAACCCACTAGATTATTATTTTTCCATAGAGTAATTATCACATTACTGTTTGCTAGCATTTGTTTTATTTGTCTTATGGTTCTATTTTGTGCCCATGAAGTGTTTTGATTAAATAAAACCTTTAGTTTCTCTAGGCCTTTGTTTGGCTTGAATGCTGGACCAAGTCCAAAGAGACGAAGTCCTGGAGCACTAGAAGCATGCTTAATTAAAGATATGTCTTTCATTAAATAATCTGATTAAGCATTAAAAATAGTTGTTAACATATTAGTAAATATTTATTCATTGATCTAGTTCTTAATCAGATTGTATTTCTTTCCAGTCTCGTTATAAGTTATTTTTTCTTATCTTTCAATCTTGCTATATCCTTATTTGAATATGAAAACGCTTTGTTTTAATTCTGAAGATCTTAATCATTAAGTATTTACTAGTAATGCGAATCATTTATTATCTCTTAGACTTTTAATTTTCAAAGATTCCTTAATCTGTCAAACCCTTTAAAATCTATTTTTAATAGCGTAAAATAAAATACATAATATCTTAGACAAAATAGTTAATGCTTAAGCGACTTCTTGGTGACCCTAACGCGCGTAAATTAAGGAGATATTCTCCAATAGTTTCAGACATTAATATTCTTGAAGAAGATTTTATGTCTTTGTCAGATGATGAACTCAGAAGTCGAGTAATAGATTTTCGCTTGCAACTGGAAAAACCTGATCAAGCATCAGTTCGCCTAGAGTTAATGGATGACCTTCTTCCTGAGGTTTTTGCTTTAGTTAGAGAAGCGTCAAAACGAGTTTTGGGAATGAGACATTTTGATGTGCAATTAATGGGTGGCATGGTTTTACATGAAGGACAAATCGCAGAAATGAAAACTGGGGAAGGCAAAACATTAGTTTCTACATTGCCTTCGTTTTTAAATGCTTTAACTGGCAAGGGAGTGCATGTCGTAACTGTTAATGACTATTTAGCGCGAAGAGATGCTGAATGGATGGGCCAGATTCATCGCTTTTTAGGACTTTCAGTTGGACTGATCCAGCAAGATATGCTTCCTCGTGAGCGTCGAGAAAATTATTTATGCGATATAACTTACGCCACCAATTCAGAGCTTGGTTTTGATTATCTTCGCGATAATATGGCTGCAAGCGTTGATGAGGTGGTCCAAAGACCTTTTCAATTCTGTGTAATTGACGAAGTTGATTCAATTCTTATAGATGAAGCTCGTACTCCATTAATTATTTCTGGACAGGTTGAGAGGCCTCAAGATAAATATCAAAAGGCTGCTGCTGTAGTAGAAAAATTATCAAGATCAAAAGACATGTCCAAAGATGGAATAGATCCAGAGGGTGATTATGAAGTTGATGAAAAACAGAGAAGTTGTATTCTCACTGATGAAGGCTTTGCTAAAACAGAGAAATTCTTAAACGTAACAGATCTCTTTGATCCCAAGGATCCCTGGGCTCATTATGTAACTAATGCTTTGAAAGCGAAGGAACTTTTTATTAGAGATATTAACTACATAGTTCGAGATAATGAGGCAGTAATTGTTGACGAATTTACTGGAAGAGTTATGCCAGGAAGACGATGGAGCGATGGACAACATCAAGCAATTGAGGCTAAGGAAAAACTTGCTATTCAACCTGAGACGCAAACACTTGCTTCCATTACCTATCAAAACTTTTTTCTTTTGTATCCTCGTTTATCAGGGATGACCGGCACGGCAAAAACTGAGGAAGTTGAATTTGAAAAAACTTATAAATTAGAGACAACTGTAATACCTACGAATAGAAAAATTTCTAGAGAGGATTGGACTGACCAAGTTTTTAAGACAGAAGCAGCGAAATGGAGAGCAGTAGCAAAAGAAATTTCTTTTATCCATAAAAAAGGCAGACCTGTGCTTGTTGGAACAACTAGTGTTGAAAAAAGTGAATTGATTAGTTCTTTATTAGAGGAGGAGCAAATCCCACATAATTTGTTAAACGCGAAACCAGAAAATGTTGAGCGAGAGGCAGAAATAGTAGCTCAAGCTGGAAGACCAGGCGCAGTTACAATTGCTACTAATATGGCTGGGAGAGGAACTGACATAATACTTGGTGGTAATAGCGATTATATGGCTAAATTAAAAATTAAAGAACTTCTTAGCTCTCGTTTAATTAAACCTGAGGAGGGACATAAACCACCTATTCCTTTGCAAAGGAGTAATAAATCAGAGGGATTTCAAGTATCTGAAATTAATCAAAAAATTAATACAAATAAAAATTCTTTAAGTCAATTATTTCCAGTCAAATTATCTGATGAGACAGATAAAGAACTTGGCAAATTAATTTCAGATTTGGTTAAAGCTTGGGGTGATAGAGCACTAACAATTATTCAATTAGAAGATCGAATAGCAACTGCAGCAGAGAAAAGTCCACTAGAAGATGAAAATATTTCTTCTTTGCGAAAAGCTATAGGTTTGATTAAATCAGAATATCAAGAAGTTATTAAGCACGAAGAGCAAAATGTTCGAGATGCTGGGGGATTGCATGTTATTGGTACCGAAAGACATGAATCAAGACGTGTTGATAATCAACTTCGAGGAAGAGCAGGTCGTCAAGGTGACTTAGGAAGCACAAGATTTTTCTTATCCTTAGAGGATAATCTTTTAAGGATTTTTGGAGGAGATAGAGTCGCAGGACTCATGAACGCATTCAGAGTAGAGGAAGATATGCCAATTGAATCAGGAATGCTTACTCGCTCTTTAGAAGGAGCACAAAAAAAAGTTGAAACGTACTATTACGATATTCGAAAACAAGTTTTTGAATATGATGAGGTTATGAATAATCAGAGAAAAGCAGTTTATACAGAGAGAAGAAGAGTTTTAGATGGGAAAGAACTCAAGTTACAAGTTCTTGGATATGGTGAGCGAACTATGGAAGAAATAGTAGAGGCTTATGTGAATCAAGACCTCCCTCCAGAAGAATGGGATTTAGAAAAGCTAGCTTCAAAGGTGAAAGAATTTATATATCTATTAGAAGACTTAAAGCCAAATAATTTGTCCATGTTGAATGTAGATGAATTAAAAAATTATTTAAAAGAAGAGTTGAGAAATGCATATGATTTAAAGGAAGCACAAATTGAAGCTTCTAATCCTGGAATGATGCGAGAAGCTGAAAGATTTTTTATTCTTCAACAGCTTGATAGTTTGTGGAGAGAACACTTACAATCAATGGATTCTTTGCGAGAATCAGTTGGCCTTAGAGGATATGGACAAAAAGATCCTTTGATTGAATATAAAAATGAGGGCTATGATATGTTTTTAGAAATGATGATTAACATGAGGAGAAATGTTATTTATTCGATGTTTATGTTTCAACCAGCTAAAAAATCAGTTGAAAATTAAATGCCGTGATTTATACAATGAAAGAAACACTCGAAAAATGAAATAATTAGAATTTAAGAGGAGTTATATATCTAGTTTTTATAATTGAAGATGAATTGATTTGAAGGATTAATTAATCATTCAGAGTCAATTAAATGCTGTTCTAATCATTTCTATAATTATTTATAGTAATTAATCTATCATCTTTAGCATAGATATCTTTGATAGTTCGATTCTTATTTTGAGCTATAAATCAATATCTTGTTGAGCAGCTCCTAGAAAATCAATAATTTCTTTATCTCTAAGACTCTGAGAATCACTTATAAAAAGTTGTTTTTTCTCTTTGTTAATATTGCCTTTTTCTATTAAATCTTGTAATCCAATTATATGATTTTCTAAGTAATCAATTCTGTCCATGAGATTTTTAATAACATTACCCTCAGCATCTGGTAATGCTGAATGAGCAAGAGGATTGATCTTCACACCACTTTGATGAACTACTCTTCCTGGAATTCCAACTACAGTGCTATTTCTGTCAACATTTTTTACCACTACAGATCCAGCTCCTATTCTTGTATTAGATCCTATTTCGATCGCACCAAGAACCTTGGCTCCTGCCCCCACGACAACATTTTCTTGAAGGGTAGGATGACGCTTGCCACACTCTTTACCTGTACCTCCCAGTGTGACGCCTTGATAAAGAAGACATCTGTCTCCAATTTCACTTGTTTCCCCTATGACGACTCCCATTCCATGATCAATAAAAACTCCTTTACCTATTTTTGCTCCTGGATGTATTTCAATCCCTGTGAAATTTCTTGTCAGTTGACTCAAAACTCTTGGTAGAAGAGGCAGCTTGTACTTCCATAATTTATGACTAATGCGATGTAAAACTAATGCTTGAAAACCTGGATAGCAAAGTATAATTTCTAAAAATCCTTTTGCAGCAGGATCTCTTTCTTTGATAATTTTGAAATATGATTTTATTAATTTAAACATCTTTTAAAGGATTATTTTTATTCTTGGAGACCTATTTCCTTACGTAGTTCTTCTATTGTGGAATCACTAAGGTACTTATCTGCACAGTGTACTTGAGGGATACGCATTAGTTGAGAACGATTTTGTCTTAGAGTATGTTCCACCAAAGGAAGGCTAGGGCTGTCACAAATTACATGACTGGAAGCTCTTAAAAGAGCAATGAGTCTACTTCCAATATCTGGATTGGCTGTCATTAAAAGAATTTCATTACCTCTCATACTGTGAAGAATAACTTCAGCGGCTCTTAAGATCCCTGGGCTAATGCTGACGATCCCTACGCAGCTGCCTGATCGAAGTTTCTTTAAAATAGTTAACTCTTTTTGAAAATCACTTAAATCTACCGCTATTGCTCTTACTTGATGTCTTCTAGCTAATTCTTCTAGAGGTTGTAGGAAATATCTACTTGTTACAACTGTTCCTTTACTTGAGCTTTCTAAAACACTTTCAAGCTCTTCCATCGGTACAACTTCCACTGGAACATCTAAGTGAGGAGATAACTCTTCAGCAATTAGTAATGATGCACCTATGTCTTCTCTTGGAGTACTAACTAATAAACGAGCACCACATCTTAGTCTCCAATCAATTTCACGAGTAAATAAATCTCTAGTTTGCTGTAATGTGCAACCTGAATTTAAAAGCTCATCAATGCTTTTACGTACTTCAAGATCTACATCTTTAATACCTTTTTTACGTATGGAAGTCGAGCTACTTCGTAAATCCTTTTGTTTTTGTTGATCCCGAACATAAATACCTGATCCTGCAATAGCTTCTACGACTCCATCGTTTTCAAGTTGCCTGTAAACTTTGCTTATAGTGTTGCGATGTAAACCTGTTTGCATCGCAAGTTGTCTTGTACTGGGTAGTCTATGACCAGGAGGATAGTGTCTAGCTGCAATGGCAAAACAAATTTGATTGTATAGCTGACTAGAAGCAGGTATTTCACTTTCCTGTTGTATGTGGAATCTCACGCGCTATATGACAGGTTTGAATGTGGCTACATTAATAAATAGATTGGCAAGTGACAATTAATTGTTTGGCTAATCACAATTTTACTTAATCTAATTGATTGTCCTCATAGCTTTTTTAGGTTCAGTTCCATTTGTTTCTTTCTTTAATAATGGGGTTTTACGGGGAGTTAAAAACATAATCATGTTTCTTCCCTCTCTCTTTGGGGATTGCTGGACTTCTGCTTTTTCTTCAAGATCTTTAGCCATTCTTTTCAAAAGAGTTTCAGCAAGAGCTGTATGTTGAATTTCTCGACCTCTAAAAATCACTGTGCATTTCACTTTATCTCCTGCTTTTAAGAATCTAGTGGCTTGACTTATACGAACTTGATAATCGTGTTGATCAATCTTGTATCTCATTTTTACTTCTTTCACTTCCGTTTGATGAGATTTTTTCTTAGCTTCCTTTGCTTTTTTTTCTTGTTCAAACTTAAATTTCCCATAATTCATGATCCTGCAGACGGGGGGACTAGCCTTTTCACTAACTAAAACAAGATCTAGCTCTCTGTCTTTGGCAACTTCTAGCGCTTCTTCTCTGCTTATGACACCAAGCTGAGTGCCATCAGAATCAACGACTCTCAAATTGGAATAGTTAATTCTCTCATTAATATTAGGGAGCTCTCTTTCGGGAGCGCGACGATCAAAACGGGGACGTGGTGGCATTCAGTGACTAATTTATGGAAAAATTACCTTTTGGACTAATTGTAAGCATATCTGATAAATCAACCCATAACTTCTTCTATAAAAGATAGGGCTTCAGATAATGCGTTCTCCTCATTTAGCCATTTAGAATTATGCTTATTTCTAAACCAAGTTTTTTGTCTTTTGGCTAACTGGCAAGTTCGTTTAATAGTTATTTCTAGAGCCTCCGCATAAGTAATATTTCCATTAATCATAGACTTTGCTTCACCATATCCAATAGTTTTAAGTAACTCTAAATCTTTTCCATATTTAATAATCAAATTTTCAGTTTCTTCGATTAATCCATTTTGATACATTTTTTTAGTTCTAAGCTCGATTCTTTGGATTAAATTGAGAGGGTTTAAACCAAGTTCTAAAACTCTCCAAGGAAGAGAAGTTAAGTTTTTTTGTTTGGAAAATTTTTCTCCTGTGGCATAAAAAACTTCTAGTGCACGAATTGTTCTTACAGAATCTTCTTGATGGATTTTCATTGCTGCAATTGGATCGCAACTTTTTAATAAATTGTGTAGTTCATTTTTTTTGATCTTGTAAAGCTGATTCCTCAAAAATTTTTGAGGAGGAACTGCAGGAGGATTAAGTCCACCAATCAAGGATTGAAGATATAATCCACTTCCTCCAACAACTAAGATTAATTTTCGTTTTTTTAATTCCTTATCCATTGACTTCCTTGCTAAGAGTTGAAATTCATGAAGATTGATTGGTTTAGAGGGTAGGCACAAATCAATCAAAAAATGAGGAATTGTTTTTTGTTGTTCTAGGGTCGGTTTTGCAGTACCAATGTCCATATCGATATATATTTGTCGCGAATCAACGTTGTGAATACTCGTTTTTATTTTGTTTGCAATATTAATAGCTAGTTCAGTTTTCCCACCCGCAGTTGGACCCATGAGAGCTATCACAAGAGGTTTAGTGGGTTGCATAACTCACTTTCAGAAGGTTTAGTAGCAGTAATTGCATGACAATTGATTTTTTTGATTTGGTTTTGAAATTTTTCCTAAGACTTTCTTTAATACCAATGTTAAATTGAAATCTCAGGAAAGGTTTTGACCAATGCTCCTATCAAAGACAACCTTGCCTGTTTGCTTTAACCCGAATGAGTAAAGATTCAAAAGTACAAGCGGCTTATGGTGCTGAGCAGATTCAAGTTTTAGAAGGCTTGGAACCTGTTCGAAAGCGCCCTGGAATGTATATAGGCTCAACTGGGTCTAAGGGGCTTCATCATCTCGTATATGAAGTAGTTGATAATGCTGTAGATGAAGCTCTCGCAGGTCATTGTGATCAAATCACAATCTTACTTTGTGAGGATGGTTCAGCATCCATAACGGATAATGGCCGTGGAATTCCAACAGATATTCATCCTCGTACAGGTAAAAGTGCACTTGAAACTGTATTAACTGTATTGCATGCGGGTGGAAAATTTGGAAGTGGTGGATACAAGGTCTCTGGCGGTTTGCACGGCGTTGGTATTTCTGTAGTTAACGCTTTAAGTGAGTGGGTAGAAGTTACTGTTCGACGGCAAAAGAAAGTTCATTTTCAAAGATTCGAAAGAGGAGCATCGATTGGAAATTTAAAATCTGAGAATCTTTCTAAATCAGATCAAAACTTAACAGGAACTACTGTTTGCTTTAAGCCAGATAATCAGATTTTTACTGATGGGATAGCTTTTGAATATGGAATATTATCTTCGAGACTTAGAGAGCTTGCTTATTTAAATGGAGGGGTTCGCATTGTCTTTCGTGATGAGAGAA
>QCFD01000014.1 GCA_003278445.1 Prochlorococcus sp. AG-363-B05
TAAGTTAGAAGGTCATTGCTTTAGATGCAGACCACCCATTTGTAAATCTATAAAATTATTTAATAAACGAAAAGCTTATTGTTCTTAACACAGCAGTTTTAACCTATGCTTGGAAGCTTTGAGTTTTTTATGAACTTATATTATGTAATATTAAAAGCGTGATAAACATCAATTGTTCAGAAAAAAGTTTAAAGTGGAGAAATTAAAAATGTTCATGCTGCTGAATTAAATAGATAATTGATGCTAGAAAGGATTAATGAAATTCTTTTTCCCCATCTATCAAGACCTTAATGATTACTTCGCGGTAAGAGCTAAGAATATTTCTCGTATTGCCATCGCCGACATTATGGATAACAGTATGCTAATTAGATGGTATGGCAAAATCTTTGATAGTTATTTATTGGTAAAAGACTTGAAAGGATTTGGATACTTTGAATCTGATTTTTCTCATGGCTATGTACAGGCTACTTTCCGTTTTAATAAGCTTGCATTAGAGGTAATACGCTTTCAATTAGACCTTCGTGGGCTTAATAAAAAAAATACTAGAGAGATTTCGATAATTGAATCCACTATGAAAGACTTTTAGTTTCTTTTAGATGTAAAATTTATTGCTATCAATAATTGGCATGAGGATGTTATGAATCGTTTAAAGGGTTTAAGATTTCTAATAAATAAAAATTTTAATAGTGAAAAGTCTAATGGGAGAGAAATGAAAAGGGTTTTCCAGTGGAGAAGGTATCTTGAATGGAAAGATTTGACATATGAAGAAAAGATTTCAGCGAAAAGATTTTTATTATTACCATTTTTCGCTTTTCTCATAATAAGGATCTTTAATCAGAATTTTTTATTGATTTTGATTCTCCTTGTTGGATATTTATTTTATAAGAAATTTGAAAAGCGAGGCCTTGAAAAAAAATAAGAAATCGAATGCTTCTTTACTGATTGGATTTTTTTCTAATGACTAAATTAAATTCTCTTCTGATTTTTTTTTGGTAAATCATAAATAACTTAAGGACTTTGAAAAATAGCTTATGTGATTAGAAATAGATGTTTCTTAATTTTTCTATGATTAATATTTGCTTCATATTTGAGAAATGAATTGCCTCGGTTTTTTAAGTTGGCAATGCCTCAGATCAGCGGACGAGACTTTTCAGAATTTTTTAATAAAAGATTTTGACTTTAAGCTCAGATAGACAATAAAAAAAGCTATCTATTTAAAGGCCATTTAAGAAAATAAATGTAATAATTCAAAAAAAATGATTCTATAAAAGTGAATCGGAAAAGATCCTATTTCATTTCTCTTGCTGTTCTTTCTGGTTTTTTGCCAATAGTTCAAGCAGAAGAAACTTCTTCCTTCTCTCAAACTTATCAAAGAAGAATTGCAAGTAGTTCAATCGAAAGTACAAATGTAGAAAGAGAATTAGATATCAAAAAGCCTGTGATTACTCATGATCCAACGAAGTGTGATGAATTTGAAGACCCCAAATCAATTCATTGTTTAGGACCAGTTCAAGCAACGCAGCCAACGAATCGACTTGATCGTTTCATTCAAGGTACTGCAACTTACGCTTCTAAATTTGTTCCTTTACTTAATAGCAATTCAGAAGGCAGTACTTATAGCAACATGATTATCAATGATGGAAAATCATTGATGGTTGATAAAGGATATGGCTTAGTTAATAGTTCTGCAAATTCTCAAATTCAGAAGATTCCATTTTTTGCTCAAACTTCGATCGCAATTAACGCAGCAGGTGAATCTGATACAAGCTTTACGCTTGATAGCTTGATGAAGCTCAAGGAGATGGGTCAAGATTCCGACGGTGACCTTAAAACGATTTTATTTGGTCAAGCACGTGGAACAACGACAATATCTAATAGTGATGGAACAACAACTAATCTTGGTTTAGGTCTTAGACATCGCCCTGATGATTTATCGATGGTTGGAGGCAATGTCTTCTGGGATTACAGAATGACAGACTACAGCTCATCTCATAGTCGACTTGGTTTAGGAGGAGAATATTTCTGGAAGAATTTTGAACTAAGAAATAACTATTACATGTCGATGACAGATAAAAAGGATGTTACTATCGGAGGAACTTCTTACACAGAAAGAATTGTTCCAGGATGGGATGCTGAGGTTGGTTACCGCTTACCGAAGTATCCTCAACTCGGATTATTTGTTAAAACTTTTAATTGGGATTACAAAGAAACTGATGACCAAAGTGGTGTCGCTTATAGCGCTAATTGGCAAGCAACCCCCCACGTAAATTTGGAGGCTTATGTGTCTACTGAAATCTCTGGCCATGGGACACAAAAAAATTCTAAATTGCATGGAACAGATGACTATCAAGTTGGATTGCAAGTTAAGGTAACTGGTCAACCAGTGAAATTCAAAAAGAAGAACGTCAAGAAAAACTTAGTTACTCAGATGACTCAGCCAGTGAGACGTAGGTATGATGTTTTACTAGAGAGGTATGAGTCCAGTAGTGGATTTACTAATAGAGTTGGAGGTAGTTAGATTAAATCAATGAAAACTAAATTATCAAAAACAAATTTTTCAAAACAATGAATTTTTCAAAAATTATTTCATCAACTCTATTTGCTACATCTATTTCTTTATTTTCTTCTTTAGCAATCGGTACAGACAAAGTAAAAGCACAAGCATGTCCTGATCCTTCAGGATTGGCAGATGCTAATGATTTCTTTGACACCACTGGTGGTAGTTGTAATGGTACTCCAGAAGAATATGGTGTAACTGTTTATAAAATGGGATTTTGCTCAGAGCACCCAGGAGATACTCTTGTTGCAGGCTCAGCACCAGTTACCACTTCATGTACTTGGACTTATGAAAATACATCTGGCGAAAGCAAGTCATTTGCTGCTGGAGGAGCCACATCATTATCAGAGGCTTATACTGCAACACCTGATGTAGGAACCTATCCTTATGCTGTCATAGAGATAGCCCCTACTTTTGACGTAAAAGGATCATATGGACCACTTGCTGATGGAACTACTTATTATTCTACAGCTACTCACTTAGAGACAAGTACTTCTTCAGCAGACCATGCAACCACACCAGCACCGATGACTACCTTTTATGGACCTGACGGAGAGGATATTTGCGCTGCGACTGGAAGTGCTGATGTAAGTGGAGGTAGTATCAGCGCTTATTTGTTAGATAGTAGTGGAAATTTAATAGCAGATGATGATGGAGTGGAGGAGTGTTCAGGTGTCTCTAAATTATTTGGTGTTATGTCATTAGATAGTTCAGTCGTTATAACTGATGCAACTACTGGATTAACAGCAACTTTTACGGTTACAGATAATGGAACAACTCTTTATTATGATCCTCCTGCTGAAGAAGGTGGGGAGGGATCAATTGGGTTTGATTCTGGCCCATTTAGTGTAACTTTTGAAACCGTTGAGTAAAGTATTATACATTTAGAAATTCTCAATTTAATTATTCATAGTATATATTTAGGATATACATAAATGAAGTCCAAAAAACTTATTAGTTTGTTTCTTCTTTTATTAATATCAAATTTTATTTTTACATTTAAAAATAATTTGTATGCACAAAAGAATATTTTACTAGATGAAATCAAGGTTAAACGTCTGAAAAAAGAAGAAATACATATCAAAACTTCTGCATATGTATGTGCTCTCAAACAAGAGAATCTATCAATAAATGAAATACGAAAAAATATGATAAATATGTTTAAAACTCAATATAGTAAAAATGATATTTCTATAATAAGAATGATAATTCAAAAAATGTGCCCAGACGAAAGTTTGGAATTACTATTTCAATAGATGAAATCTTCTATTAAAACCTCTATACATGTTTTTTTATTAGTCTTTTATGGTTATTGGATAGTTTCTATCAAGTTTTTAATTGAATAATATTTGGACCAAATATTACATTACTGATTTTTCAACCTTGAGGTGAATGCATCACCTTCTACAAAAATCTTTTTTCTATTGATACCTGCAGGTAATGCAAAAATTAGAACTATAGATAGGAAAACAATCAAATCTAAAGGGAATCTTCCTATCCCCCACTCTGAAAAAGCCAATGCTAATGTTGTTAATTGCATTTTAATTATTTTTTGGGCAAAAAGAATTTATCTGAGATTATAAGATTTTGAATATTCTCTTAGCATAACTTATTGAGATTTTGTATGTAGAGTTGTTAATATTTTTATATTAAATTTTTGATAATTGTGAAGTAATGCCGAAAGTGTATGAGTCCTGAAAATGAAGATGATAAAGATTTGGGCGAATAAGTTGTTTTTGCAGTTAATTTCTTGTTGATATGTACAAGATTCTATATTCATAAGATTATTTCAACATTTACTTTTCAGGGAAAAATTTATTGTTAGTCGTTACCTATTCAGTAGCCAAGGTCGCTACATCATTTATTGTCTTTATTTCGCCAATCTCGCTTTAACTCATAGTCGTTACTGTTGTCGAGATAAACTACTAAAAAACCAAATATAATTCCAATAAAAGCTACTAAAAATACAAGTTGATTAATTGGGGAAAGATTTTGAATGTAATTCATAACTAATATCCTATTTTCAATTTATAGTTCACTATCCAAGTGTTGGGTATTAAACCTAATATTTTTTATAATAACTCTTATTTTAATGAATAAGAAAGATATACCTAGATACTTTTACGTTTTGTTTTACTAAAGTGATAAGCTGATTTTAATAAGATCTAAATATAGAATTTTTAGGTGTTAAGACGGACTTGTTCATACTTGATAATTACGCATTAATTGATTAATTATCTTTCTTTTACAATGCTATCAAGAGTTCTGGATGATTTTATTGATGATTGCTTTTTAAGTAGAGACGATATTTGTAAATTTGAAATCTATAGATCAAGAAAATATGAGAACAGAGTGAACCCAATTGCATCTCAATTAATTGTTTCCATGAAAGAAAATAATTTAAGTAAGAATTGAATAAAACCTTTTTGCATATAGAGCCCTAGTAGTTTGACCTCGTTATTATCACGAAAGAACTGACATAATTAGTATTTATTGGATTATCTTAAAATAAGATGTAGAATTAGAAATATGGTATGTGTTAGAAGAATGCCATTAAATAAAAAGTCAGGAATTGTCCCATGGGATCACAAAGTTGGAGACAATAACTTTCAAAAAGAGCCTTGGATTTTAAAGAAGGGGAAAGAGTATGTCACTTTTGAGAAAGACGATAGTAATCGAGGGAATTTCTATCTTCAGAAAGATGATGAGAAACGTCTATCTTTAAGTGCTTTACAAGCCAGAATGACATATCATCAACTTATTGAGTTTGGTTATAAGCTTCAAAAACCAAAAAGAAAAAAAACAAAAAATACAATCAATTAATTAATTATCAAGCTATCTTAATGGATATTTTATTCTTTCTATATTGAAAATAAGCTTCGTTTATACGTTAATTGTTTGCTCTGGCTTTTCTCGATAATATCATCAAATGACTCGCACCAGGGGGGTAAAAATGGAGGTCAAAATACTCCAGCATTAAGACGGATTTACATCTTCCGCCTAGTCCTAGTAAACCAGGTATACATCTGCAGCTAACTTACGCAACCATTAACGATAGGTTCATTATTAATCCTTTTCTTGCTCATCTTACTTAGGTGATAACTATGAGAAAGAAGTTTCCAACTACTCTATATAATGAAGATGATTATTCTCGAAAGAGGACTCAATCAGAGATGCAAAGAAGATTTGTTGATTTGCAATTTAAGAGAAGTGAATTGGAGAAAAAATTAAAACGAGTTAATGAAGTACTTTTTTGTTTAGGTAGAGAAATGGAGGAACATTTTGATAAGTAGGTGAAAAATTATACTATTGTAATAATCTGAATTTATTCTTTTTACACTAATACATATGCCAGGAGCATTAGGATCTTTTTAGTTTAGATAAATTTGTATAAAATAATTTGTAATAAAATAAAAAATTCTTAGTGTCAACTGTTTAAGAAAAAATAATTTATGTATATTTAATATAAGTTTTAGATGACGTCTTTTTATTGCCCCGCTTAAGTAAGCATAAATAATTAATTATCTATTTAATAATGAAGACTCTAAAAAAATATATCAAACATGTTATGAGGTTTTGTTTTATTACTTTTTTAATGTTCTTTTCTTGTTTTAATAGGCTATCTGCTGAGGAGATTAATTGGATTGCAGTGGCTAAGACCAATAACGAAACTCAATTTATAGATCTAAAGTCATTAAAATACAATAACAATGGTTTACTTACCGTGATGACTAAATACAATGAGCTTAATCAGGAAGATGAAAAAATTATAAATTCTAATCCATATTTATTGGCTATTGATTGTGAGAATAGATTATTTAGTAAACTCCCAGTGGATGGAGAGATAAGGCAAGTAAAAGACTGGATAGAACCTTTTGATAATAAGCTAATAAAAATAACTATCGTTAATACTTGTTCTTATTAAATATCATATAGAGTTGTTTTATGTGTTTTTGCTTAAATCTAATAATAATTATCAAAAGTTATAGAAAGCAAATATTTAATTGAAAATTTTATAACTCTTAGCAAAGTAAATATGTTATTCAGTTTCTCTTGCGTTATGCATCGATATCTTATTTCTTACGAATATAATGATGGAGAAGATCAAGAGCTAGGTGGAGATATGTTGGTTAAATGGTACGAGTCAGGAGGAGTAGAGAATAGGCCTGAAACTTATGAGGTTCATTCATGGGTTTTCATGATCCAAAATGGTATTGGTCACTGTGTAGTTAGTGCAGACTCTTTAGAAACGATTTGGAAGCTTTGGCACCCTTGGAGAAAATTAATGGATATAACTATTCAACCTTGCTTAGATTTAGAGGAAACAATATTATTGATAAAAAAAACTAAGCAATAGAAATAGAAAAATTATTTGTTGTATGCATCTTTGACTACTTTTTTATTATTAGTACACAGAAACTATTAAAAGTTCGTCAAAGAATTGATCATGGTGTCTTTATCGATTATGAATTAAATAAAATTAATGAAAATAAGCACTATTCATTCTATAACGTCTCAAGCCTAGAAACTTTAGTACAAATTCTAGATAATTCATTTGCGAGGTAGTGGGACAAAGCTAACAAAGTGTAGATATTGTTTGTAAAATTTAGTTTATTGAATAGTGAAATTCTTATATCTAGTTCGCGAATCGATATCTTCACCCATATTGTATCCATATTATAGCTCATATACATAAAAACTATTTTAGAAATTAAATGATCTTTTATGTATTGTTTACAATAAAAAGATTAAGCTTTGATTTGCAATATTTTAAAAACTTTTAGTTATCATTTCGTTGTGTTTAGCCATCTAAATGAATCTTAATGTTATACCTATTAAAAAGTTGTGCATAATTCAGATGAAAAGTATTCTGTAGGAATATTGGTTAAAAAAGCACTTGAACAATCTATTTTTTTAGGTTGCTTTAATTAGTGCTATTAATAAAAGAAAAAGAACTAATAATTTTTACCAAGCAATGAAACATTAAATACACTCGTCTTGTATACTTTTCCTGCCTTGATGAGAATTAATGCTAACTACTATTTTTGCGTCTGCATTCCCTTGGCTCTGGCTTGCTGGAACTGACTTCGGGATAAATCATTTCACTACTGACTTAATACTTGTCGTTTCATTCGCAGTTTTGACAGCCCTTCCAATGTCATTTTTAAGACCAACAATTAAGAAATGGGAACAGGCTGGTGTAAAGAGCTCGATTTTTACAAAGTAGGATCTTCATTTTAAATCGATTTCGCTGGGGCAGGAGCCCCTTTTTTTTTGGTAATTCTTACGGATTGAATGTAATTGAGATATTGCTTTAATAAAAACAATTTAATATAACTTTTATGTTCATCTTAGGTCTCTTGAGAAAAAAGATCTCCAATATAAAGAAAAGGTTTGATGTTAAAAAAGATCTAATCATGATTCAAAAAGATCTTGAAACAATTGCTTATTTGAACAAGATATGAAACGAAAAAATAAAGATATAATCAAAACTTATCAATGAGAAAGTAGGCTAGTACAAATTACAGCTTCCACCATGACAGCTACTGTTGCTCCAATAGAAAAAGATCAGGATTTTGTTTCATTTGGTTTGGTTGAGTCAGCAAGTGTTAATTCAATTACTGATTTCACCCCATCTATTTTGAATGAAAGCAAGGCAACTGCAGAAAATGGTGATTTCGTTAATACATTTATTTGTCACATCATTTTCTACGCGTTTTTTTGTGTTTCTCTTTTTTTACATATCCTGATTGATCTTGGTCTTGGTTCCTTTCTGAAAAATAAATTTAACCAGTTGATTGGGCTTGGAAAGAAAACAGTTTTTGAGAAAACTCCTGCTTTTGCTTGATTTTGGTTAAGAATAAATTAACTATGCCCTGCAGTTTATTCGAGGTGTATCTTTAGATTTTTTGCTAACTATTTGATGCCATAAAAGATTTGCTTCTTTTGCTAAATCCATATATTCATTTCTTCCTTCAGCATTCTTCATCTTTAATAATGTGAATGCGTATCGATAAGTCAATTTTTTAGTCATGAATTTTTTATCAATATCTAAATGATGTATCGAAGAGCTAAAATATTTTGTATTGAATGTAACATTGTAAACATTCTTGCCCGTAAAGCAAGTTATAGCTTTTATACAAAAAAGGTAGATAATGTTATGATTGATTTCTTTTCCCTATCCTTACAACCTTTATTTAACTAATTGATTTTGATTGCGGCAATGCCTTTTATTTTTCTGGAGACTTCAAATAGAATTTTTTTGATCTTTACGAATGAAGAAAAGTTGAAATAAAAAAGGCATGATTGAAATGGTTGCATTTCTATAAAAACATGGGAGAAGCCAAAAGAAGAAAAGAACAAGGTTTGCCTCCTAGGGCAATAAAGAAAGAAAAGAAGGTTGATAATCCTAATATCATCCAAAAACTTCGGAGAAATCAAATTTTGCCAATTTTCCTTGCACTTGGATTTGTGATTTTTTTGATAGTTGATTTAATTAGGTACTACAACCAATAAAAATTGAATTCAAAGTATTTGTTATAGGTTTTTCTTGTGACTGATAAAGTTGCAATAAATTTATAGATGCAAATTTGGATAGTTGGTAATCCAACCAGAAGATTTGCCTCTAGTAAAATTAAAAAATAGACTTTAATTTTTATGGGAGATAAGAAGAAAAAGAAAAAGTGCAAAAAGAAGAAATGTTCAGCCTGGAAAGGAGGTAAGTGTATTTGTCATGGTCAATAGAAATTAATACAAAAATCCTTAAAGAGTATAAAATGGTTGCTGAACTGTTAAGTAATTAAGGTTAGATCTAATTGCGAAGATACCTATTAGCATCTCTTATCTTCTCCTTTTTCTCACCTGTTAAGGCAGATGAAACCTGCTTATTTATTAGTCAATATGAGCCAGATTTGAAAATCGAAGTAAGTACTAAAGAAGTTGCAAAAACTCAGGGATACATTAAATATAAAGATTCTCCTGTTTTTCGATTCTCAACCGGTATTCGTAATGGATATGTAGGCCAATACTTTTCGGTGGATCCTATTCCAAATTCACTCGCTTATAAAGAGCGGAATATGGTTTCTGGATCCGTGCTTACAATTATTGGAGATCAATCCGGCACGGGTACTCCAAAAACGGAAAGAAAGCAAGGTTTAAATAAGGTCTTTTTCCCAAACTTTGGTTTGAACTATTATTATTTCTTGTCTACTCAAGGAAATAAACTAGACGGTTCCTCTAAAAGCAATAAACAAAAAATTAATAGTATTTTGAATGCCGCGGAAGGTTTTTGGATCCCCTCTGAGATATGCAAAAAATATGTTCTTTATGGTTGGTGATTTTTTCTTTTATAGAACTTGGCCTTATCTTCTTGAATTCTTCAGAAGTGAAGTTTAGGTGAGCTAGTAATCGATTATGTTTTTGTATAAGCTCATTTCATCAACTAATGAACACTAAAAATGAGTAAGAACAAAGGAGTAAAAAAAACGAATCTTAAAAAAGTTCAACAAGATCTTCAAAAACTAGATCCAGAAAAAAATAGTCTTCTTATTTTTGGTGGAGTAATATTAGCAATGATTTCTATAGGGCTTTTGATTTTTGTACTCAGTGAGAAAGTATTTCACTTGAGCTAATTACTTAGACATAATTCATAGGGAGTCTGTTTACAAATAATTTTTAAACTTATTTTCTTTAAATGCTTAGATTTTTATTATATGTATTCGATTTTTCGATCACCTGCAATATAAGCTCCATAAAAACAATTTTTTTGATAGTGTTGGATTAATTACTTATGTTCTTTACTTTTAAAAAGTGCTTTTATATTAATTGAGAAATCTCGTTCTTTGCTTTCGACTTTTTTTAATCTAATGGAAGATCAAATTAATGCTGCTGAAAATGCTAAATCAATTCCAGCCGAAATATGTCAATGGTCTGGAGCTATATTTGGTGTTTTGCTTGGGATTGGAATTTTTTGGACTGAATTTCAAAAGAATGATCTAAAGTCGATACCTTGGTGGAAACCGATTGCTGTCCTTGTCGCAGGGGCGTCAGTCTCAGCTCATGGTAGTAATGTTATTAATAATAAAAGGACAGCTGAATTAACTGCTTTGTTAGTAAGATCAACAAATAGTGCATCAGAGTTGCCGGTAGCACAGCCAACAGAATATTCAGATCTTCTGGAAGATTCTGATAATCAATAATTCAGTATTAATAGGAATAAGCAACCTTAAGTAGATTAAGTTCTCTTGATGTCTTCAAATTAATTAGGCTGCAAGAAAAGAGAAACCTAAGAAAGTCAATGATAATGACGAAAAGATTAAAATTAATTCAGTAAATTTCACTTTTTCTCCAATAAGACATTGATTGGTTCAGGTTGATAAGAACAGATCCCAAATTGCAAGCATTCCATTTCTTCATCAATTCTTGATTGATACTTGTAAAAACTTAATCTTTCAGAAAGTTGATTAAGAACAAGTTGACCAGCATTTTCAGCTGCATCAGAACTTAATTGAATAAAGCGATTTCCGTAAAGCATATGAGATCGAATTTCCTTTTATATATCTACTCCTGCAAGGTGAACAATCCCTAGAGAATAAACACTCAAGTATTTATTCTCTAATTCTGAGTGTTACATAGTAAATAATAATTATTCCTGAATAAACTTATGAATTTAAAAAGTTAGTGATGTCTAATACTAATGGAGATTGAGATTGGCTTTTTATTTGTTTTAGGCTTAATAAATTTAGAAAATAATTTAAATTAATTGATGACTGCTAACAATTTGCGTTCTTATTATCCATTAAATATTTTGAAGACATAGATGAAACATAATAGATAATTCGGCTTGGCAGCAAATTACAAGAATTATATAAACTTATTGAAAACATAAGTGAATTTGCTTAGTGAGAAATAATTTTTACTTAAAAATATTTCTTCTGATTTAGTTGATTTAATTTTGCCTTACAAATACAAAACTGTAAGCATTCTAGTTCCTTATCACTTCTACTTTCGTTTTTAGAAATGTTTCTGAGGAGTAATTCTTCGATGTTTCGGATTAAAGGTGTGAATGGATAAAGTCCATGATTTAAACTTCTATACCGTTATTACATGTTTACTAGAATTTGGTGGAAAATCTATAGAGTAAGCCCCCCAAGTATTTTTGCGGCCTTACAGGGTGTGAAGAGACTGTTTTAAGTGTCAATTGATTTGCCTAGATTTACAAATATACGAAGTATAGAAATGATCAAAACAATAATAAAAGCAATGTATGCTGCTTTTATTTCTATTGTCTTAATTTCGATTGTTTTGGCTGGCTGGACCAGTTATGCATTTATTTCTCAATCTTCTAAATCGAGTGAGATAATTAATGTTATTAAGGATATGTATGATAGCCAGAAGTCTGTAGTTTTTGATGTTATTGATCTTTCTAAAATACTAATCAAAAAAGATATAAGTGAAAGTGCCACCAATGAAAGTATTGATCTTTTATCTGAAACAGAATTACTTACAGATCTAGAAGATAATTCTCAATTCGACGAATTATCAATTGATGAAGATAATGAAGACAATCCTCTAGGCATTGTTATAGAACCATCCTCGCCTGATTTAAATGAAAAAAAATCACTAGAAATAATTGAAGAGCCATTAATGAATGAGCAGAAGGAGTTCTCGATGAAAAAAATGGAAAATGATCTGGGTATTGGAATCGATATGAATTAACAAGTAGTTTTAGAATATTATTGAAATCAAAATAAGCTCAAAAATTTATTGAACTTGTCGGAATGATTTGAATCAAACGAAAGTTGAAAAAAGGGTTAATATCGCTTAATTCTAGATTTTTTTTATGCATACTTTTTTGTTCACGATATGTCTCCTCTCTATTACAGCTTTTCCCGCGCTAGCTTCGGGCGAAGGTGGATGTTCTTTTTCTAAGACGCATAAAGGAATGAGTCAAGAAGCGAACATTATGCAAGCAGAAAGCTCAGATATTTCGAAAAGGAATGTCTATAAAATGAAAGATTCATTATTTATCCGAATCGTGGCTTCATTTTCTTGTCTCCTTTTTCTAGTTTCACCAACTGCACTTTATGCAGATGAAATTGATTCATCAATTCGAAAAATAGAGCCTGGTGAAAGAGTTGAAGCTCCTAAGGAAATGTCACAAAAGCAAATGAATGATCTACTTGGAGAAGATCCATATTTAGGTCAAACTTCATATCTTCAATCTCCTGATGGTTTTACTCAAAGAGATAAATCAAAATAATTGTTTTTATGCATTTGAATGCATAGATGGAATTAGTTAAAATAATTTTTTTGTCGTCGTGATTTGTAATTTTAACTTTGATTAAAAGAAAAGATAGCGTAAATTGTTGAAAAAATGTTACTTCGAATTAATAAGAGCATTCTCTTTTAAACAAACCACTATTTAATTCTTCTAGAAGTGATCTCTATCTATTAAATTATTTTTACTTGACTGTATAAATACTCGGGTGTTCTTCCCTATAGATTTTATAAACCAATATGAGTATAAAATAAAAGGTTGTTTAGATTTCTAACCATGCCATACTCAAAGCAATTATTTGAAAATTTTTCTGGAGTTCCCATACAAGAAAATGAAATGTCTGATTTGTTTTCTAATTACAAGCCTAAATATAATGATGATGTGATGGAGTGCATGCAATTTGGGATATGTTCTATGCGTCCTCAAGCCCCAAGTGAAAATCCTCATTCTCACTTTTGAATAACAATGTTTCTTAAGAAACTTTTCACTTCGTCTAATAATTAATCAATTTAATTAGCAAGGTTAGTCAACGTAAAATTAGTAGAATGAAAAAGTCGTAATTAAAGCGAATGATGGGTAACGAGTTTTTAAATTAGTTAGTGGCTATTGAGACCAAGAGATAACCCTTCTTTTGGCTACTTTAATTACTTCCTTTTTTTTTTTTTTGAAGTCTTTAAAGTATCTGACTTCTTTGGGAGAAATCCAAGTTTTGCTTTTCTTTGTTCCTACCATAGTTAGTTCAGTTAAATCAAAATTAGTATCAAGTTCTTAGACGGTTAACTCAATTTTCATTATTTTCAATTAAAGTTTTAGTTTAAAGGTCGAATGTAGATGTCAAATCAGAAAGTAACTCTCTAGCTTCGTTATTTAATGTATTTATTTTATTAATATTTTCCACAATTTATAATTAGAGGGTTCAAAGATGATTTCTAGTTGATTTGTATCGTTGGCAAATTTATCAATTCCCCATAACTCACCTTGGTTTGATGCTTCAACGATTGATTCGTATAATTCAGTGATGTGTGATGACATGGGTTCTAAATGGATATAGGTGGAATGCCAGCGGAGAGTTGATGGAAATTGATCATTCCAAAAGAAATCAATGCGGGAATAAACCAACTAAATGGCAGAAAAATTCTGATTTTAGATTTTGTGTCTTCAGACATGGTTTGATTACGTCAATAACATCATGTATTAATTATTTCTTTAACGAGAGAATGATTTGTTCGGTTACCTTTAGAAGAAAGTCATCCAAAGAATCTTTTTATTTTTGTTTTTCTAATGATGATAATTAAGCATTGTTTAAAATTCGCTAGCCATGACTATATCGATTTATATACCAGGCTTGATTCATGATGAACAGCTGTAATGAGAAACCCCCCCAGCACCAAAGAATTTCTTGGGCTTTATTCTGTCAAATTTTTTCTGTACTTCTAATGATTGCTCGTCGTAAGGGTTATCTAAAACAGCTTGTAGTTCTTTTATGAGGCTATAGTCGCCTTTCTCTGCCTTTTCGTAAGCTGGTGTGATAAGCCATTCTCGCCAAGTGTATTTAGGATTAATGCGTTTCATCTCTGCCGATATTTCACTTTGATCACCTCTATTGATTATGTGCTGCCTCCATCGTTTTAGCCAATTGATCCACCTCGATTCAATCTCTTCTGAATTTGGTATATAGAAACTATCTTTTAAGTCAGTAAGTTTGTTTGGAATATTTGAAAGTAATCGGAAAAAGATCGTGTAATCCACCTTTGTGTGAACCATTAGCTCTAGCATTTCATTTATTAGAGGTGCGTTATAGGTGTCTAGACCTAGTTTCTTTGTCCACATGTGTTCCATTTTCTGATTCATGACTGCAGCAAATCCATCACGGATAGTATCTAGCCTGTCCAATCCCTCTGCGTTACCGGTAAGCAGAGTTCGAAGAGCCCCCCAGAACATTTGATAATTTGCTTCGGCAGCAACTTGTTGGTTAAAGAATGAAAAATGCTCACCACCTCCTGTCCAAGGTTGAAATCTAGGGTCGAAGAGTTCACAAAATCCAAATGGACCGTAATCGAGGGTAAAACCACCTGCAGCACAGTTATCACTGTTGAAGTTACCTTGGCAGTAGCCAACTCGAATCCAATTGGCTACTAGTGATGTGAGTCTTTCTAGGAATAAATTTGCTAGCTCAACGACTTGATTACTAAAGCTAAGAGTTGGATCAATTTCTTTATTGTAATTTCTTACTATTAAGTGCTTCACAATCATCTCAAGTTCTTTAATTGAACCTTGATGTTCGTTGTTGCGTACTCGACGTGCAAAAAGTTCTATTTGACCTACCCGTAAAAATGATGGAGCGACTCGTGTTGAGATTGCTGCAGGGGTTTCCATCAAGATGTCTGGATCAATTGAATTTGAGTTTTTTGTATACCAGGGTCTACGGACTGTTTCTGTGCTTGAGACATATAGTGTTAGAGAACGGGATGTCGGGACCCCGAGGGAATGCATATATTCCTGCGCCAAAAACTCACGAACACTAGAACGTAGTACTGCTCGTCCATCAGCCCCCCTGCAGTATGGTGTTGGGCCTCCTCCTTTAAGTTGCATCTCCCATCTTTTTCCATTGAAAAGGCCTTCAAATACAGAAATTGCTCTTCCGTCTCCATAGCCGTTACCTGTGCCAAAAGGACATTGCTGAGTATATTCAGTTCCATAGATCGATAATGCATAACCTGTTGCCCAACCAAATGGTCGCATCGGCTTTTGTGCAACGCTTATGTCACCTGAAAATAGACGACGAAAAAGTTCATCTAAAGCTAGTTCCTGACTCAGACCTAACTCGTTAAATAATGTTTTACTGTGCGCGATATATTTCGGTTTTGGAATTGCTGTTGGAGTGACAGGTACATAGTGACCAGAGAAAACTTCTCTTGTTAAGTGATCGTCTCCATCCTCTGTTGCCTGAGGGTCAGCTTCGAGTGTATCCATGAGAGAGTAGTCAACCTGTTTCGCAAACTCAGTAAAGGTTCTAGTAGACGGAATAGTGTTAGTACTTCTCATTTAGACTTATTAGTAGTTGGTTGAATTTTAAAATTTGATGATTCTTTCATTTATCTTTCTAGCATAGATCCAGAATTTTTATGGGTACACATTCTTTTTTTAACTAGTCCATTTAATAAAATATTGAGAATGAAATATTTTTTATTTAGTTGCATCAATTAGAATATTGCCAGATAGAAAAGTAGATGGCGTATTAACACTTTTTAGAAATTAATTTGCATCAGCTATATTTTTATAGAACTCAAAATAAACCAATAAATCCGATTATTTTTCTGGTTCGCAATTTTTGGTCTAAAATTCCTTTAAAGTTTCAATTTTGTAGGCATATAAATCTAGGTAATGAACTCTTTGTCAATATGTTTCAGATATCAGATTTTATTTATAGGAAATTACTCGAGAGGTTTTCTTGTTAAACCAACTCAAGAATGTTGAAAATATAATTAGAAAAGGAAGTGTTTCATCTTTTAAATTGTTTTTTTAAGTAACAAGTGATCTAGTTTGAATCATAAATATTCCCCAACCGCTTCAATTAAATGTCTTATTTCAGGATTGGAAAATATTGTTATTTATTTATCCTCTTCAGCTTGCTCTATAATTAAGGCACTACTCCTAGCATCTTAAATGGAATAAAAAGTTTAAAGCTTAAGGATGTTGTTTCAAAATCTACTTATTGGAAAAAATGATTGAAAATCAAGAAAGTATTGCATATTTTATTTAAAATCTATCTGATTAATCATATCTTCAATCTCTTCTGATCTAACTAAGTTATTAAATATAATCACTATGAATTTTCTGGAATGGTTGATTATCTAAAAAGGCCTCCTTTTTTCTTTGATGTCATTGCTTGAAGCTGTTCTTCTACGACTAAGATTGATTTCTGATGAGCAATTTTAGCCTCAATCATTGTGGTGATTGAAATTAATAACAACCCTCCTATTCCTATTAATTGTTCGGGTTTTGTTGGCTCAGTATCACCATTTAAAATGGCACCTATAAAGAACCAAGCTGTAGCTACTCCTCCAGTTACAAAGTAAGGAATCCATCGACGTTGGTAAAGGTATCCAGCACCTAAGCCAGGAAGAAAATTTAATGTTGTAGCTACCCAGCCACTGGATGCAGCAAGAATTTGTTCCTTAGAGGGATTATCCATGGAAATCTCTAAAATCAAATTATGTCGATAACAATTGTTTTCTGTGGATTGAACAGTTTGTTGTGAGTTACACCACACATTAGAATTAGTTGATTTTCATTAAAGCGGATGACCAGACTCGAACTGGCGACATTCAGCTTGGGAAGCTGACGTTCTACCACTGAACTACACCCGCAGATCTTTAAGTTAGCGAAATAAAATGGGTTACCATTATCTTTAGTCATCTTCTGAAATGTGAGTCTAATTAGTTCTTTAATATCAATGTTTCTGTTTTCGCTGTCTTTTTATATTTTTTCTTGATCATTTAATAGGCCTACTCTCTTGGATCTTCAGAATTAAATTCGTATTACACCGTTGTAGAGATATGAAATTTTATGTTGTTTATGAGAACGCAGTCTCATTAGCTTATAAGCATTAATCAATGATATAGGATGAATCATCTCATCTAAGAAGATAGCTTTAAATGTAATTCAATAAATTATAAGAATATTAAAGTTGATCTATGATCGTATTAAGCAGAAATGAATTTTATTTCTTGATCTCTCTAAAACTACGAAATAACTAAAACACTTATCGTTCCTGATGGGCCTATAAATAAATGCCATATTTGTTTGCCTGATCTTGAATGTTGAATTCCTGAAAATATAGTTAAGATTACTCCAGTGATTGGATAAATCAATAAGATCCAATTTTTAAATCATCTCCACCATTGTGATATGAGTATAATACTTATTAATACATGAAATAAAATAGTTGTTGACTTGCCCAGAGACCAATAAAAAAAATGAGGCAATTATTACTAAAATATTGCTAGCTATTATCAACTTACTTTTACCAACTGAAATAGTGAAAAAGGAGTATCCAATGGAAATAAATGAATAAAATAGCCAATTAAATATTGACGAGTGATTTACATAAATGAAATCTGTAGTCGTATTATCAAACATCTCAAACATTGAGGCAAGAACTAATGAGATAAAGGCAAAACTGGTTGGCATCGGAAACCTTATTTGCTTGAATCTACTTCTAGACTTAATTCCAAGAAGGATTGGAATGAGAATACTTGTAGATGTACTAGGAACAATAATGATCCAAAGGCCAATTAAATTAATTTTTGTGCTATTACGAAATTAGCAACTTTATTTAAATTATCCTAATAAAATAGCTAATGTTTTTTTAAGATACTTACCCTAGATTGATATCGGTTTTGTTGTTTAACAGAGAACACCATAGGACGGACTACTCGAATATTTGGACGATGACCGCACATTCCTAAAAACAAAAAGAATATGCATATACAAGCTATTACAAAGATAAAAGCAATAAGTTGACCTGACAGAAGATATATAATATACATGATTGCTTTAGACTCACTATCATGATTATTGATTGTAATGGCGTTGAGAGTAGTTGATATGATGAATTTATTTGCCGTTTTAGATCCTCTAATAAAAACTTTTATCCAGGTGGCCCTTGTTATGGGACCATTGAGTCTTGTTGGTGTGATATTTCTACTCAAGAAAATTGAAAAAGATAACCCAGATCGTATTCGGTGGAAGTAATGAGAAAAAATCAAATCTGATTTGTAATATTAAAAAGAACTTTGGCTCAATATATTAGCTTTCTCTTTATTGGGGTTTTTATATTGGAAAATCACTTCTCAAAATGCTGATTAAATTTCTCGATAAATATTTGTTGACCCAATTCTCAGACAATTTGACAGAATTAAAATAAATGAGTTCTTTGTAAATGATTAACAGACTTATTTCAAGTGAAAGAGCCAAATGGATATTTGTTATTGGAGTGGTTGCCATTAGTTCAGGTTTAGCTGCAAATACTGTGATCTACTATTCAACTGAATGTATTAGTGAAGAATTGGTACAAGACTTTGTTTCACATAAAGTAACTACAAGGAATTTCACCATTTAATAGATTTTTCTCCCTCAAAAAGTCCAAAAAGCCACTACATTTAAAGAAAGAAATTTTAAAATGTTTTTCTTTAATCCTTTTTGGCCTTTAACAGCTTTGAGAATCACTTCCTTAAAAGCAACTTCAACATTACTTTTACTTCTTTTAATCAAATCAAATCTTCTTCGTTTGAAGGGTGGTCTAATTGGTGGACTTGTTGCACTAACTCTTATTTCTGGATTAGTTATTTCCACAACTGTTGCGGGCGGAGCGGTTTACTATATTTTCCAAAATAAAAAAATAAATGACGAGGATTTAAAATTTTCTCAAGATGATGTGATAAATGCTGAAGCAGTTTAAGCTTGATTTCTTTAGAACTTTTAATGCACAGATTTTATAGATAAATAAATTAATGATTTTTGTAGACGTTTTGTATTAATTACTTTTTAGTACTAAAGGATTTAGATTTATAAATGATTTATTGACTTGTTAACAAATTAATAATCTCACCTTTGAAATTGTTCATAGATTTTATTATCAGATCAGCACCTGCTTCTTTCAACTTTTTTTCATAACTTTGACGTTTCTCTTTTTTTGAATCCACGTGTAAATGTGGCGGGGCAATAGCAAGACTTATGAATTGCTGATGAGGTATTTTAAGTCGCGCATTTACAACTGTTTTTACGTCTGCAACAGTATCTCCAATATATGCAATTGGAAGATTGGAAATGCCTAAGGGGATTTCTGAAAGTTTTGAAGATAATGAAATAAAACCTGTTGGATCAGGTTTATCAGGTGCATCACCCATCGCAATCAATGGAGCAGAAACTAATCCAAGTCTCTGCTCTAGGACGAATTTTGCTGACGGTAATTCAGCTCCACTTACAAAACCCCAACCAATTCTTTGTTGCGTTAGATCATCAAAAAGATTCTTTTCGACTAATAATGTTTCATTTTTAATAAAGCCTGACCATTCACTGGGATCCTGCTTGGGATCACCACCAAAATAAAAACTTTCAAAGCACTCGATTAATTTTTCTCTATTCGGAGTTGTTAAACAAAGATTATTGATTTGTACATATCTATTAATTATTTCAAGGCTTAAATCCCAATCATTATTCCAACACCCTTCACTTTTTATATTATCAATGTCTTGAATAGACGGCTTCCAACCACAATAAAAACCTACAGTTTCCTGAATGGCCATTCGATAGCTATAGGTAACGTCTCGAATAACTCCGTCGATATCAAATAAAATAAGCCCGATATTATTCATTATTGTTCTTCCTTTTTAATTAAAAGGTTTAATCGATTTTGTTTTAAGTTGCATTTTAAGCTCTAGCTCACGTTTTTTAAGCTTCTTTTCGTTTCTTATGATTCTATTACCAACCCATGCAAGACTTATGCCTAAAAGTGTTGGTAGACCAATCTTAGTTAATCTTCTGATGTTACTCATTTAGTTTGACATCTGATAAAGTAATTTTGATTTTTAATCTTCTTTGACGTTACCAAGCAATTTTGTAATTGAAAATATTAAGTTAATTTTAACTTGTTTTTTTTGCTTCTCGCCCTAAACAATTCATCTAATAGTTTTCTAAGGGGTTTTTAAAGACTGATTTATTTTCAGTTTATTTAGTCTGTTGGAATCTGATAAATGTATGCAGAAGTAAGTATTACAAACATCCAAAATAGAATTAGGTGCTATGAAGTGAGAATAAATAAATTATCTTGAACTTTTCAAATCTAATTATCTAGATTGTTTAATTTTGCAGTAAAATGCTAACTTTATTGGGGTTTTATTACAAGATTTCAGGATTTGAGGTAAAACCTTATTAACTAAATATTTATGAAATGGTCAGCTTTCTTTTCTTATTACTTAAGCCAGTACTCTTTTTGATGTTGAAGAGATTTTTTAAAAAGCAGATGAAGGTTTTTATTATTAATGCACTAGAGTGGCTTGTTATTCAAACAGATAATGATCTAGATGACAAAATACTTGAAAAAGTAAAAGGCGGCATGAAATTAGGTGTCGTTTGACCCAATAGAAGAGCAAGTGGTTTTTCTCTTAAATAAATTGACTTGATTTGAAAAACGACTCTCGTTTTTACCGACTAAATTCACATTATGACTGAGAAATCCGATGCGAAGTGATAATCGAACGAAAATCAAGTTGACAATATCATTATTCCTTCAATGCAGAGGACTGTTCAACAATATGCTTGCTATGTGAAATAACTCTAATGTCGAAAATACTCGTGAGTATTGCTAATAACCATCTAAATAATTTTACATTATTCAAGTTCAACTGGATATATAATTAGGTCTTCACTTTAATGCTTTTTTCTGTAGTCTAGTTCTTATTGCTTGAAGATCAGTTTGTTTCTCTGCTTATACTAGTTGCCTCTTTTTTCTTGTAGATCTATGGAAATCGATGGTTTTTAGATGAAAACTTTTAGGATCTTTTATTTAGTGCATAACGGACTCGAATCTATGACAGCAATAAATTGAAGCACTGCCGCTAAGCTTTTAGCTCTTGAAAATGTACTTCTGCTTCTTTTGATATCAGGTCTTTACTAAATAGCTTCTTCAGTAATAGTTTAAAAAATTACATAGCTTATGACTTTATTTTTAATCCGTTATGAATAAGTGGAATCCTTCTCAGCAACAACAGTTAGGTTCTATAAATAGAACTTTTGATTTCTTCGTTGAAGAGTTAACTGAATTGCAAGACGAACTAGATTGCCCAGATGAATTTATATATGACTTTCTTGAAGTTATTAGGAATCGCTGGTCGTCTGATAGTTGTCATTCAAAAGCTAGACAACATAAAATAGATTACCCAAATTTCTATTAATGATGCAAAAAGAAAGTTGGCTAGTTAAGAAGGATCGCCTCTGCGCAATGAGGTTTTTTCAAGATAAATTTCCTGATGAGGATGGAACAATATATATGAGAGTACATTACGCCAGCTGTAAATATGGATTCCATCGCGGATTTACTCCTCATGTTGAGTTGCGTGAAAGTGAGAAGATGACCTTTGAAACAGCAAGAGTATTATGGAAATCTTCAATTGAAAAAGAGTGGGAAGTTTCTAAGAAGCCTTTGTGGATGACAAATTAGAGCTGATTAATAATCTTATTTTGTCTCTATCTCCTTTAATGCAATTTTTTGAGAAGAATTAATTTGCAATATTGAGTATATTCAACTAGATCGTTTTGTATCACAGTGAACTACATGCGGAAATTAAAAATCACATAATAGTTTTTGTAGCAACCGCTACAAAAACGTTCAACTCGCTACATAGTGAGCCGCATCTCGATTTAAGCCAAGGAACGGGGACTTAACTCAACATTCGGAGTATGAATGATGACAACTCTTCTTTATCGTGGACAAAACTATGTCCAACACAAAGAACAAAATGAAAAAAAAGCTTGTGTTGAGCTTACTTACAGGCGTAGTCATTACAACACATGCAGGTCCAATGCCAAATCTGAACTGAATACACAAATGTCATATCGTGGTCATAAATACCAACATTAGCGCGAAAAAAAATTATTACTAATGCCCTGCAAAGCGGGGCTTTTTTATTGTTCTATAAAGTCTTTACATTTATTAAACGCCTATTCGTTCTTTTTATTATCAGCTGAAAATTCAATATATTTTTTTAGAGTATTTCCATGGCAATGAATAGGATGATTTGATGTTGGGAGGACAATTTTTGCATCACTGCCTCTAAATCTTCTGCAGTCGTATATTAAATCAATATTATTTCCTCCTTGTACTCTTTTGTTCTTTCGACAAACAATTCTCTAGCAGGCTCATCCATTGCCTTATATGCATGCCAAGAGTCCTAAAGTAATTTATCGAACATTCTTATTGTCTCCTCCCTGGTGGTGAAGTCTTCACAGATATTTCTTACTGGAGAATTTTTTCTGTTGACGTAGTTTTTTTTAGCTTGCTTTTCTGATTTTCACATCTTATTTGGTATGGTATGACCATCAGGAGACTTTTCAGAAAGAGAATGATCAACAAATGTTCTTGTGTCAAGAAGACATAGAACTTAGATTCTCTCCCATTGCTTGATTAGATGTAAATCAAGGTTATCTGTAATTGATAGTTATATATCCTTTATTTCAGATCGATCAATTAATAAATTTATTTTTATTAGTCCTCATAAATTTTACAAGTAGAAGCTGTTGGATGATTCACGCATTCTTTGTCCCAAAACTCATCTCTTGTTTCTTTTGGAATCGTGTATGAAAAATCATGCATTGTCTGAATATCATTAAATGCATTTTTGATTAAAGTGAAAGGAGTTTTTAGTTTCATAACCCTCCGTATCGTATTTATATACTTTCTAATTGATCCTGTTATCTTTTAACACCTCGGCTTTTACTTAAGTAGAACTAACTACTATTTGATTGTTGAGTTGCTTGCAAAAACAATGGTTGATCTTGTCTGTTTTATAGCTTTGTTATTGTTGATAAGCTTTTGTAGTTTTCGAATAAAGAGGACATAGTCATGTAATTAAAGGTGTCATACTCATATGAGCCTAGTTTTAATCTGGATAAAAGAACTCGTCTCTTACTAGCGCTTCATTGAATTGACCAACTTTAATGACGTCTAGATAATTTGATGTTTTGATGGAAAAATTCTGCAATTAGAATAAAAAACGGTCTGTGCAGACTCAGACCGTTGATTGTATTATGCATTCCTATATAAATACTTTTTCCTTGTAATGCGATAGTTAGTAATACCCAATTAATTCTTTTGTCGAATAGCTAATGTTACTTGGTTCTAGAAGTTGGATCTAAGGACGGGAGCTCTGTTTTTTGATCGGATTTTATCAATGTAGTTATTTTGGTTTTTAAAAATGAAACAAACCCTAAATCAATTACTACATATAGAAAAAGGGAATAACAAAAAATCACATAGAAGATGAAGTGACATATACATATATCTATAAGATCAGATTCTTTTTCATCAATTGTTTCTTCTGAAGTTGTTGATTTGGGTGACTTGAAATCACTTATTGAATTTGTCGCTACTGATTCTATCCATCCAAACTGAGCTAGTTCTTGATCTATTAATGTTTGTGCTGATGTCATAAAAATAAATTTTTTAATTAGTCTTCTTTTTACCGCCTTGATTATGAAGGTCCAGCCATAAGTTACATTTTTTAGTTCTTATTTTATTTTGCATGAATACTAACGAATTTATTTTTACTTTCTCCCATTGCATCTTTAAACAGCAAGCATATTTGCTTCTGCATGATTCTTCTCTAACTGCCATATTTTACTTGAAGTTTGTGCTATACAAAAGATTTCTGCTGCATTTTTTATGCCAACTGGTTCTTGAGTTAAAGCCAATACCATTAAGGCAAAGCCAGTTCCTGGAGCATGGATATTCAACCGAAAGCTTTTTAGCCAATTTTTATTAGACATTAACCAATTACTCTTAAATAATTCTTTATAGCTAATCTTGTTATAGATGTCTGAGTTGAGAGGAATGGCTAAAAAGAAAAAGAAGGTGATTTAATTACAAATGATATTTCCAGAACTACTACCTAATGAACAAGGGATATTAAAAGTAAGTTTCTTGCACTCAATCTACTGGGAAAGAAGCGGTAACCCAAAAGGTTTACCTGTTTTGGTTGTTCATGGTGGTCCAGGAGGTGGTAGTAGTCCATCTTATAGAAGATATTTTGATCCGGAAATATTTAATATTGTTCAATTTGATCAAAGAGGATGTGGTAGATCTACACCTCATTCTGAGTTAAGAGAAAATACCACTCATCATTTAATTGATGATATAGAAAAATTAAGACAGTTTCTGAAAATTGAATCCTGGCATGTTTTTGGTGGCTCATGGGGGGCAACATTGAGCTTGATTTATGCCATTCAATATCCTGATAATGTTTTAAGCCTTACTCTTAGGGGTATATTTTTGTGTAGAAAACATGAAATATCCTGGTTCTATCAAAAAGGTGCAAGTGAAATTTTTCCTGAGGAGTTTGACCTTTATCAATCGGTTATTCCAGAAAACGAGAGAGGAGATTTTGTTAGTTCTTTCTATAAGCGATTATTAAGCCAAGATATTAAAGTGAGAGCAAAAGCTGCATACGCTTGGACGAGATGGGAAATGTCAACTAGCTATTTAAAGCCAAAAGAATTATCAATAAAAAAAGCTACTAATGATAATTTTTCAGATTCTTTTGCAAGAATAGAATGTCATTACTTTATTAATAATATTTTTTTAGAAGATAACTATATTTTAGATAATATATCCAATATTAAAAATATTCCTGTTTCGATTGTTCAGGGTAGATATGACATCGTTTGTCCGATGAGAAGTGCTTGGGATTTAAAGAAAAAATTGCCCTTCTCAAGACTTTTTGTAATTGATAATGCAGGACACTCAATGAAAGAAATTGGGATTACAAATAAATTAATTGATTTGACTAATGAGTTGGCAAATAGTTCATAAAACTAATAGGAAAAATTGTTAAGATTTGTTCTTTAAACTTTTTTCTATAATATATATAATTTATATCTCTATTTGATAACTCGAAAATTTAAAGTTTAAAATAGCTTCTGAGATGTTTCTATTGTTTGATTGCATATCTACTTATTTTCGTCTTTTATATCGCCAATAGCTTTTACCGGGTATTTCTTTGCCTGTCGTAATACTGCTGTAATTATTAAAGCAATAAAAGCAATAATAGGTAAAAATCTAAGAACTTCTATGGTTGCATGCTCTAAAATTAATGATTTAAAAGGATCACTAAGAGATACTGGAACAACTTCGTATGAATTGAGCAATTCATTTAGATCTACTTGCATTTAGCTGACAAATTTTTACCAACCTATTAAAAAAGACTCTTTATTTATTTTTAACCTGACTATTTGTGACTTGGATGTACAAAATATACTCTGGAAAGTAAAGACCTTTATTTCTTTTGGTGATTAATGTTTTATTCTCCTCTAGTTGAATTATATTCTTTATTTGAATTCATATATCAATTCCTTTTTTCTATGCAAATGCAAGGTTAGGAGCTTAGAAAAAAGAAACTAAATATACTCTATTGCATGTAAGAAAAATTATTGAAATTATGATCACTTTTTAATTAACAAGCTTCCAAGAATTCTTTCTTCAGCTTGACTTTTTTATGATTTTTTATGAGACCATGCTTTAATTTATTTCCCGAATATATAAATCCAAATCTTTTGATTAATTCAGAGTTTATTTCTTAGCAGTGTTTTGACTGAGATAAGTAATACTTTTTTGGCCTAAGCGCTCTATGAGATGTTTTTATTTATTCAACTGTTAATATTGACTGCGCCCATTTTTGTGAACTCAGCATGATTCTCCATTACTTATCTGTTTTCACAAATGTGTAAAAGCTATATAAATTTATTTTTATTAAGTTTGTAAGTTTTGTACTTGATTCTCTGTCAATGGATTCTTATACGGATTGATAAAGAATTATTTGTAGCTAGAAGAGTATAGCCACATATTCAAATGATTAAAGCAAAAAAAACTGTCACTCCTTTAACAAATGGTTCCACGGTAGTGAAAATCATTGAACGAAGTTGGGGCATTGAGAGGTGCTATGTCACACCAGATGGAGATAAGGTTTGCACACCTGCTCCTTTTTTAACCAACCATCGAAACCTTGACTGGACTTGTTGTGCTTAGAAAAACTATCTATTTCAGAAATTCAATAACTGTTTAAATCGATTTTGGGTTTGAATGTTTTTCTTTGTTTTTTGATTAAATGAACTCTCTAATACTGAGATTTGAAAAATAATTGTAGATCTTATTATCAATAGGATTCCAAAAGTGATGACATGATAAGGAGTGTTCATTACTTGTTAATAATTGCTTTAATTTAGTTACTTTTACAGAATCTAATGTTTACATACAAAGCGAATGTTTTTAGGGTAGTTTTACGCATGCATAACTTTTTAATTGATTTAAAATTATAATAATAAATTCTAAATTATGAAGTTATTTACTGTTTTCAGTATGCCCAAGGCAGACATGACAGCTCTACCTAAAAGAAAAAATAAAGTACCATCAAAAAAGGCACATTAATATAGACTCATCGTTCTTTAGTGTGCTTGTATTACCCTGTCAATATGAATGAGGCGAGATGGTTAGATTAGGAAAAATAATGGAGTTTTGATATTCAGATTTAGGTATGACCATGAAAGTTGATTCCAAAATCCTAACGTTGGTAGAGAAGGGACAGCTTCAATCGAATGGAGTACCTCTCTTGAAGAATCGAAAAATGACGAGAAAGGATACTGCAGTAAAGCTATTGAGAAAATTAATGTCAACTGGAATGAGACGTGTTGAACCTCACGGGGGTTAATCGGAAAAGGATTAATATTTCTAATAAATATCAATCCATATATTACTTGCTTTTATTTCATCGATTTGAATTGAATGTAACCTAAATAATTTGTTATTTCAGGCCAGCTGATGTATATATTTGCAAATCTAATAGCTATTTAGAAGAATTTTTATTAGTTTAGTAATCTAAATAAAAGCAACTATGTCTTCAGAAATTGAATATTATAAAAAACTTTCTAACGACGTTAGTAGTCAAATAGATAAAATTAATTTCTTTGATCAACATCAAAAGGCATTTTATGTTGATATCTATTCAGATAGTTGGTCAAAAATGATGGAGGCATATGCAAAATTAGAAAGCTTAAGTGCAGAACAATTGAATGAAATTGAGGAAATGAAATGGAGTGAGATGCCAGAATCTTTAAAGATCTTTGCTTATGATTTCTGTATCCTTAATGGTTTTGTTTTCACTGGTGTTGGTAGGTGATCATTTGATAATATATCCATCATTTTAATTATTATAGAGTCTTATTTATGTTAATGATCTACCTTTTTACTTTATAAACAGAGTCAATATTTATTGTTTGAAGCTGTGGTAATAAAATTTTCTCAGAGGAGATTTAATTTTTTCCTGTCTGTATTACACTCATTATGAAATTTTATAAGCTAGAAGTTGATTCTAATATTTGTTGTTTTTACCTTTCTGCTCAAAGCCATCTTTAAAGTCTGAACCAGATTTATTAAACCAAGCCAATAATATGGCTATAGATGTACCAATTAAAATAGCAATTATCCATTGAGATAGTTCATCCATCAGCAAAAAACTTTTCTTCCAGTGGCTGAGTAATAGTAACAAGAACCATCAGTTCCGATATAAAACATCCGATTTTTGTATTTTGACTTTGAAAACTGTTCAAGTCTTCTTTCATGAAGGTCAAAGTTTTTTGTATTCAACTCTGGATTTCTTTCTCTTTGGGAAGTTGTGCCTTCTTCAACATTCCATAAGAATTTTCTTATAAGCCAAAATGAGGCGACAAGGAGAATAATGACTAATGCGTTCATTGACTTGGTATAAAATTGTTAGCAATAGTCTCGCAACTCTCTCCATTTATTAAGCCCTGCTTGAAGATTCTCCAATTGTTTTTCAGACCCATTGACTTCTAATGCTTTAATCAGAGACTCGGTCGCTTCGATTCCATAGATAGCAGCTTCTCTTTGTCTTTCGCAAATTTTGTCCCTAGAGCCATCT
>QCFD01000015.1 GCA_003278445.1 Prochlorococcus sp. AG-363-B05
ATATACAACGAAATCAATGAACCTAAAAATGTCCCTGCAAGAAGAGATAAAACCGCTAACTTAAGTTTTTTAGGAGAAATAGGTTCATCTATCAAAGTCGGTTCTGAAATTATTCTCCAAGGGTCATTTTGCCGAGCTGCTTCAATTTGAATATTCATTAAACTTTGTTGAAGCTGAATTAGAATGTTTTCATCTTGTTCTGCTTTGACTTTTAGATTTCGGTATTTTAATAATATTTCAGGCGGTCTACTTAAAGATAGTTTCAAGGCTTTTATCTTATCTTTTAATGATTTTATATAAATTGAATTTGGTTTAAGTGCAACTGATTTTTGTATAAGTAGTGATTCTAATTCGGAAAGTTCTGCATATTGCAAACTATATCTATTAGTATCAGGTCTACTTGGCTTAAAATTACTTGGTTTATTTCCTACTGTATCATCTACTCTATTAGTTAAATTTATATTAACTGGAGATTTTGTGCTCATTGGCATAGGTAAACCATCACGACTCCCAAGAGAGTGTTTCAACGAAAAACTTTGTAATTCATTAAGTGATTTATTTGACTGTTTTATTTTTTCTTCTATTTGTTTTTCAAGTAATAGAATATTTTTACTAATATTATTCTCTTTTTCTTGTTTTGAATATTTTTGGTAGGTGTTTGATATCTTAGAAATTACTGGGATTATTAAATTCTTATTCTTATCTTTATATGAAATATTAAGTACAGAAGTACCTGGTTCTAAATTTATTTTTAAATTGCCATTCATCCATTTATAGAAATCCCATTTAGAAACATCAACTCCATTCTTTGATTTTTCAGTTTTCACAAAATCATAAATTGGTTTAAGGACGTAGGGACTTTCTAGAATCTTTACCTCGGTTTTTAAATTACTGCTTGAATCATTGGAACCTAAAGTGCTACCAAGAATGGATTTTAGATTACCTAAAGAAGAAGATGTTTCATTGTTCATAACAATTTGAAAATGCCCTTCCCAAACTGGCTTGGTAATAATTCCATAAATTATTCCTAAGAGTAAAGTCGAGGCAGATATTCCTAAAAAATAAAATTTTTTTCGAAATATTGCATTAAACAATTCCTTTATGTCTATTTCATGATCGTCAGTTGTTGATATTTGATTGCTATACATTTGATTCATTTAATTAATAATCGTCATTAATTAAATATATTGTACAGTTTAAAAATACCAACAGTAGGTATTGTAATTGTTGAAATAACTTCTGTTCCATATCCAATTAAAGATCTTTGAACATGAACTATATCTCCATCTCTTAAAATGGGATTCATATAATCTCCATCTAATTTATTTGGACTATATTTAAATATTCTTCTATCAACTAAACCATTATTTTCAAATCGAATAAATTCAATATTACCACTGAATAACTTTTTCCCCCCTGAGCTGGATATTAATTGATTTAAGGAACTACCATTTGGCATTATTTTGTTACCAGACTTCTCAGCTTGACCACTTACGAATACAAGTATTTGATTAGGATTTATATTGCTCTTCATTGCTATTCTCATTTGCTTAGCAATAGTATTTTCAGATTTACTTACCTTTATAATGTCTCCATCTAGAATTTTTATATTTTGCGATTCAGTTATCATCTCTCCTATAACTTCAGGTAAAATATTTAATTTTGCTCTAATGAAACCACCTCCCTTATCTCTTGAGACTTTACGTGAGACCTCAATATTTGTTAAATCTGATTTTTCAGTTATTCCACCAGAGGCACGAAGTGCATCAAATAATGTAGGGAAAGATTTTTCTCTTAAATTTTTATTCAAAGCAATATTAGATTTATTTAGGATAGATCCATCTAAATTGACTGAATTTTTCTTTGAATATTTTGTATCATAATCTGTAGATAATACTGTTGAAACTGTATACTTTCCAGGATTTCTAACTTCACCTAATATATATGCATTAACAGCCCTATAAGTATTAATTTCAATAACAAACTCTGGTGAATATAGTATATCTTTATAGGCTTCTTTCAGACCTTCTTTTAATCCATCAACAGAAAACCCTTCTACTTTAAATTCGCCAATTTCAGGTAAATAAATAGTTCCTGTTGGACCTACAGTATGAATTTGGTTGTACTCTTCGATATTATTAAAACTGATGGCTATTTGATCTCCTGCCCCTAGAATATATTGAAAAGCGACTTCATTTTTTTTTATTACTGTTGAGATTTCTTCATTGGGAGAACTTTCTTTTTTGGTTTCTGCTTCTAATCTGCTTGGGCTTGTAATTATTAAAGAAATTAAAATTAAAAAAGAATTTACTAGTAAATTATTTTTAGACCTAATGCCTGCAAAAAATGATTTCAAGTATATCATCATTTGATATTAATATAACATTGATAATATGACTACTATAGCTGACAGGGCCTATACTGGCACACTTTTAGTCTAAAAATACTTGCTATTTCAAGTATGTAATCCTCAAGTTTTTGACTCTTGATTTTTTTATGAGGCTGATTATTTAATTATCCTTAATTTTATATTTAGTAATTTCTTTATAAGCATGTATATAAAAGTATTTCTCCAATGGAGACCCACTAAATGGATTGTTTTCTCCTTTTGTCATTCACTCTGATTTTTCAACTGTCGCAGAAGCAATGACTTCCGCCTTTTCAACAATAGAAAATAATTAAGCTTGGGATCTATTTCCTTCTCTTTAAAGTCATCAATTTCATAAATGTTATATGGAACATCTAGATCAATAAAGATTTCTCCTTCAAATACCTTAAAAGCAAAACAATCGTCATCAACATCTTCATCACCTAATAGTTTCTTTTTCTCCCTTGGCCTCCAGCAGGTAACCTCAATTTTCCTTTTCTGGTTTTATATGTATAAGTTTCAGTGAAATATTTTTCAGCAAATCTCTCCATAAATACTTTTCCGTTAATTGGTTTCGGCTTTAATTTGAAAATGTCTAAAACTCTATCTATTCGGGTCTTGAGATCTTGTTCAGTTTTTAGTCTGTTTCCAGTTCTACTCTTGATAAATTCATCAGTGAGCTAGCCCAGTTGATAACTTTTTCTGCACTTCCTTCTTCACTTGGACCAAGTCTGAATTTCTCATCTTCTTTAATGGTTAGATTTCGATCATCAAGAAGCCTTTTTAGTTCTGCAACCGCCGTAGTAACCTTGGTTTGGTTTCGACTGTTCCATTCGTAAGGAATACAAGTAGTTTCTCTACGGCCATCTTCTCGGTGTCTTAAAGTTACTTGAGATTGAAGGATCCCCTTTATCTCTATTCCACGAAGAGACCATCCCTCGCCGTTCTCGAGTTTGATGGTTTAGCGCAGAACTTTCTGCCAATCAGCTCTAGAAGCCACTCTGTGATTGTTAATTCATTGCGCATATTGTTGCGCAGAATTGCTATTTCAGCCAATATCAAGTGATTCTGACCTTAACTCTTAATCCCTTGAAAACTATGGATAACGCAGTGTTTAGAACGATTTGGGGGCCATAGCTCAGCTGGTAGAGCACCTGCATGGCATGCAGGGGGTCAGCGGTTCGAATCCGCTTGGCTCCATTGAAATGATTAAATTAATCTGATCATTTAATTATTATTTCGTAGAGAGTCTATGTGATGTTTTTTCTCTTTAAGAGGAGAATAATTTTTTTGGCAGCTTTCTTTAATAATCTTTCAGGTATTAAGATAATTGATAATAAACCAGGAATTGGATCATATAAACTTAAAGGTTCTATAATGTATTTTTTACCTATGAGGCTTTTTATATAAGTAAAAGGCTTTAAATAAAGATGATTTCTTATTAAAGATAAAATATCACCAGCTAAGTATATCCAAATAATATTTTCAGGATAAAATTTTTCATAATTAATTATTACTTTAGTGTTTTCATTTATTGCTTCATTATACATTAAATATGGTAGATTAATACCACATTTAAGGCCAATGCTATTCGACATTGTTATTCTACCATTAATTTCCATAAGGGTATATTTACCATTCCTTGGATCAAGTTTAAATTGAGTTCCAGCATAACCATAATAACCAATAGCTTTTAATAGCTTTAAGCTATAACTAAGTACTTCATCTGACCAAGTGCTTGCAACTACTGTACATGGAAGGAATTTACCTGAGGATCTTCTTTTATAGTTAATAAGACAGCCTGTTGGACAACTTTCTTTGTTTAATGTTATTAGTGAAGATACCAATCTAGATTCTTCTCCAGGGATAAGATCTTGAAGAAGAAGATTTCCCTTGAAAATATCATATTTATCATAAGCGTTTAAAAGATCATTTTTATGATGACAAACGATACCTTTCTTCTGATATTTTCTTAGAAATTCACCTGAGTCTTCTGGCTTCATTAGAATTGGATAGCTTAGCTTTTTATTTTGACTATTAATTAACTCAATCAATTCTTCTTTTGAATTGATAAGATAAGTTTTCGGAATTGGTATCCCTAATGATTCTGCGATTTCATAAGTATATCTTTTTTCTCTTACTAATCTAACTTTTTCCCAAGCAGGAAATGTTGGCTTCATTTTATGATTCAATTCTTTAATATTTTTAGATAAAGTGTCTAAGTAATCATCATCACCTGCAATTAGTATTACTGATTCAGAATTTATATTTTTGCAAAACCAAAAATTTAATTTGCTTATAAAATCTTTGTCGTAAGGATTAAGAGCAAATGATTTCTCTACATATTTAGAATTTGTAGCAAGACCTCTTCCACTTTTTGAAACCATAAAAATTGGAATAGATTTATTTTTTAAACCTCTTATTACTCCATAGGCAGAAACGTAGTCTCCAAATATTATAGCTGGAACCTTCTTTTGCATTTTTTACTGGGAAGTTGACATTATTTTAATACTAATACTGACTTTGAATAGGAATTAAATTATTAGTTGTAATCAAGTAAGATGATTTTCTTTGTTTAAATTGCTACCTATTCAAATACAGATTTATGCTAACAATCTATATAATGAGTTTAATCTTGATTCAATATTCCAAATACAATTAATTAATTCATTACAATTTTCTTCATTAATACTCGATGATTTACATATTAATCTGAATTTATTTTCTAATTCATTATCGTTAAGTGGATTTTCTTCTCCTCCTTTTGGCTCGTCAACTTGTTCTATAAACTTTTGATTTTTATTCGTAATTATCTCAACACTTGCAGAACTTTTCTTCGGGAATTCTAGTGTAAATTCATTTTTGGCTTGAACCTTGACTTTTCGTATTAAAGAAATTATTTCAGTTTGATCGATTAATTGAGCGTCATATGAGCTATGGTTTGCATTACCTTTAATTAGGGCGATTGCTACTCCATATGGAATACTCATTTTTGCTGAGGAGACATTGTTTATCTCAATGTGATCATGTTTTTCAACGGCTAGAGAATATGTCTCAACTAAAATAGATTTAATAGTTTTTGGATCTATTGAATATTTGTTTTTAAGCCTTAAGGCGGCTTCTATTGGCGAATGACAATATCTACATGCAGCATGAGGTTTGAAATAAACTTTTAAAATGGCTAATTTAGAATCTTGATCTTTAAATAACTTTGATTGATCATTAGTGATTGAAAAATTATTGAGAAACCCATTTATACCTGAGAAAATATCATTTGGGCCTTCGAATTCTGCTTGAGCAATCAAAGTTGAAATAATAGCAGATTGAGAAGCTCTAGCTACATTAAAGGGTTTAAGTTCTGAATTATCTTCTAATGCTTTTAGACTCCCAGCACATGAGACCGCTGATGCGGATACAGCTCTTTTCGTAAGCTCCCTGTCAAAAGATAATATTTTTGCGATGGCTAATGTTGCGCCTATTGATCCACATGTTCCAGTAGCGTGAAAACCTTGTTTTTTATGTGAAGGTTGTATTGCTTCTGAAAGCCTAACGGCTGCTTCATATCCAGCAATTATGCCCAAGAGGAATTTATGGCCATTTGTTTGTTGTTTCTCGCTTACTGGTAGCAAAGCAGAAAATATTGGACCTCCTGGATGAATAATACCTGACAAAACACCATCATCTAATTCTGCTTTATGAGAATTAAAGCCGTTTATAAAAGCCGCATTTTGCGTAGATGCTTTAATTCTCATTCCTATTACTGTTGAACTTTTGTCGTTATCATTTCCAAGAGATTTCAATAAAACCTCTGATTTCTTTTTTGAAATGGAAGATCCAGCAATAGTTGCTGCTAAATAATCTAAAAGGCATCTTTTGGCTTGGTAAAGATGTTGATCATTAACAGTTGAATCTATGACATTATCTATTTCATCTAAGAACCTGTCATAAAGATTGAATTGCATTGAGGGATTTCCTTTATTCAATTATCTATGAAAATCATTTAATTATAAAAGAGAGTAGCTATTCGTCATAGTATTTTTTAAAATAGGAATTGTTTTGTTTTCGTTTCTCTTGATGGATTAATATTTTGATAAGCTATTTAAGAGTTTAAAGAACTTTAATGATATTTGGATATAAAAATTTCTCGTCTTATGAACTTAAATCTTTAATGATTTTCATTGAGAATAGAGTATTTAAGCTTCTATAAAGAAATCAAGCATTTGCTTGTAAAGAGTGTCATCGTAATATACAATGCATTATAATTAAAAGGGCGACTTAATATTCTTAGTTTCCTTCCTCAAATCTATTACAGAGCAAATAGAAATGAATGAAATAAATAAAAATGAGAATAAATTTTTAAAAAAAAATGAGCTATGTTGTCAATTATGTAAAGGTGATACACAATTTTTAGGTAATAAAAAAGTACTTTTAAATCAAAATACAGGGCTTTATTTTTGTAATAAATGTCAGAGTTTATTTAGATTCCCAATGCCATCTGAGAAAGATTTATATCAATTTTATGAAAGTATACCATTTATTAAGCCAACTGGTTTTTCAAGATATCGGCTAAGCAGGAGACTCAGGAAAACGAAAAAACAAGCGATGGCCTTAGAGGATCTTTTGATTAATCAAGGTTACAATTATGACACTTCAATATTAGATCTTGGAGCAGGAATAGGAGGCTTGATAAAAGAGTTGAAATGCTGTGGTTTTAAGAATGTTTATGGAATAGAAGGTAGGCAACAAGCTAGAGATTGTTCTATGAATGAATTTGGTATCAAATTAGAACCAGGATGGATTTTTGATGCGCATAAGATTTTCCCTCAGGCAGAAGTAATTTGTATTTCACATGTTCTTGAGCATTTAGATAAGCCTTGGGAGGTATTAGATTATTTGAAAAAATATTATCCAGGAGCTCTGCTATGGATTGAAGTTCCTAATGGAGAGTTAAGTAGCAAAAGATATTCAGATGTCGTTTTGTGGAACTTCTGGTTGACTCAACATTTATGGGCATATTCTAGAGAAGGATTAAAATCGTTATTTAATCAGTATGATATTAGCCTAATAGAAATATCAACTGGAAGACATTATCCAATGTATGAGTGGATACGTGCTTTTGAATTTTCATTCGCCCGCTCATTGTTTAGACATGGAAGTAACGTCGCTTTAAGTATTAAAGGAATGCTTGCCATAATCTTGAGAATTATATTTATATATCTCCCTATAAAATTATATAAATACTTGGTTCAGAGAATGCCTTTTATCTCATTACCTGATGAACCTTATTATTTAAGAGTGGCAGGTAAAATACCATCCTCAAAAGATTAATACTTAATTTAAATATATTTTTAGCTTATGTTATTTTCTTGAGGTATTAAAGTTTATTTTTAATATCTTATGTTTTTAGCTTTATACTAATGTTATTTAAAGATTTAAAAAGTAAATTAAAGAATAATTTACCTCGAAATAAATTTTCTAGAGGAGTTAGTTTTCTTGTTGGGGGAAATATTTCCTCATTGTTTGCAACTCTTTTGGCTGCTCCTATCCTTACAAGATTATATGAGCCTAAAGATTTTGCAAATTTAGCTATATATATAAGTTGTGTCGCTTTGGTTAATGTAATTTCAGGCTTGCGTTATGAATTGGCAATTCCAATTGCTGATAATCAGAATGATGCGAATAATTTAACCTTTTTAAGTTTTTTAATTAATATTTTAATAAGTATTATCTTTGGATTTATTGCTTGGCCAATTCTTCTATATAATCCTTTCTTCTCTTTACCTTTCCAATTTTATATATTATGCACATTAGGAATTTTATCAGGAGGTTTTTATAAAACAATTAGATATTGGGCAATTAGAAATAAGAAATTCCCTGAAATAGCAAGTAATCGTTTTCAGCAAATAATTTTAACAATTTTAATCCAATTGTTATGTTATAAATTTGGAGGAGCGGGATTAATATATGGGAATTTATTTGGATTTATATTTGCAGCATTTGCTTTGATTAACTCTCTCTACAAAATCTTTGATCTTGGAGTAATAAGAATAAATAATTTGATAGAAGTTGGAGTTTCTTATAGAAGATTCCCTTTTTATTCTTCTTTCTCAGGGCTTTCAAGTACTGCTGGTCTTAGATTGCCTCCTATATTGTTCTCTCATTTCTTTGGGCCTCTTAATACAGGTCTTTATGCACTTTCTGACCGTATTATGACTTTACCAATGTCTTTAATAGGAGCATCAATTGCACAAGTTTTTCGTATTCATGGATTAGATGCAAAGAAAGAAGGAAATTTAACTCGGTTAGTTAATAATCTACATTTTGTTTTAGCACAATTTAGTTTACCGATTATGGCTTTAATTCTTTTAACTGGCCCGGACCTTTTTGGATTGATATTTGGAGCTAAATGGAGAGAGTCAGGTGCTATTGCTAGTATTTTATCTCCATGGGTCTATTTAGCCTTATTAACGTCACCTTTATCTAGTCTATTTGGAATAAATAAACAAGAAAAAAAGTCATTTAGATTTCATTTGATTACTTTGATAACTAGATTATTGGCAATAGCTTTAGGTATTAAATCAGGTGACTTTATGACGACATTAATCTATTTTTCTGTTGCTGGTATAATTACAAGAATCTTTCTTCTTTATACGCTTACAGAGAAATATAATAATGGCATACTTGATATTCTTAAACCAACTTACGAAGCAATACTACCCTCAGTTTTAATACTCACTCCATTATTAGTTTATTATTCAGAGGTTTTTTCATACTCTAATTTTAGTTATATAATTTGTTTGTCGTTTACTATAATATTTCTTCTGTTCAGAATTTATAGTTTGAGAAATTTATTAGAAAGACTCTAATTAAAGATTTCACTTGAAAATTTTAATTAATAATTAATTATAGATTTATTGAGGATATTAAATTGATTTAATTTTTTTTTGTATGATTACCTGCTATTTAGTTTATAATATTCTAATTAGTATTGATTAAGCTTTATGAAGCATCATAGAGGACTGGAGGAATTTACCTTTTACAAGGAACCTTTGGAGTTTAATAAAAATACTGATAGAGATTTTCTTCAGTATTGCTTAGGCGCAACATTATATATGAAGGGTACGAGGAATATAGCAGATAAAATTTTAAATAAGTCACTTCCTAGTATTACTTCAATTGTTTTGGATTTTGAGGATGCAATTCCTGATAAAGATTTAAATAATGCTCAAAATTCAGTATTTAGTCAACTTCTTAAATTGTCGGAAGCAATATCAAATGATACATTTTCTATTAATGATCTACCTTTAATCTTTTTAAGACCAAGGTGCCCATTGCATCTTGCTGATCTTTTACGTGGCCTAACTGAAGACACTGCAAAAATATTAACTGGGTTTTGTCTTCCTAAAATTTCAACTTATAATTGTAGACAATACTTAGATCTTATTAGCTTCCTTCGTCAAAAATATGGTAGTAAGTTATATTGTATGCCGATTTTGGAGGGCAAATTAATTGCACATAGAGAGAGTAGAATAAAGGAACTAGAACAACTAAAACAAATTTTTGGTACATATAGAGAAACTATATTGAATGTGAGAGTTGGTGGAACTGATTTTTCATCAGTTTTTGGAGTGCGTAGAGGAATTAACTATAGTATTTATGATTTGTTACCGGTCAGAGATTGTTTGTCTGATATTTTGAATTACTTTATGCGGGAGGAAGATAATTATGTAATTTCTGGACCAGTTTGGGAATACTTTTTAGCCTCAAAAGATGATTCTCTAAATACTGCTTCTGATAAAAGTATGCATAGAACTCTCTTGGCGAAGAATCCAGTATTAAACGAATGTATTGATGGCCTTTTAAGAGAGGTTTTGATGGATAAAATTAATGGTTTTGTAGGGAAAACTATTATTCATCCAACTCACGCTAGGCATGTAAATGGAATGCAGTCTGAAGTAAGAGAGGAATATGAAGATGCTATACAGATACTGGAAACTGAAGGAGGTGTAGTAAAAAGCCATTCTAATAATAAAATGAATGAAATAAATCCACATAAATATTGGGCAAAATGTATTATTCAAAGAGCAAAAGCCTTTGGTGTAATTGAAAATGAGTTTGAGTATTTGAAACTATTTGCTTCTTAAACGAAATTATTAACTAAAACTATTAAAAAGCTTCAATCATGAATCAAACTAGTCACTTTTTAAATCATTTAGGCTTAGCTTCAAAAGATTTATATGAATTAAAAAACTCGAAAAAAAGGTTTAGTGATAATTCACAATTTCGTTTTGAAGTTCCTGGTATTCAAGGGCCAAAGTCAATGAAAGCTTTATTAGAGGAATTACCAAAATATAAAATTTATATTCATCGAGTAACTCAAACTAAAGGGATAATGACTCTGACTGATGAAGAGATTGTAGAAATGGTGGAGCTTTCAAATAAGTTTCAGGTTGATCTAGTCTTATCTATTGGTCCGCGAGCAACTTATGACACTAGTGCAACAGTTTTGACTAAAGAAGGGCAGAGAATGGGTCTTAGATTAAGAGGTCAAGATCAAATAATTAGAGCTGTAGAAGATATTAATAGAGCAATTAAATTAGGATGTAAATCTTTTCTTATTTATGATGAAGGATTAATGTGGTTGCTAGATAAAATGAGAAATGAAAATTTATTGTCCAAAAATATAAAATTTAAAATATCAGCTCATTGTGGGCATGGGAATCCATGTTCTGCTAGGTTGTTAGAAAGTATTGGGGCAAATTCACTTAACCCAGTTAGGGATATACAACTTCAAATGCTCTCTGCTATTAGACAATCTATAGATATCCCATTAGACATTCATACTGAGAATCCTGCTTCATCAGGAGGCTTTATAAGACATTATGAAGTTCCAGATATTATAAGAATAGCTGCACCTGTATATCTTAAAACTGGAGGCTCAATTGCAAAATCACATGGCTGGAATACTACTGAAGAAGAAGCTAAGCAAAGAGCCAAGCAAGTGGCTTTAGTTAATAGAGTAATTAATCAATATTATCCGGATGCAATAATGTCTGAAAAAGGTTCAATTTATTAATTCTGTATGAAAATAATACTTGGAAGTATGACTTTTGGTCCACAGGTAAACGTAGATCAAAGTAAGGATATGCTTGATTTCTTTTTATCAAGTGGATTTAATGAGGTAGATACTGCTTATGTCTACAACAATGGAGATACCGAAAGAATTTTAGGCCAAATTATATCCCCCTCCATAAAAGACAGGTTGTCTGTTTCTACTAAAGTACATCCCAGAGTGACTGGCTTATTAGATAGATCTTCAATTATTAAACAGGTTGATGAATCTCTTACACGTTTAAAAATAGAAGTTATAGATAAATTGTATATACATTTTCCTACTACATCTACTCCAATAGAGGAGACGTTAAATGTCATAAATGATTTATATAAAGCTGGCAAATTTCTGAAGTTTGGATTAAGTAACTATCCTTCTTGGCTTGTTATGGAGATCGTGAATTTATGTAAAAGAGAGAGTTTTGTTCAACCTTCTATATATCAAGGAATGTATAACGCTATTACAAGAAGAGTGGAAAATGAATTACTCCCAGCTTTGGATTTTAAGGGAATTAATTTTTATGCTTTTAACCCACTAGCTGGAGGTTTGTTAACAGGGAAACATAGTAATACTGAGTTTCAAGAGGGGACGGGTAGATTTAGCCGTCTAAAAAGTTATAGAGAACGATATTGGAAAGATGATTATTTTGAGGCTATAGAAGTTTTAAAAAAATCATGTTCTGATTACGGTATAAAGCCATCAGAAGCTGCTCTTAGATGGATTAAGTTTCATTCCAATATTAATAACTCTGATGACAATGGATTGATTTTAGGGGCTTCAACTATTATTCAGTTAAAAGTAAATGTTGAAGCCTTATCAAAGGGGCCTTTACCTCCTGAAGTTATTACCTCTCTTGACAATGCATGGAATATTGTAGGCTCAGAATGTCCTAATTATTTTAAATTCTTTCAGAAATAAAATACTAAAGTATTAAATTTAGCCTCTAGCTATTCTTTATTTATGATCAATCTAAAAAATTTTTATCAACAACTAATTGATTTAAATGTTAAATTCTTTACTGGAGTTCCAGATACTTTGTTAAATGAATTTTGTTTATTTATTGATCAGAATACTCCTAAAGAAAATCATGTAATTGCAGCTAATGAAGGATCAGCAATTGCTTTAGCAGTTGGTCACTTTCTCGGATCAAAAGAATTATCTCTTGTATATATGCAAAACTCTGGGCTAGGTAATGCTCTAAACCCACTATTGTCCCTAGCTGGAAGAAATCTTTACAGTATTCCAATGTTAATGTTAATCGGATGGAGAGGAGATCCGTTATTCCCGGATCATCCTCAACATAACAAGCAAGGAATTATTACTCCTAGATTATTAGAAGAATTAAATATACCATTTAAAGTGTTAGAAGATAATCAAGATGAAGTTTCTCAATCTCTTAGTTGGGCAACACATGAAGCTTTAGAGAAAAATTCCCCTGTAGCACTAATTGTGAAAAAAGGTGTTATGCAAGAAGCTGAGAAAGAAAACTTACTTGAATTACCAAGTGATTTATCTCTTACCAGAGAAGAAGCAATCAGGACTATTATTAATACTTTTCCAAAAAATACTTTATATATTGCGACTACAGGAAGAGCTTGTAGAGAGCTTTATAATCTTAGAGAAGAACAAAATCAAACCCATCAATTTGACTTTTTAAATGTTGGTGCAATGGGGCATGCCCTTTCAATAGCTTCTGGATTGGCTTTGTCACAACCTGAAAAACAGGTTGTTTGTTTAGATGGCGATTCCGCAGCAATAATGCATTTAGGTTCGTTAGCAGTAATTAACAAAAAGCAAATTCCCAATTTATTACATATTGTTTTGAACAATGGGTGTCATGAATCTGTTGGCGGACAACCTTCCGCTGGTTTCTCTATTGATTTTTCTAAAATTGCGGAAAGCAATGGTTATAAAACAGTTGGACATTCAGTTGATAGTAATAATGAGCTTAAAAGCGCACTTTTGTTATTAAATAAAAGAGAAAGAGCTGGTTTCGTTGATGTTCATATTAGAAAGGGTATGAGAAGTAGTATCCCTCCGCTTAAGTTTGATCACAAAGAGTCAAAGAATTTATTTATGAACAATATAAATATTTAATTTGGTCTATTAAGTATTTATTGATTTTTGGAAATTATTTAATTATTACTAATGTCTTGAGTAAAACTATAAAGTTTATTAAGATATTTTATAAATATCAGATCATATTTATAAAATAATTGTTATAGATATAAATAGTTTTTCATATAATTATGTTGAATAAATTTATATTTAACTATTAATTATTTCTTTTTCATGATCTAACTCTGTTAAATTGAATTTAACTCTTTTTTATAAAATAAATTTTCGTGGCTTCTACAAGCATAGATTCTAGTTATTTCTGCGATTTATACAGTTCCGAGCGTATGAGAAAAATTTTCTCGGATAAATCAAGATTTGAGTCCTGGCTAAAAGTTGAGGTTGCGTTGTCTAAAGCTTTAATGATAAACGGATTCTATCCTGAGAAGATACACTCTGAGATTCAGAAATCAGCAAGAATTGAAAATTTAGATTTAAATAAAATGAAGGAGGAATATGATCGAATAGGATTTCCTATCTCACCATTTGTTCACCAGCTAGCAAATAGTTGTAATTCTGAAGCTTCAAAATGGATACATTGGGGAGCTACAACTCAAGACGTGATCGACTCGGGATTGGTTATACAGATGAAGAATGCTCTTATAGTTATAGATGAGGATGTTAAGAAAATAATTAATTTACTAACCTCTATTGTTAAAAAATATAGATCATCAATCATGATAGGTAGAACATTTATGCAACAAGCAGCTCCAATAACTTTTGGATTTAAAGCTGCAATTTGGCTTGATGAATGTCTGAGACAACTCCAGAAATTAGACTATATTAAAAACCGATTATTTACAGCTCAGCTTGGTGGTGCTGTTGGTAACTTGGCTACTTTTGGATCTAAAGGTTTAGATGTAAGAAGGGATTTTTGTAAAGAACTTAACTTGAAAGAGCCAGAAATATCTTGGCATACATCAAGAGATGTATGGGCAGAAATTATTTTTTGGAATGCTAGTTTATGTGCCACCTTTTCTAAAATTGCAACAGAAATAAGTACTTTAATGAGAACAGAGGTTAACGAATTACGAGAGGGCTTTTTACCTGGTAGAGGCTCTAGTAGCACTATGCCACAAAAAAGAAATCCTATTTTTGCACCACCAATAATTGCTATTTCTAATAAATCAAGGGAGCTAGTTTCTTCACAATTGATAGCTATGATTCAAGAACATGAGCGCTCAGTTGCGACTCAGCCATTGGAATGGCTGACGATACCAGATAGTTTTTTATTGATCTCTGGTTCAATTAAACATATGATAAATTTATTAGAAAATTTAGAAATAGATGAACATAAAATGAATGCTAATTTCAAAAATTCAGGTGGTTTTTTAATGGCAGAATCTGTAATGATGGGACTTGCTAAATCTATAGGTAAATTAAAATCTCATGAGTTAGTTGCTTCTATAAGTGTCAAAGCTATAAAAGAAAAAAGATTGTTAAAAGATGCTCTTTTGGAGGATAAAGTTATTAGAAAATATTTAACTATTGATCAAATTAATGATCTTCTTAATCCATCTAACTATCTAGGGGAAACAGAAAAAATGATTGAAGCTATACTTAGTAAAATAGTATCTTAAAATCATTAAAAATGAGCTGGATTAAAAGACCTGAGGGCTCAACATGGGGGGATTGGGGGGAAGACGATCAAATTGGAAGGTTAAATCTTATTGGTCCAGAGCAAGTTAAAAAAGCATCACTGGAAATAATAGAGGGAAAAACATTTTGCTTAAGCTTGCCTTTAAATTTACCAGGAGGAAATGTATTAAGCCCTGTTCGCCATCCACCCAAACTTTCACCAGTTATTAGAAATAATACTAGCTATTACAATTATGAGTGGAAGAATAAAAACCCTGAATTAAATGATATCGCTTCTGATGATTTTGTGACTTTATATACACAATATTCCACTCAATGGGACAGTCTTGCGCATAGAGGTTCATTATTTGATGCTGATGATGATGGCATAAAAGAACCTCTTTATTATAATGGATTTGAGGCTAAAAAAGATATTACTAATAGTGAAAAGAATGAATGCTTTGCTAAAGCCTTAGGTATTGAAAATATGGCTATTCATGGAGTTCAAGGTAGAGGAGTTTTAATTGACTTGAATAGCGAATTTGGTGAACAACCAAGAAAATTGGTTCGATATAATGATCTTATGATGATTATAGAAAGGGAAAATATCACAATCGAGTCTGGGGATATTTTATGTTTATGGACAGGTTTAGATAGATTAATTATTGACGCCAAAGGAAAACCTGATAAATCCTTGAAATCTTCTTGTGCTGTATTAGATGGAAGGGATAAGGAACTTTTAAATTGGATAACAACTTCTAATATTTCTGCAATCGCATCAGATAATATTGCTATTGAGCAAGTGGGCGCATCACTCCCTTGTAATCATCATGGAACAGCTTTACCACTTCATGAACATTGTTTATTTCGTTTAGGTGTACATTTAGGAGAGTTATGGTTCTTATCAGATTTAGCAAAATGGCTTAAGTCCAATTCTAGGAATAGATTTATGCTAACAGCGCCACCTCTAAGACTACCAGGAAGTGTGGGTTCACCTGTTACACCTATTGCAACAGTATGAATTTTTTTTATATCCTATTACTTTATAGAAATAATTTAAAAGAAAGGATTATTTATGAGTGATAAAATAGTTATTAATCAGAATCTTCATATAAATGAAAATCAAATTGATTGGTTACAGAATATAATCAGAGATAGAATAAATGATCAATTAACTTTAAATATATCTGGTGATCAAATTAAATTTTGGCAACTTTCTTTCCTTCAAAATGAATACAAAATATACGCACCAATAGCAGATTGTTATTATAAGTTAGGATTGCAACCTGACTTACCTAATACCTATATTGTCACTCCCCCAGAATTTAAATATCCTATTCAACCATCGATTCCTATCCCAGGGGTCAAAAATCCTCCGAAAAATCTTTTAGAAATAGAAGAAACTAAATTAACAATAGGATTTGATCTTTTTGGTTTGATTTATTGGATGTTGTCTAGGTCAGAAGAAGTTAATCCACCCAATGATATTTTAGATGTTCATAAACGTTTCCCTGCTTTTGCGAGCCATGCTTTTAAAAATGGTTATTTAAAAAGACCAATAATCGATGAATGGTTAATTATATTTGCACAAGTTCTTCAAAAAGTTTGGCCGGAAATTAAATTAAAAACTAATGAATATAGACTAAAAATTAGTCATGATGTTGATTCTCCTGCTTGTTATTCAATGATAGATAATACTTCACTTATTAAAAGAATTATCTCGAGAGCACTAAAGAGAAAGAATATATCATCTATTGTTAAAGGGCCTCTGATAAATATATTTTATAAAGATAAGCTCCATCCAAAAGACCCTTTCAATACCTTTGATTGGATTATGGATATAAGTGAATCTTTGAATTTAAAAAGTAGCTTTAATTTTATTTGTGGAAGAACTAATCCTAGATTTGATTCTTACTATGATATTGAATATGATTCAATTAAACAACTAATATTAAAATTAAATTCTAGAGGTCATGAGATAGGATGCCATCCTAGTTATGAAACATTTAATAATCCCCAAAAATTAGATTATGAAGCAAGAAGATTTATAAAAATATTACCAGAATTAAATATCTTGCAAGAAAGTTGGGGAGGAAGAATGCATTTTCTAAAATGGGAGTGGCCAAATACTGCTTATGCACTTTCATCTTCTGGCTTTCATTATGATAGTACTTTAGGATTTGCAGATCAAGCTGGTTTTAGATGTGGAACTTGCTTTGAGTATCAATTGTTTGATCCAATTAAAAAAATCAAATTAAATTTAGTTGAAAGGCCATTAGTTGCCATGGAGTGTAGTGTTTTATTTGATAAATATCAAGGTAAAAGTGATACTAAAGAAGCTTTTGATGTATTTAAAGAACTTAAAGATAATTGCAGAAGTGTGCATGGTACGTTTACACTTTTATGGCACAATAGTCAATTAGATCAGACATGGAAAAAGGATCTATATTTGAAAATTTTAAAAGCCTAGAATAAAGAATAATATATATTTTACTTTAATTATTAATATTGCATTCATATTATCTAAGATAATAGCTTACAAGAAGCTATAATTTATAAATGAAGCTAATTACAATAATCGGTGCGCGACCTCAATTTATTAAGGCTTCGGCTTTATTTAAATCTATGGAACTTGTACCAGGTTCTTCATTATTGTTAGATCAAAAAATTTTACATACTGGTCAGCATTATGATTCAAATATGTCTGATTGTTTCTTTGAGGATTTAGGAATACCACAACCTAGTTATGAATTAGGAATAGGCGGTGGTAGTCATGGTGCAAATACAGGACGAATGCTTGAAGAAATTGAGAAAATTTTGATCGCCGATAAATTTGATGGAGTTATTGTTTATGGTGATACAGATTCGACATTGGCTGGATCATTAGCTGCTAGTAAATTGAAGATCCCAGTTTTTCATATAGAAGCAGGTTTAAGGTCTTTCAATAGATCTATGCCTGAAGAGCAAAACCGTGTGATTACTGATCACCTATCCGAACTATGCTTTGCTCCTACGCCTTTAGCTATTCAGAATTTAAGAAGTGAGGGTATAGCAGATGAAAGAATTGTAAAGACTGGAGATATAATGGCTGATACGGCTCGGATCTTTTCAATAAGCTTAAACAGAAGAAATGAACTTCTTAAAAGATTAGGATGTTTTGAGAAAAATTTTATTTTAGCAACAATACATAGAGCTGAAAATGTTGATAACCCTCAAAAGTTGCTTTCAATATTAAGTGCTCTTGCTAAACAAAAAATACCAGTTTTACTACCGTTGCATCCACGAACAAAGGCAAGAATTGAGCAGTTTAATCTTCATAAATTAATAGCTAACCTTCAAATTACTGAGCCTTTAGGTTATCTTGACATGGTCATGCTAGAGAAAAAGGCTGATTTAATAATTACTGACTCAGGCGGAATCCAAAAGGAGGCTTATTTCCAAGGGACACCGTGTGTAACTATTAGAGAAGAGACTGAGTGGGTTGAATTAATAGATACAGGTTGGAACAAACTCGCAGATCCTAATAATAAAGATGCAATAATTGATTCAATATCCAATCAATTGAATTTTGAATTATCGCAACCACGTCCAAACCTTTATGGTGATGGTTTTTCAGCTAAAACTATTATTTCAAAATTATTGAATTATTTTAATTTATAGAATAATCTAAAAATTAACTCTATGAATAATAACATATCAAAGAAAAATCGTCTTATATATGCATGCATTGTTTCATCTTCAAAAGAAGCTAAAGGGGTATTGAATTCTAAGCAAAATATAGTATCACCTTATAATCATTATATTATTAGAGTTTCTAGTGAAAATTTTATAGGAAAAATTGTATCTAGAATTTGTTTCTTTTTGGAATGTTTTTATAGATCATACTTTTCAAAAATGATTGTCATGAGATATCCATATTCTGATATTTTTAGTGCAATAATATGCCCAATAATTGGTAAAAAACTAATATTTGAACACCATGGAAAGGAGTTAAAAGGCCCCAAAATATCTAAATCTATTATAAGAAAAAATATTGAAATTATTTTTAGATATTTTACTGAATCTAGGTGTATTAAAAGAATCTGTGTCACTCAAGATGTATCTAGTTATCAATCTTTATTTTCTAAATTAGATACTTTTGTATATCCAAATCCAATCTTGAAAAATAATTTAAAAAGTACTGTTGATTGGAATAGGCATTCTTATAAGTATGATCTATGCTTTGTTTCCTCTAGATTCCGACCTTGGCATGGACTAGATCTAGCCTTAAATATTTTTTCTAACCTTTCAGAACGTAGTTTTCTATTAATTGGTAAAATAGATAATATTGAAAAATATAATTTCTCAAATAATATACACTATATTGACTTTGTACAACCTGAAGAGCTTCCCAATTATTATTCGCTATCAAAATTAGGGGTTGCTTCCTTTGCTCATAGTGATTTTGGTTATTCAGAAAGTTCTAGTCTTAAAACAAGAGATTATTTATCAAATGGTCTCAAGGTTTTGTTAACTGTAAAAGATCCATTTATAGATACAAAGTTGAAAGATCATTTGTATATATGTAAACCTAATTATGAAAAAATAGATGAATGTATTAGTTCAATTTCTAATTATTCTAAAAACAAAGTCATTAAAGATTATCAAGATGTATGCCATAATTATATCGATTCTTTAGGCATTTATCTCAATAAATAATGAAAAGATTATTTGCTACATTCTCAGTATTATTGATATTTAGTTTCTTTGGATTTTTTATTTTAGAAGACAGAGTTGCTGGTTTTAGGGTAGCTGAACTTTTAAATATGTTGAATGATAATCAGTCATTTACTAGTAGAAGTAGTGATTTTCATCTTTATGCAACAATAGTTTATTACCTGACATTCGGCTTTTATTCAATTATAGGCGAAAGATTATCATGTCTCCTTGTCAATACATTTTTAGTTAGTTTAGCAATTACTGTGGTTAGTAAATTTATTTTTAATAATCGATTTTCAATAATTCCTGATTCAGTAATTTATCCATTTGATGGAAGCCTATATTTTTATTATTTTTCATTTAATCTTCCCTTACTTGTGTATTTGTCCTCTTCATTGAGAGATAGTTTCTTGTATTTCCTTATAACTCTATTTTTACTTTTTATTTCTAATATTCTAACCTCTAATCAATTTAAAATTAGTTTAAGTAAAAAATCTTTAATTTCTCTACTCATTAGTTTGATTTTGCTTATTGCGATTGTAAAAACAAGACCTCAAGTAAGTCTTATTATTTTGTTATCACTTTTTCTGACATATTGTAATATATCGATTTTGAATATAATCTTTAAAATATTTAATAATATTCTAAAAATTATTAAATTACGAATTAATATTACTTCTAAATTAAGAAAAAACGTATTGATTTCAACATGTTCTATATTTTTCGCTATTTTAATTTGTTTTCCAATAGCTTCGAACTTTATTAATCGACTTAATGCAATTGATACAGTTTTCATATACGAATATAAAAATATTATTGAATCAATTAGTGACTATCAAGTTAAGAGAATATCTAGAAATGATGATACTAATTCATCCTCCTCTGATGTGATTCAAGATACTGATGAATATAAAGATAAAAACTTTATCGAAAGAATAACTCTCCAATCATTAAACTTAATTTTAACACCTCTTAATTTTAGATTTAAGTTTTTCCATATCTTATCAATGTTAGATTCAATAATAAGTATATTTTTGATTTGTTTGTTCTTTTACAGTGTTAGAAGATCTAATATAGATTTGGAATCAATATTAAAAAAATGTCCTCTTGCTTTGGTTTCCTCTAACTTTTCAATCGTTTCTTTTGCCGCCTATTCTATTTTGATTTCTAATGGTGGAAATGCATTTAGATATAAGCAACATTGGTTGCCATTCCTTATTTTATCTCTCTCTCAAATTTTATATTTCTATAAAAAAAATAACTTTCAATTGTATTCAGAAAAGAAGAATTGTTAACTTAAATTAACAATAATATTACTATAACTATATTTCACTTCTTGTACCTGTAGTATTTTAATATTATGAAATCAGATGGATTTAAAGGTAAAATATGGATTCATTTGGGACCTGGGAAAGCAGGCTCTACATGGATATATAATATTGCTAAAAGTAATCCCAATCTTTTTACTTTACCTATTATTAAGGAGACACAATCTTTCCATTTTTCTAGTGAATTCAACAGTAAATTTTATAAGTTAAATGATTTAAACTGCGAAAATATTTTTTGTGATTTCTCTAATACTTATGTTTTTAATCCAATATCTATTTCTAATTTAAAAATATATCGATCTAATAATATAAATACCTATTTCACAGCTCTACTTAGATGTCCATTGAAAAGAACATTATCTCATTATAAATATTTAATAGCTTCTGGAGAAATTCCGGATCTATCTTTTAGAGAACTTATGGCAATCGAACCATCTGTCTTATGGCGTTCCAGGTATGATATACACATTGAATATATAAAAAATTTAGGTTTAGATTTCCAACCTTTTATTCTTGAAGAACAGAATACTGATAATCCAGAAATAATAAGATCAGTATTTAATCATTTTAATATTCAAGAATATAATTTATGTTTAGATAATATTGATAAGTTCGAAAGTAGAGTTTCTAGAAACTATTTCTTGACTAGAACAGCAAAATCTTTAGCTAAATTTTTAAGAAATAATAAACACTTTCATTTATTGGAGTCATTAAAATCTAATAAATATATTCGCAGTATCTTTATGAAAAGAGAAGCCAAAAGTTATGATATCTTTGATGAAGATATTTCTAATTTAAAACAATATTTTGCTCCTGTAAAAGACTATTGTAAGGATTTAGGACTAAATGTTTCTAAATGGTTGGCTTGATTATTTATGGTTCTTACAAATACAATTTTTATTGGCCCACAGAAAACAGGAACATCTTTGATTTTTGATTATTTATCATTAACTTCTATACCTTTGACTTTTCCTAAAGAGACTTTCTTTTTTGAATTAAATAATAATATCACTATTAATAACTATTTTTCTCAATTTGTCTCAGTCTCTGAGCAGATAGCAGATGTATCACCCTCTTATTTTTCATCTGAAAGAGCAAGATTAAATATTAAGTCAATTTTGCCTAACTCTCAAATAGTGATAGGCATTAGAAGACCTAAAGATCTTGTTAAATCTTATATTTTACACCTGTACTCTCTTGGAATATTAAGTCAGTCCGACTTGTTAAAAGAGAAATTAAATCAAAACATTAACTTTGACAATATTTCATATTCAAAATTTATATTGAATTGGATTAATGAATTCGAAAATGTTACTATTTATTCCTTTGAGAAATTTTGTGAATCTGCTGAATATCGTACTAACCTATTTAGCTCTCTATTTAATAATACTAATTTCTCCTTCTTAAATAAAATGAATTTACCTAAATCTAATAGAGCTTTCTCCTACCCAAGGTCTTTATCTTTCCTTCGTCAAATTACTCCCTACATGAATTTGCTGCCTTTCTCTAAATCGCTAATAAGAATAAAGAATCATGCTCAAAAGATTATCCCTAGGGATTATAAACCTCCATTAATAGATATGAATAAACCAATAATAGATGATTATATTAAAGAACAAAATAAATTTCTTTCTTTACATAAATTTGGAGATTTATGATTCTTTTATTTGTATAATTAATTTAATCTTTTTAATTCTATATATATGATTGTAACTGATATAATTTTTCTAACTACTTCATCTATTGGTGGAGCACAGGTTTTTGTTGATGGATTATCTAAGTATTTAGTTGATGAAAATAGAACACCTCTGATTTGTTTTGGTAAAAGGACAGATCATGTATCTTTGTTTAACTCAAGTTCTTCTATAGATACTATTTTAATTCCTTCTCTTTCTAATAAAGCAAATATTTTATTAGACTTTGAATCTATTTTTTCCATCTTATCTATCTTAAGAAAATATCCTAGTGCAAATGTTATTACTAATTCTGGTAAAGTTTCTTATTTGGTGCGAATATCTTGTTTGTTACTTCGGAGAAGATGTTTTTTTATAGTTCATGGATGGTCATATGTTGGCTTTTTAATGTATCCAAAAAGATTCATCTATCTCTTATTTGAAAGTATTTTAGAGCTTATTGATTGGAGTTTTTGCTTTAAAATATTTGTTTCTAATTATGATAGAAAAGCAAGACCTCTAAGCTTTCTTAATGCTTTGCCTAAGCAAGGGTATGTAATACATAATGGAATAACAGACCCATTGAATAAATTAAATAACACGAAACCAAATTTAGCTAGGTTCTTTACTCAAAATAAAGTAACCGCATTAAAACTACTCACAGTCTCTCGTTTGTCTGATCAAAAGGATATTGAATCTTTAATTAAATCTCTATTATTTGTAGAGAATGTAAATTTAACAATTGTAGGAGATGGTCCAAATCGAAATAGCCTTGAGGAATTAACATTTGAACTTGGATTGAATAATAGAGTTGAGTTTTTAGGTTCTTTAAATTCTTCAGATACTTTTACCCAGTACCAAATTTGTGATCTGTTTACTTTAGTCTCAAATTGGGAAGGTTTTCCGCTTACTACCCTAGAAGCGCTTTCTTTTTCAAAGCCAGTAATTTTAAGTGATGTTGGTGGGGCTGGTGAAGTTTTTCATGTCGAACCCAGTTTATCTTTTGGTCAACTTATTCCTAAAGGTAATTCACCTATTCTTATTTCAAAATTAATTGCTAAGTACTTTGATATTAACCTTCTAGCTGAGCATTCCATGAATTCGAGGAAAGCTTATGAAAAACATTTTATGTCGACAAAATGTTTTGAACGTTATTTAAAATTTTTTGATAGTGCTATAAAGATTTGACGAAGTTATTATGGGTTGAATGGAAAACTTACAATAGTTTTTTCTTTCGCAGAATGATAAGCAGCTATTAGGATTTCTAGCGTTTTCAATCCTTCAACGCCATCACATATTGGCTTCGCTTTACCGGTTAGTACTTCAAGCATGTTTTTGTAATATGCTGGATGACCAAATCCATAGACGCTAGTAGTTTCATAACTTGCTGTTTTTACTAGTTTGTCATCTTCACGTGAGTCTGCAAATTCCCAAATTTCTATTTTATTTACTGCTGGACCTCCTACTTTTACAGACCCTTTTTCCCCTAAGATTGTGATTGATCCTTCTAAATTCTTAGGATAAGCCAACATCGTTACGGACATAGTTCCAAGTGATCCGTTTTCCCATTTCATTTGAATCGCTGCAGTATCCTCTGCTTCTATATCCCTACCTATAGTAGCTATTGAAGCGCTAAGACTTTCTAAAGGTCCTATTAACCACTCAAGCAAATCTACGTAATGGCTAGCTTGATTCATTAATGCTCCTCCGTCAAGCTTCCATGTACCTCTCCATGCTGCTTGATCATAATATTCTTGAGGCCGTTGCCAAAAAACATTCACGGTTACCATTGAAATTTTCCCGAACCTCCCTTGAGTTAATTGTCGCTTGACTAGCTCTAGAGTGGAGTTAAGTCTGTTTTGCTTGACTACAAATAGATTGACATTATTTTCATTGCAAACTCTAACCATTTCTTTCCCATCTTCAAGATTTGTGGACATGGGCTTTTCTGTACAGACATGTATTCCATTCTTCGCGGCTGCAATTGTTTGTTCAGCATGAAATCCACTAGGAGTAGCTATTACTAATAAATCAACCAATAATTCATTTGTTTTTGTAGAATTGAGTAAATCATCATAATTTGTGAATTCTTTAGGTGTTTTAATTTCTTCAGTGAATTCCTTTTTAAGCTCCTCAATTAGTTCTTGAGTCTTCTTAAGTAATTCAACTTGAATATCGCAAATAGCTACTAATTCTGCATTTTTATTGTTCAAAGCGATCGCTCTAATATGATTTTTACTGATTCGGCCGCAACCTAAGATAGCGATCTTAATCCGGCGATCTTTAACCTTCTTTATTGAAAATGACATTTGCTTTATTGATTGATCTTTATATGTTTTAGTAACAATAACATTAAATCCTTCTTTAAGTAAATCTCTGAATGCATAAATAACATATATTCAGAGATTATATATGTATCAAACTAAATATAATTTCGAAATAGTATTTTCACTAAAATTATACTTTGTCTCGTGGTTTAGGCTCTAATTATATTTTCTTTCAGAGGAAATTTTCCTCTTGTATCTATAATTAAATTACTATTTTTCTCAATCATATCATATTCATATGAGTCATGATCAGTTGCAAGAATTACTGCATCAAAGCTCCTTAGGTTTTCTTCGTTAAGATCGATACTTTCTAAAACCAGTTCAGAATTCCTTGTTATTGGAATAACTTTAATGTATGGATCATTATAAGAAACATTTGCATGTTTTTGTTTTAGTAAATTCATTATTTTTAATGATGGTGACTCTCTAATATCATCAACATTTTTTTTATATGCCATTCCTAAAATCAAAACTTTGCTTCCTTTTAATGGCTTCTCAATTTCATTTAAAGCATTAGTTGTTTTATCAACTATGTATGCAGGCATACCCTCATTTATTTCTCCAGCCAGTTCGATAAATCTTGTGTGCATTCCATATTCATGAGCTTTATAAGTCAAGTAAAAAGGGTCAATAGGTATGCAATGTCCTCCAAGTCCCGGTCCAGGATAATATGGAACAAATCCAAATGGTTTAGTTGAAGCGGCTTTAATTACTTCATAAATATCTATGCCCATTCTGTCAGCAAGTGGCTTAAGTTCATTTATCAGACCAATATTTACTGATCTATGAATATTTTCTAAAAGTTTTGTCAATTCTGCTACTTTTGTGCTGCTAACCTCTACCACCTCAGTTGTAACTTTATAATAAAGAGCTTTACCAACTTCGCTGCATTCATTTGTACTCCCTCCCATTACTTTTGGAATTGAAGATGTATTGTATTTCTTGTTTCCTGGATCTTCTCTTTCTGGAGAGTAAATTAAAAAAATATCTTTGCCAATAACAAATCCTTTATTTTCTATAAATGGCCTGAGTTCCTCTTCAGTAGTACCTGGATAAGTTGTACTCTCAAGGCTTATAACCTGACCTGGTCTTAAAAAATTACCTATAAATTGCATGGTATTTAGGATATATTTCAAATCAGGCCCCTTATTCTTGTTCAGAGGAGTAGGTACACAAATAATTAAGGCATCAGCATTCTTGATTTTGGCGTAATCAGTTGAAACCTCCAGTGAGGATGAAAATATTGCATTTTTCACTCTTTCTTCGCTTATTGAATTTATATAGCTGATTCCTTTCTTAAGAGAATTTATTTTACTCTCATCAATATCAAGACCAAGAACTTTGTAGCCTTTTTCAGAATAATTTAAAGCTAAAGGCAATCCTACATAACCTAAACCAATAATTGTTATTAGTGCTTGGTTCTTTTCTAATTTTTCAATTAAATTATCTTTTATAGAGTTTTTCATTTTATTCGGATTTAATGGCAAGCAATCTGATTGATAGTTTAACTAACTGAGTTGATCGCTTCTATGAAACAGTTCACTATTTCAACTTGAGTTTCTATTTCTAAATAAGGATGAAAAGGTAGACTTAGGACTCTTTCACTTGCAAATACTGAATTATTACAGTTTTGGAATCTTGATTTGTTTAATAAGGCGGGTTGTTTATTAAGTGGAATGGGGTAGTGAACTGCAGTTGGAATAGACTTTTTTTTCAAGAATTCTTGAATAAAGTCTCTTCTCTCAACTTGGACTGTATATTGAGCAAAGGATGAAATATTTGATTTTTTTATTATTGGTGTGTTTTTAAAACCTTTGTTATTCAATAAATTTGTGTAATTTTCGGCAATGTTATTTCTTTTATCTATTTCTTCACTGAAAATCTCAAGCTTGGCTAGCAGTATAGCTGCTTGAATAGTATCAAGTCTGCCATTGACTCCAATATCAGTATGAAAGTATCGCCTTAAGGAACCGTGTTTAGATATTCGACGCATTTTATTAGCAAGGTCTTCATCTGACGTAAAACAAGCTCCTCCATCGCCATAACAACCAAGAGGCTTTGTTGGAAAAAAGCTTGTGGTTCCAATTGTGCTTAAATTCCCACTTTTCTTGTTGCTTTGAGTTGCTCCTAAGCTTTGGGCTGCATCCTCTATTACTGGAATTCCATATTTATTTGCAACTTTATTTATCGAAGCAAAATCAGCTGGCTGTCCATAAAGACTCACAGCAATTATTGCTTTAGTGTTTTTTGTGATTGTATTTTCAATCTTATTTGGGTCTAAATTGTAAGTAATGGGATCAATATCAATAAATATTGGTGTTGCACCAAGTAAAACTATAGTTTCAGCAGTTGAAATAAAGGAAAAGGGCGTTGTTATTACTTCATCTCCAGGCCCTACACCTAATGCCATTAGAGCTATTAGCAAAGCATCTGTGCCACTTGCTACCCCTATACAAAAGCTAGAACCAACAAATGAAGATAATTTTTTCTCAACCTCAGTAACCTCAGGCCCTAAAATAAATTTCCCATGATTTAAAACTTTAGATATTTTTGAATCTATTAATTCTCTGATTGTTAATCCATTATCTAGTCTGTATCTCTGTTGAGCGTTTAAATCAATAAATTGCATTTTTAATTCCTAGATGGAAGGTGAATGATTTGATCGTTACGTAATACATATTTATCACCAGTGCTTTTGCATGACCATTCTCCATTACCTTGAAGCGGCAAATTGATTCTCTCTCCAAATGCGCTCATCCAGCCAATTTGCCTTGCAGGCACACCAACCATCAAAGCGAAATCTTTTACATCTTTAGTCACGACTGAGCCGGCACCTATGAAGGCATTGGAACCAATTTTTATTCCACATATTATCGTGCAATTCGCCCCTAAGGTTGCTCCGTTTTTTACTAAGGTTTGTTTATATTCGTTCTTTCGAGTAATTTGTGACCTTGGATTATATACATTTGTAAATACCATACTAGGGCCACAAAAAACATTATCTTCTAAAACTACTTTCTCATAAATAGATACGTTATTTTGTATTTTCACATTATTTCCGATAACAGTATTGTTGGCTACGAAAACATTTTGCCCTAATGAACATTCATTCCCAATAATTGATTTGGAACACACATGAGCCCAATGCCATATTCTGCAACCACTTCCTATTGAAGCCCCCTCATCAATAATAGCTGTCTCATGAATAATTATAGATTTGTCATTTTCCATATAATATAAAAGCTATAAAATGAAATATCAACATAAACACACCTTAACATC
>QCFD01000016.1 GCA_003278445.1 Prochlorococcus sp. AG-363-B05
ATAATGGTGGTAATTCTCCTACACTTAAGTGAGCCAAGGCAAAGATCAAAGCACTTAACAAAACACCGCTAATTTTGCCGACTTTTGATGCCAATACAGGTAAAAGTACTCCTCTGAAAACCAACTCTTCAAAGAATGGAGCCAAAACAACAGTTGTAAGAAGGAGTAGAAGTAATGGAATAAATTCGTCGCTTTTTAAAACAAGCTCCAACAAAGGATTGCTTCCACCCTGGTCACCAACGATCTCATTCATTAACCATCCAACAAGCAAAACCAAAGGCATAATCATCAACCATCCACCAATTGATTTGAAAATCCCTTGTTTTATTGGTTTTATTTTCCATTGCAACCATCCTCCCTGAATTCCTGACGAGTCGAGATCCATTAGCTGATATCGAATAATTAATAGAGGAGCTATAGTCATTGAGCAATAACCAATCAAGACTCTTAAAGACTCTTTTAATGGAGAGGTTAAATTATTAAATAATGAATCTATTATTGGTACGATAAGTGCAGGAAAAAAAACTTCACCAATAACAACAAAGCCACCAGAAATCAAAATAACCATGTCTATAATTGATAAAGGTGGGGCAATAATTTGAGGCCATGAGGTATTTTTCTTTCTTATAAAAAGAGCAACATATCTAATCAACAATATGCTTCCTAAGAGAGAAGCAAAAATCGGTAATAATTGAGAGCTTAAAAGTCTGATTGCAGTCTTTAAATTATATCTTTGGTTAATACATTTTTCATCAGAAAATCCCAAACGGGTGCAAGATAACTGATAAAGTAATGGGTCTAGCTTTATCTCATCAAAAGCTTGGAATTCGACTTTTTCATTAGTTTTTTCTTTATTTAATATAGATCTTCTAACCTTTTCAAAGTTTTTATTATCAAAATTTTTCTTCAAGATTATTTTTTGCTTATTATCTGACTCTTCGAGAACTGCAAGTAAAAGTCTCTGTCTATCCTCAATTTGTTCATCGGAAAGATTATTGAGTGTTTGATAAAGTTTCTCTTTAGGTTCTGAACCTAAAAATACATCTTTAATTGATTCAGGTACAGATGAAGAAGCTGAAACAGCCATCTCAGTTTGCATTAATGAAATCTTTGGTGCAACTGAAGGGCGCTCAAAGCTTTCTTGCAAACCTTGTCGCCAAATTAGAACAGTTAAAATCAATGAAAAGAGAGCTACAGCCCATTTCCATCCAGTTTTGGCTTGTCTCATAAAAATCAACTTGTGAAGACTGACATGGAGAAAGACTTCTATCTTTACTAAAAGAACATTAGATTGCCCTTATGGCTAATACCATAAAGATCTAGAAGACACTTTATGCAATGACATTGCGTCTAATCTTTGTCCGTCATGGATTGAGTAGTTTTAACAAGGAAGGTCGTATTCAAGGAAGAAACAACCTTTCAACATTAACTAAAGAAGGACAATTACAAGCAGAAGCAGCAGGGGAAATAATCTCTTCTATTCCAATTGATGCAGTTTACAGCTCCCCTTTACAAAGAGCTTCTGAAACCACAAAAATCATTATCAAACAACATCAAAATAAACTTAAAGCAACTTTTACGGATGATCTCCTAGAGGTTGATCTAGGTTCATGGAGTGGTTTAACAAAAAAAGAGCTAAAGGATCTTTATCCAGAACAGCTTACTACTTGGGAAAAAGAGCCTAAAGAACTATCAATAAATAGAGAAGATGGTACCAAGTTCCAACCAATCAAAGAACTATTCTTCCAAGCGGAAAAATTTTTAAAGTCATTATTTAAAACTTATTCTGATTCAAATAAAACTATTTTGATAGTTGCCCATAATGCAATTCTTAGATGCTTGATACTGAAGTTAATTAATGAACCATCAAAAGGATTCAGAAGATTAAAGTTAAACAACTCTTCTATTTCGATTTGTAATATTAATTTTAATAATTGGGAAGATAGACAAGTTCAAATTCAATGTCTCAATAATATCGCTCATTTACAACCGAGCCTTCCATACAAAAGCAGTAAAAAAAGGATTATTTTAGTGCGACATGGTGAAACCGATTGGAATAAACAGGGAAGATTCCAAGGTCAAATTGATATACCCTTAAATCAAAATGGGAAAGCTCAAGCAAAGGCTGCAAGTGGATTCTTGAAAAATATATCTATTCAAAAAGCTTTTAGCAGTTCTCTCTCAAGGCCAAGAGAAACAGCTCAGATAATTCTAAAAGAACATCCCGGGATCGAAATCACTCTCAAAGATAATCTAAAAGAAATTGGTCACGGTAAATGGGAAGGGAAGCTAGAGTCTGAGATCAACTCCGACTGGCCAGATCTTCTTAAAACATGGAAAATCTTTCCGGATAAAGTTCAAATGCCAGATGGAGAAACCATAAAAGAGGTTTCTACAAGATCCATTACTGGTTGGATAGAAATTTGTAAAAATCTTAAGAATGATGAAACTGCATTAGTTGTCGCTCATGATGCAGTCAATAAAACTATTCTTTGTCATCTTCTTGGTTTAACACCATCTGAAATTTGGATGATAAAGCAAGGAAATGGTGGAATTACAGTTATTGATCTTTCAGAAAAAGAAGATCAACCAGATCTAATCACTTGTCTAAATATCACTTCTCATTTGGGAGGAGTGATCGACTCAACAGCTGCTGGAGCTCTATAATTCAATGTCTAAAAGTTATTTTTTTGAAAGCATTCAAATACTTGAAGGATCTAGTTCAACTCTAAAAAAGGAACCTGTTTTAATCAAAGATGGTGTATTAAAAGCATTTGGTAAAAAGGCTATTCAAAATGCAGCGCTTTTAAGAATCAATCCTCAAAAAGCTAAAAATATGCTTTTAGCTCCTTGCCTTGTTGATCCTCATTCGTTTTTGGAATCTCCATTTAATGGTAGAGAAGAGAATATTTATTCACTTATCAAAAAAGCAACATTTGCTGGATATGGCCAATTAGGAATTTTACCAAGAAGTAATGTATGGAGGGATCAAATCGATTCAATTATTTCTTTAAAGACTATCAAAAGTAAGGTTTTAATACATTTATGGGGAGGATTCAGCTTGGGAGGGAAGGGAATAACTCTGTCAAATCATACTAATCTCCTACAAAATGGAGCTGTTGGCTTGGCTGATGACGATTTTACACCTCCTGTACAACTACTTAAGCAAGGTTTTTCGCTTGGAGACATGAAAAGATCTCCTATACTAGTGGCACCAAGGGATACATCTCTGCAAGCTGGAGGAATGTCTAGACAAAGTGTGGACACATTAAGAGCAGGATGGCCTCCTGACCCGATTGAAAGCGAAATTCTTCCCCTTATCCAATTACTTGAACTACATAAGCAATACCCTGCAATTTCTCTAAGGTTAATGAATATCTCAACTGCTGAAGGCGTTTCAATACTGAAAAATTCATTCTCTAAACCAATGGCAACTGTCCTTTGGTGGCATTTAGTAAATGACAACTCAAAACTTTCTCCTTTTGATATTGGTTGGAGCGTAACACCCTCCTTAGGATCACCAAAAGACAGAGCCTCTCTTATAAAAGGTTTAGAAGACAACATTTTAACAGCAATATCTGTTCACTCGACTCCTACAGATGATTCAGAAACCAAGCAACCTGCAAACAAAAGGAAAAAAGGTATTAGTGGTTATAATTTAGTACTACCTTTACTTTGGAATCAACTAGTACAAAAATCAGGATGGAAAGTTGAAAAGTTGTGGGAAAAAATCAGTTTTGGTCCATCTAAATTATTGAGACAAGAGGAGGAAAAACTAAGCTTAAATAGTAACCGATGGTTATTATTTGACCCTGAAAAAGAATGGGTCCAATCTAATAATGAAATGCATTCAACTACCGCAACCAATCAACCGATTAAAGACAAAAAGATATGTGGAAAAGTCATAGATTGTGGCCTTATTAATTAGTTTTACCAACACGACTAATAGGCCAAAAACGCCAGGATGCTTTGCCAATTATTTCTTTTTCGGGTAAGAATCCTCCCTCTGGCCAAAAACGGCTATCCCAACTATTCGCTCGATTATCACCCAAAACGAATACGTGTCCTTTAGGGATAGTTGTAGTAATTGGACGACATAAATTCAATTCTGCTTTCTTGGAGCAAAAGTATTCAACATATGGTTCATCGATAGATCTCCCATTTATAAAAATCGATCCCTTTTCATTAATTAAAAGACGATCACCTCCTACCGCTATTACACGTTTGATATAAGCGTCACAAGCACGATCTGTTAATGCGGGCATCCAAGAAATCAATGGAAATGTTATTAAAGAACATTTCCATTTCGACGGAAGTTGGGTTTGCCTATTAGCTATCAATTTCTTATCAAAAGAATATGGTGAGTTAAACACTACAATTTCCCCTCGAAATGGGGCTCTTCTTCGCAAAGATAATTTTTCAACAATTAGTCGATCATTTACTTTCAATCCTGGCAGCATTGAGCCAGACGGAATATATCTAGCTTCTGCTATAAAATGACGAATACCGATGTATAACAACACAGTTAAGGAAACAGGTCCCCACTTATCAAAAAAAGAGTCCCACCAACTATTTTTATTTTGTTTAATCAAGTCTGAATGATTTTGCGGCACTAGCTTCCAATTAATAAATATTTATCTTACTTTATTTGTAAAGACTAATTATTTTGATTTTTTTAATCAATTTTAGACCTCATAAGAATTTCAAAGTAGTTTCTCTGCCCATTTTTCTTCTTTGAATCCAACCAAAAAGCATTTATTGGGTTTATATAAAAAAGGTCTCTTTATTAATCGAGGTTCTATAGAAAGTTTCTCAAATAAATTGTAGTCACTCATTTTTTTTACCACTTCAGAACCAATTGAACGATATATAAGACCACTAGTATTTAAAAGATATTTTCTATCTCCATATTGCTCACTTGCTAAAATAAGCATCTCCTTTGATGGTGGGTTATTTAAAATATCAATCAATTCAAAGTCAATATCATTTCTTTTAAGCCACTTTATTGCTCTGCGACAAGTTGAGCAGGAAGAATAACTAAATAATTTCAACTTTTAAAAGCTCAAGCATAATAATTTTATCCCAAAAATCAAATTAAAATAATTATTTTTCTCTGTTTTCAGATTGATGAGCCTGTATGCAACTTTTCAATAAACTATCAACTGCATCAAAATCTCTCCATCCATCAATTACGATTACTCTCCCCTCCAAGCTTTTATATGTTCTAAAAAACTCAGCCACATCCTCCAATTGATTCTGAGCTATTTGCTTAATAGTATTAATTTCTCTTTGCCTTGGATCAGCCGTAGGTATACATAAAAGCTTGCCATCATAGGCCCCTGAGTCATGCATATCAAGAACTCCTATAGGTCTTGCCTTGATCAGGCAACCTGCGAAAGTAGGTTCTTCCATTACAACCATTGCATCAAGGGGCGCTCCATCCTCAGCCAACGTGTTTGGAATAAATCCATAATCAAATGGATACCTGACTGAAGAATGCAAAACTCTATCAAGAGCCATAATTCCTGCAGAACTAAAATATTCGTATTTATTTCTACTTCCTGCTGGAATCTCAACAACTAGATTTACTAATCCAGGCGATGGTGAAGGAGGAAGATGGCTCAAGTCCATTTTGATTTATAGAAGACGGTATTAAACTTTTTTTTGTCTCTGGCCTTTCACTGATTACAGCTAGCAATGGAACACCAAGCATTACACATACTATTGCCAAACCAATTAACGAAGTTGAAGTGCTATTCAAACTGTAAGGATCTTCATCATCAGCAGATGGTTTATCAGTTTCTTTATTGAAAAAGGAAGAATCAAGTTCAGCAGATTGCTTCTTAATTAAATGAGGTTCTAAATCCATGCAAGTTTTTGAATAGATAAACCGTTGGTTGAGCGTGAGAAAATCAATTTAACGTTAGTATTCAATTATTAATAATATTGATATTACCCTAAATCAAAGAATAACTAAGCAGCCTTTATATCTGAATCTTTTAAATGATTAGGAGCAGTATGGTTTTTATCAGACTTAGCTTCTAGCTGAGTTCTAATAATTTTTAACTCCGCAAGTATTGCATTGAGAGTATTTTGAGTTTCGGAGGATGGAGAATTAAATATTTCAACCGTTACTTCTTTGATCCTTAGGATATCTTTTGCGAATCTCGCAACTTCATTAGGATGAAAAAGCAATTGATCTTTTTGATCACTTCTAAATTCAGTGTTTAGTTTTCTTGGATTGAATGGGGGATTAAGATTCCTTGTATCAGTATTTGTATATCTGTATACAGAAGCTCTAGATCTGTTCAAGGTTTTTTGAACTTCGTCGATAGTTAATAATGAATCACTTAAGTTTGAAATTGTATTAAATCCATTATCTCGTGAATCCTCTGATCTTCCATTTGTGCCTGAATTTACTGACCCGTTGAACATTGCCAAAGAATGTGTCTAGAGAAATATGTGAGAGAAACTAGCAGATGAATCAATTTATAACCATGTACATTTGAACACTTAATAAAAACAACATGATTCCCGCACAATCAATATGGATCCTCTTCGGGCTACCATACAAAGTACTAATCTCATAAAGATTTACATTTTAGGCATATGCGCGTCTCCCGCCTAATGCTGATCACTCTCAGAGACGTCCCAGCTGAAGCCGATATAGTTTCGCATCAATTGCTTATAAGAGGAGGTTTTATTAGAAGACTGACTGGTGGTATTTATGCTTACATGCCATTACTTTGGAAGGTTTTAAAAAAAATAACTTTAATTGTCGAAGAAGAGTTAGCACGCAAAGGATGCCTCCAAACTCTTCTACCTCAACTTCAGCCTTCAGAGATTTGGGAGAAAAGTGGAAGATGGAAATCTTATACAGAAGGAGAAGGAATTATGTTTAGTTTAAAAGACAGGCAAGGGAAAGAACTTGGGCTGGGACCAACACATGAAGAAGTTATTACTCAAATAATTTCTCAATCGATTCACTCCTATAAACAATTACCAATAAATATTTTTCAAATTCAAACAAAGTTTAGAGATGAAATCAGGCCAAGGTTTGGATTAATGAGGAGCAGAGAATTCATCATGAAGGATGCCTACTCCTTTCATGCTAATGAGGATGATCTTCAATCAACTTATTCAGAAATGAAAAATGCCTATCAAAATATATTTACAAAGTGTGGGCTAGATTTTGTATGCGTTGATGCAGATAGTGGTGCTATCGGAGGAGCTGCATCTCAAGAGTTTATGGTTACAGCTGAATCTGGAGAAGATTTAATACTAATAAGTTCAGATAGTAAATATGGAGCTAATCAAGAAAAGGCAATTTCAATTATTGAAGAAGGGAAAGAATTAGAAAATAATAAGCCTTCAATAATCAAGACCCCAAATCAACAAACCATAGAGGAATTATGTAATTATAATGATTTTCATCCTAGTCAAATTATCAAAGTTCTAGTATACATAGCGACCTGCGATGACAACAAAAAACACCCAGTTCTTGCTAGTATTAGAGGCGATCAGGAAATAAATGAGATCAAACTTTCTAATGAAATCTCTAAAAAATTAAATCAAAATGTATTAGAGATTAAAGTTATTTCTAACGAAGACATAAAGAAACAAGGTATCTCTAAAATTCCATTTGGATTTATAGGTCCTGACCTCAGTGATAACTTACTCTCGGAAGCAAAAGAGTGGGAGAAAAAATTTATAAGACTTTCAGATTTTTCCGTTATAGATATAAAAAGTTTTATATGTGGAAATAATATTAAGGACGAGCATAAAATATTCTATAATTGGGATTTAATTAATACTGATAACTTTACATGTGACATAAGAAAAGCCAAAGCTGGTGATAGATGTATTCATGATAAAAATCAAAAGCTAAAAGAATGTAGAGGTATAGAAATTGGACACATTTTTCAACTAGGTACAAAGTATTCTAAATCCTTAGATGCTAAATTTACCAACGAAAAAGGAGTGTTAGAACCATTTTGGATGGGATGTTATGGAATTGGTATTTCCAGGTTGGCCCAAGCAGCAGTAGAACAAAATCACGATGATTTAGGTATTATTTGGCCAGCCTCAATTGCCCCATTTGAAGTAATAATTATCATTGCCAATATAAATAATAATAAGCAAAAGCTTTTAGCTGAAGAAATCTACCAAAAGTTATTAAGTAATCGAGTCGATGTACTAATTGACGATCGAGATGAGAGGGCTGGGATAAAGTTTAAAGATGCAGATCTTATAGGTATCCCATGGAGAATAGTTGCAGGTAGAGAAGCCAATTCTGGCCTAGTCGAATTACACCATAGGAAAACGAAAGTTACTGAATTACTAGATCTAAGATCGGTTTTTAAAAAGATCTCAGAAGAATTAAATACCGGAAAACTATAATTTCAGCCCAAATGACTATAGAGTCTCTAAATAATTGCTAAAAAAAAATGATCTCTGTCTTTAATCACCTCTCAACAAGGATTTTGAGAGCAGCTTTAGCTATATGCTTTGCCTTTTTCCTCGTATTATTTCAATTCACTTCACAAGTTAATGCCGCTAAAACATTCATGACTGGAGATTTCGCCAAAGATACGATCTCAGTCTCTTCAACTTTAAAAGAGACCATGACTTTACCAAAAGAAGATACAGGGCTATCAGAGGCTGAAAAAGAAGCTGTTTTTCTAATAAGTGATTACATTTCAAGATATAGAAATAGATCTCAAGTAAATACCTCTAATACCTTTACAACAATGCAAACGGCCTTAAACGCTCTATCAGGCCATTACAAAACTTTTGCAAACAGACCAGTTCCTGAAAATCTCAAAGAAAGATTAAATAAAGAACTATCTAAAGCAGAGAAATTAGCAGTCAGAGATAATTAAAGATAATCTTTGATTCATTTCTTTGACTCAGGGTAGGGCTATCTGCGAATGTTGTTTTTTCTAATGCAGAGCGGTTTCGAACCGAATTTTCTTCCTTGGCAAATGTTGTAGTCATAGGCGCACAGTGGGGTGATGAAGGGAAAGGCAAAATCACCGATTTGCTAAGTCGCTCCGCAGATGTAGTTGTTCGCTATCAAGGTGGTGTTAATGCTGGTCATACGATTGTTGTAGAGGACAAAGTTCTCAAATTGCATTTAATTCCCTCTGGAATTTTGTATCCGGACAAAATTTGCCTTATTGGGTCGGGAACAGTTGTTGATCCCAAAGTGATGATTAAAGAAATAAAAATGCTTAAAGATAACGATATTGATATATCTGGACTCAAGCTAGCCTCAACTGCTCATGTAACCATGCCTTACCATCGACTTCTTGATATGGCAATGGAGCAAAAAAGAGGCCTCCAAAAAATCGGGACTACTGGTAGAGGAATTGGGCCAACTTATGCTGATAAAGCTCAAAGGAATGGTATCAGAATTATTGATCTACTTAGCAGGGAAAAGCTGCAGGAAAGATTAAAAGTCCCTTTAGCAGAGAAAAATGGATTACTACAAAAGATTTATGGAATTGAACCATTAATTCTTGATGAAATAATTGAAGAATATCTCAATTACGGAAATCAGCTAAAGCAACATATTGTTGACTGCAATAGAACTATTCATCAGGCTGCTAGAAAGAAAAAAAATATTTTATTTGAGGGCGCTCAAGGCACTCTTTTAGATCTTGATCACGGCACCTATCCTTATGTAACATCATCCAACCCAGTATCAGGAGGGGCCTGTATTGGGGCAGGAGTAGGTCCTACACTTATAGATAGAGTTATCGGCGTTGCCAAAGCTTATACGACCAGAGTTGGTGAAGGACCCTTCCCTACTGAATTGCATGGAAGCATTAATGATCAACTTTGTGATAAAGGAGGTGAATTTGGAACAACTACTGGTCGTAGGAGAAGGTGTGGCTGGTTTGATGGGATAATTGGAAAATATGCAGTTGAAGTTAATGGATTAGATTGCCTTGCTATTACCAAATTGGACGTTTTAGATGACCTTGATGAAATTCAAATATGTGTCGCTTATGAATTAAACGGTAAAAAAATTGATTACTTTCCAACTAGTGTTGAAGATTTTGAAAAATGCACTCCAATTTTTAAAAAGCTCCCTGGTTGGAAATGCTCTACAGAAAATTGTCGACGTCTAGAAGATCTTCCTCCTGCTGCAATGAGTTATCTAAGATTCCTTGCTGAACTAATGGAAGTTCCTATAGCTATAGTTTCCATAGGAGCCAACAGAGATCAAACAATTGTTATTGAGGATCCTATTCATGGACCAAAAAGAGCTCTTCTAAATTCTTAGAAATCGTGTGATTCAATTTTTATGATTTATAATTAACTTGATGATAAACAAAATAAACGATTCTTCCCTTGACGTTGTAGGGATTGGGAATGCAATTGTAGACGTACTAACCACAACAGATGATTCTACACTTGAAGAATTATCTTTCGAAAAAGGTTCAATGACCTTGATTGATGAAAACAAGGCAAAAGAACTTTATGAAAAAGCTACAAACACAATTCAGAGATCAGGAGGTTCTGCTGCTAATTCATTAGCTTGCGTAGCTCAGTTAGGAGGAAAGGCAGCTTTCATTGGAAGAGTAAGAAATGACAAGCTTGGAGAAATCTTTACAGAAGAAATTTCAAGGACAGGAACTATTTTCAAAACCCCGCCTTCTTCAGCTGGCCCCTCAACTGCCCGATGCCTAATTTTTGTCACTCCAGATGCGCAGAGAACTATGTGCACTTACTTAGGCGCTTCAGTCCTACTTGAGCCAAAGGATCTCGATCTATCAGCTGTCAGGGAAGCCAAAATACTTTATTTAGAAGGCTATCTTTGGGACAATCCAGCTGCTAAAAATGCATTTATTAAAGCTGCAGAAATAGCTAAAAATGCAGGCAGAAAAGTTGCATTATCTCTCTCTGATTCGTTTTGTGTAAGTAGACATCGCGAAAGTTTTGTAGAACTAGTTGAAAATTACATAGATATTCTTTTTGCCAATGAGGATGAAATAACATCTTTATATAAAACCTCTAATCTAACTTTAGCAATTGAGAAGTTGAAAAAAAAATGCGAGTTAGCGGCAATTACAGTAGGCAAATACGGTTCCATTCTCATTTCAAATAGCAAAGAAACAACTGTAGATCCTTTCATTTTCGGAGATGCTATTGATACCACAGGTGCAGGAGATCTGTATGCTGGAGGGTTTCTAAAAGGGCTTGCAGATGGCTTAGATCCATTGATGTCTGCAAAAATTGGGTCTATTTGCGCAGGACAAATAGTTACTCAATTAGGTTCTCGATCAAATACTAATCTTTTAAATTTGATAAACTCACATTTAGAATTTTAAAACTTTAATGGTCAAAAAGAATTTACCCAATCATGGTAATCTTTATTAGCTGATACGGGGAAATAAGCTATTTCAGGTACTTCATAACTGTGATATTCATATATCTTTTCACAAACCTTCTTTATATTATCCTCTTTACACTTAATGATTAATTGGACTTCTTTTGATTTATTTATTTCCCCTTTCCACCAAAAATGTGATTCAATATTTTTAAATGTTACGCAGGGTATCAACTTCTCTTTCAATAATAAATCAGCCATGTTACATGCATTCTTTTTATCTACTTCATTGGTTATAACAAAATATATTAATTGGTTAAACTTGGAATAAATCATAATCGTTTAAAACTTTCTATTACATAATAATAGATTTCAACCTGTTATTTAATTTTTCATAACTATCAATTGAATCAATATATTGAAGCCTAGATGGTCTCTCCAATAACCAAAGGTCTATTCCCATACTTATACAAACTCGCTGCCAAAACCTTTCAGTTTGTCCTCCTGATTGCCTGCAGACTACTCCATCAATATTCCATTTTCTAATTAATGCTTTTTCAATTTCTCCATCACTAGACCCTAAGGGATTGAGTATCGCGAAATTTGTATTTATTATTGAGGAAGATAAAGTCTTTTTAATACTTTCAGGATTAGCTAAAACTCTTGTATAAACATTAGCTCCTAAACCCCTTATGAAAATGATAGATCTCTTAAGATGTCTTACACCTAGAGCAAGTAAAATAGATTTATTCTTCAATTCAAAACCAGCCAGATCACTAAATTTTTTTAATAAAAATGCATTTGAAATATCATCTATTGGTCTTTCATATCTTATAAATTGTTGACCTAATTCTTTACAAACTTTTGAAATCTTTGGTGTGATTTTTATAGCAAATGGATGAGTCATGTCAACAACACAATGAAATCCATCATGGTTATTTCTTGCATTTAAAATAACTTTTCGAATATCCTCTTCAGTAATTAAGGCCCCAATTAATATTTTCTCTGGATTTAACTTTTCATATGGAATTGAAGCTCTCCTAGAAACAACGCTCACAGTAATTTTCCAACCTTCTTTCAATAGAGACTTAGCAAAGACGTGGCCTTCACCTGTTCCTGTTAACAACCAAAGATGTGGCTGGCATTTTTCCCTTATATCCATCAAGATAAGCCTCAATAACTAAAGAAAAAGAATGAACCATTGTATGCTTGAGGTTCTAGTAAAAAAGGCCCCAACAGTTCGCTTTACTCAAGACAACAAAACACCATTAGCTGAAATAGAAGCTGAATTTGATAGCCTCCGAGCAGATGCACCTCCAAGCACAATCAAAGTTATTGGCTGGGGAAAATTAGCAGAAGAACTCCAGAACACAGTTCAAGTCAATTCTAAATTAGTAATAGAAGGACGCTTAAGAATGAATTCCGTGCCTAGACAAGATGGTACTAAAGAAAAGCGAGCTGAATTTACCCTTTCTAGAATTCACCCCTTTTCAACTAACACAACCCTTCCATCAATTTCTTCCAAACCTCAATTAAATCAAACGAGTGATTCCTCAAACTCTCTTATTAACGAAGGTGTCAAATGGGATAGCTCACCATTAATTCCTGATACTGATGACATTCCATTCTGAATTAGATCAACAATTTTCTTCAATGTATTCTGTGGCCCTCGTTAAGAGTTGGCCTAATTCTCTCTCCAACGCAGCCAGATCAGGTCTAAATTCAGGCCAGCAGCCTTTATCTAATTGTTCGAGGATCCACGATCTATCTTTGTTTAATTTTTCAACAAGTTCGGTTAATTCAGAAAATTGTTTTTTTTGTGAGGCCATAAGATTGTCTCCTTAAAACCCATCTGCCCCAGATTTTAGCCACAATAACACTCATGAATAAACTTCTTTCACCGGGGAATCTCATCACCATAGGTGGAGCATCCCTTTCTTTAATTGGCTTAACAGCCTACTTTACTGACGCAACAAATCTCAGTGTTCCAACTTTCTTTTATGGAGTCCCTATTTTCCTAATTGGAATATCACTTAAAACCACTGAAGTACCTCCTGCTCTTAGAGTAGTTTCTGCCAATAAGTTTGCCTCAGAAAGAAAAAAAGGTCCTGAAGAGCTAGGCAAACTAGTTCAAGATGTCACCCGATGGAGGTATGGTCAATCTTGCCAGCTTGAATCATCTCTAAGAGTTTTAAAGCTTTGGGACATAGACAATCCACCTCAACTTATAGAAATAGAAGAATTGGTTGAAAATGGTAATTATGGAATTCGAATGAGATTTAAAATGGCTGGTGTACCTTTAGAAAGATGGAGTGATCAAAAAGAACGTTTAGGGAGATTCTTTGCTAAAGGTTTATGTGCTGAATTATTTTGTCCCATACCTGGTGAAATAGATTTAATCCTACTGCCGCCAAAACAAGAAGAAGCTTTTAAAGAAAATGAATAGAGAAGAACAACCAATCAATTCAGGTTCAGGTTCAGGTTCAGGTTCAGGTTCAGGTTTAGGTTCAAACCTTAATACACCATTTAAAGACGCAGACTCAATGAGAGTTTCTGTGTTAAGCGAAGCTCTGCCATATATTCAGCGTTTTGCAAATAAAAGGATTGTTATCAAATATGGGGGCTCAGCCATGGTCGACAAAACGCTTCAGAATGCAGTATTAAGAGATATAGCTCTTCTTTCATCTGTTGGCGTACAAATAGTAGTCATCCATGGCGGGGGACCAGAAATAAACCAATGGTTAGAGAAATTAGGCATAAAGCCAGTTTTCCTTGATGGTTTACGTATTACAGATACTGAGACAATGGACGTTGTAGAGATGGTTCTTGTGGGGAGAGTTAACAAACAAATAGTAAGCGGAATTAATAGTCATGGAAGCTTAGCTGTTGGGTTATCCGGTATAGATGGGGGATTAGTTGAAGCAAGAACTCTTGGAGGTGGAACTCATGGACTTGTTGGAGAAGTTGCAAAAGTCAATACAAAACTATTAACCCCCCTTCTCGACGAAGGATATGTCCCCGTCATTTCTAGTGTCGCCAACTCTCATGATGGCAGATCACACAATATCAATGCTGATACTGTTGCTGGGGAACTTGCAGCAGCATTAGGCGCCGAAAAATTAATTCTTTTGACTGATACTCCGGGTATTTTAAGAAATGAAAATGACCCTTCTTCTCTAATAGAAAACATACGTCTATCAGAAGCCAGAGAATTAATTGACCAAGAGATAGTTAAAGGAGGTATGAAACCAAAAGTTGAGTGTTGTATTCGCTCTCTTGCTCAAGGTGTGAATGCTGCCCACATTATAGATGGAAGAACTCCTCACGCACTTCTATTAGAAGTTTTTACTGATTCCGGCATTGGGACCATGGTTATGGGCAGAGGTTAAATGTCAAACTCAGCTTCGGATATAAAAACTGCTGAGGCTGCTCTTGATAAAGGTGATTACAGCCTTTGTATAAGGATAATAGACTCATTACTTTTATCCTACTCAGAAGCAACAGCGATCGGAGCTGAGCTTAGACTCCTCAAAGTTACTGCATACATGGGGCAAGGTGATGAGAAGAAAGCGATTGATGCTTGTAAAAGACTGATTGATAACGAAGAAGCCGCCGTTCGTCAACAGGCCAAACAACTCCTGTCAATACTTGATGCACCATGTCTGCCCAGACCCTCAAACTGGTCTGTAGAAATCCCAAAGATAGAGATGGAGCCATCTCTAATATCATCCTTTAGACAAACCAAGAAGAAAAAGAAGAAAGTCAATCATCCTCCAACAGGTCCAACGAAAAATCTAGACTTTGGATTCTCAATAATAACTTTATTAATCATCTCATTAATAACCATTCTCTTAACTGGTTGTGTAGATATATCTACTAACCTGAGCATTACCGGTTCAGATCGACTAAAGATATCACTTGATATTGACAGTGCTTCGGGCAAATCAATTCCATGGCAAATAGAGTTCGCAGATAATGTTTCTAAAGAACAAAGTATTTTAAAAATTAAAACCGAAGAAAACAAACAGCATTTTGAGTCACCAACCATTCGCTTTGAACAAGGGAATGAATTGCTTCAACAAATAACTTCAGCAGCCTCGAAAACTAGCGGGTTTAATATAGATAAACCTGAAATAATTACAAATAATAAAAACTGGATAATTGGCACCAGACAAAATTTAAAAATTTATTTTGACTTGAGAGAGCTCCCAAAAATTCCTGGATTAAAATTAAATTTAATTTTGCATGATTTGGATAATAAAAACACTTTCAAAACTCAACCTCTAAACCCTACCGTTAAAAAAGGAGTAACGTTCTTGCCTCTTGAAATTGGACAGATCAACCAATTGGAGGTTACCTATTGGAAATGGAACCAACTTCAAATTGGAATTATCTTGATAATTTCTCTAATTTTTATAAGTATTTTCCTTCAAACATTACGTCTCAAGATGGGATTCGGTTTCCCCGAGTTACCACCGTAGCGAAGTTCAAAAATCTCATAATTGTAGAGGGTCAGGGTCAATAGAAAGACTTATTCCTTTTGGCAACCCTTTCCATAACTCAGCCCCATAGGGAAGTGGTATTTGACTTGATTCAGGGCCATACAAGAGCAATTGCCAACGGCTTTTACCTGCAACTCTTTGAACTAATGAAGGTGCTGGACCAATCAATTTCCAACCTTTTTTAATGCAATCATTTCTAATTACAGATGCGACGTAAAATGCTCCATTTGATGTCTGGTCTGCAGATTCACCTGAGAACCTTAATAAACAAGCACGAGTGTATGGAACCATCGCAGCTTCTTTCCTAGTCTTTTCTTCTTTTTTGAGAAACTCTTCGTACCTCCCATCAATCAAATGAAGAATCACTGGATGATCAGGACAATAAGTTTGCACTACTACCTTCCCAGGTTGCTCACCTCGTCCAGCGCGACCAGCTAATTGCATAAAGAGTTGAAGAGTTTCCTCCGTAGCCATTAAATCCGGACGATGCAATAAACCATCTGCTGCCAGGACGACAGCAAGAGTGACCTTAGGTAAATCCATGCCCTTAGAGAGCATCTGAGTGCCTACCAAGATATCAGCATCTCCATTAGCAAATTTTTCCAATAACAATCGATGGCCATCACGACCTCTAGTTGTATCTCTATCAAACCTTAATAAACTTATTCCCTCTAGTTCTCGTTCTAAATGATCCATAACTCTTTGCGTTCCAGTTCCAAATGGTTTAAAAGCATTTGAACCACATTCTCCACATTTATCATTGATTTTTGAACGAAAATCACACCAATGGCAACGTAACCATTGATTACCCTCTCTAGAACGATGTACAGTTAGAGCAACGTCACAATATGGACATTGAACAACCTCACCACAACTACGGCAACTAAGAAAGCTACTATATCCACGTCTAGGTACTAAAATAACAGCTTGATTTCCATTCTTCACTAAATCTAAAAGTTGTTTTTTCAAATATCTACTTATCAAGCTTCGGTTACCAGTAGCCAACTCAGAACGCATATCTACAACATTAACTATTGGTAATTGACGATTTGAAATTCTCTGAGTTAATTTTGCAAGCGCAATATTGCCTTTGGGTTCTATATTCTTCCAGACATATAAAGACGGGGTTGCTGTTCCTAATATCACTTTAGCTCCTATTTTTTTTGCCTTATGAATTGCCAAATCTCTTGCATGGTAACAAGGCATAGGAGATTCCTGTTTATAAGAGCTATCATGTTCTTCATCAAGAGCTATTAAACCTAAATTAGATAATGGAAGAAAAATCGCTGAGCGAGTACCAATAAAGACACTAGGTGATGTTGTGTCCAAAGATCTCTTCCATGTCTTAATTTTCTCTTTTTGAGAGCAATTACTATGATATTCAAAAACATTTGATCCGAATCTCTTTTTAAAACGATCAACCAATTGTGGAACCAATCCAATTTCAGGTGTAAGTATCAGACAATGTCTCCCCGCAGACAACTCGAGGAAAGCAATTTGTAAGTACACCTCAGTTTTTCCAGATCCAGTAACGCCCCAAAGTAAAAGAGCTGATCCATCTCGAAGAGACTCGTATTTCTCCTTAGCTAATTTTTGCTCTAAAGTTAAAGGTTGAGGATCTTCAATCTTCAATGTTCTTTTATCAGTGAATTTTCCGTCATCAAAAGAGTCAGGAAGGGAAAGACGTTTTTCTCTTTCTCCACAACCAGCCGCAACAAAATTTTTAATCAATGCAGAAGAGAATCCTTCAGCCTCCAAATCTTTTTGCCATTTACCTCCTCCATTTAAAAGAAGGGTTTCCTTTAACTCAATCTGTCGAGTAGATATACTCCTCTCAAAATTATCACCAGTTAATTCTACCCACCAAAGTTTTTTTGGCGTAATTGATAATCTCGACCTCCCCAACCAACCTGGAGGTAAAGCGGCCTTAAGCATGTGAAAATCACTTACAAATAATTCATGAGCAATTTCGTTAAGCCACTCTCTCCATTCTCTTTTTATAGCTGCCTTTTGAACCAACGAAACTATATTGTTTAACGAAATATTCTTTTTACTTTCCTTTGAATTATTTTCACCTCTCTTCCTCTTCTTAACTACCAACCCCTGCATTAGTTGTCCTTTTAGACGTACTGTCACCACATCGCCTAAATCTATATCTAAATTATTTCCATCTTGATAAGAGAAACATCGCCCTTCTCGACCTACATGCAACCAAATATCGAATACAAAAGGATTCATATAATTTTTAATACTTGCCGACTTAAGAAAATTTTCTTACCATTGGATTGTTAACAGTATTAAAGCTGTTGTGGAACCTGCAAGATTCCACCCAGAGGGAAGACTAGGAGCTTTTCCTGGAATTGGAGCAATCCTATTCTGAGGCATGCCGGTCTGAGAAATCCCCTGACATCCTTGCTAACACATTGATTTTCATTTCTCAACAAAACATCCTTAATAACTTCGCAGATCCTTATTGATATCATGTGATTTTTCGCAAGATTTATCACGATTAAGGACAACGTCAAATTAGAGTGTTTTTGTTGAAAATTATACAAATTAAATAGTTTTTCCTGAAATATTTTCTCTAGGAGATTCCGACCATTTTTTTTCGGGTAATCAAATGAGTTCTGCAACTGACCAAAAAACAATTGAAAAAATCACTTCAAAGGCAAAGAAGAAGTCTAAAAGCTTGTCTATCAATCAAGAAACAAAAAATAATTCAAACAAAATAAAAAAAACTTCCTCCAAAGTAAAAGTGACAAAAGAAACCCAAACTCTTCCTCAAGAATCATCAAATGATCTAAAAATTGATTTAGATCTAGAGGCAGATAAATTAATTGCTGAAGCAGATAAAGTAACGGAATCAGACATCGATCTAGAGGACGATGATGATAATGCTTCTATGTTGTCGAGTGCTCAAGAAGCAGCAGCTAAAGCTTTAGCGAGCATAAAAATTGGGCCAAAAGGAGTTTACACAGAAGATTCAATTAGAGTTTATTTACAAGAAATAGGCCGAATAAGACTGCTCAGGCCAGACGAAGAAATTGAATTAGCAAGAAAAATCGCTGATCTTCTTCAATTAGAGGAAGAAGCTGCACAATTTGAAAGTGAGAATGGTCATTTCCCGTCTGTTAAAGAATGGGCAGTTCTTGCAGAAATGCCATTAACTCGTTTCCGCAGGCGGTTGATGCTTGGTAGACGAGCAAAAGAAAAAATGGTGCAATCCAATCTACGATTAGTAGTTTCAATTGCTAAGAAATATATGAATAGAGGTTTATCTTTTCAAGATTTAATCCAGGAAGGAAGTCTAGGCTTAATACGTGCAGCTGAAAAATTTGACCATGAGAAAGGATACAAATTTTCAACTTATGCCACATGGTGGATTAGGCAAGCCATTACTAGAGCAATTGCAGATCAAAGCAGAACGATTCGTTTACCGGTGCATTTATACGAAACAATTTCACGAATCAAGAAAACCACTAAAGTTTTAAGTCAAGAATTTGGTCGAAAACCAACTGAGGAAGAAATAGCCGAAAGTATGGAAATGACGATTGAAAAACTAAGATTTATTGCAAAAAGCGCTCAGCTCCCAATCTCCCTTGAGACCCCGATCGGGAAAGAAGAAGACTCTAGACTTGGAGACTTTATTGAAGCAGATATCGAGAACCCTGAGCAAGATGTAGCAAAAACTCTATTAAGAGAGGATTTAGAGGGAGTTCTCGCTACTTTAAGCCCAAGAGAAAGGGATGTTCTTCGGCTTCGTTATGGTTTAGATGATGGGAGAATGAAAACACTTGAAGAGATTGGTCAAATCTTTGATGTAACAAGAGAAAGAATTAGACAAATCGAGGCTAAGGCCTTAAGGAAGCTACGTCATCCAAATAGAAACGGAGTACTTAAAGAATATATAAAGCTAAATTAAAAATCTTAAAATATTACTTTTGTTTTTCTCATAGCCAAGATCAATAAATTCATAGGATTATGGTTTTATTTCACATTAACCTTATTAAATTATTTTCCAAGAATTTAGATTTGGTCAGGTTGACTGATTAAGGTAAAGAAATAGACAATGATTGCTAATGAAACTAGACCAACTGCGCATCGCCTCTCGCCGAAGCCAGCTGGCCATGGTTCAGACGAACTGGGTACGAGATGAACTACAAAAAGCCCATCCTGATCTTGCTATCACTATAGAAGCAATGGCTACGCAGGGTGACAAAATACTTGATGTAGCATTAGCAAAAATAGGAGATAAAGGTCTTTTCACTAAAGAACTTGAAGCTCAAATGCTTGTTGGTCATGCCGAAATTGCAGTTCACTCACTGAAAGATTTACCTACCAACCTTCCAGAGGGATTAATTCTTGGCTGTATAACAGAAAGGGAAGATCCTTCGGACGCGTTAGTAGTTAATGAAAAAAATCAGGTTTATAAACTAGAGACTCTGCCAGAAGGTTCTGTAGTGGGAACAAGCTCCTTAAGAAGGCTTGCTCAATTGCGATACCATTATCCACATCTTGTTTTCAAGGATGTTCGAGGAAATGTTATTACACGGTTAGAAAAGCTTGACTCAGGAGAATATGACTGTCTTATCTTGGCTGCTGCTGGATTACAAAGACTTGGTTTTGCCAATCGAATACATCAGTTAATTCCAACAGATATTTCACTCCATGCTGTGGGTCAAGGCGCTCTTGGTATTGAATGTGTAAGTGGTCAACAAGAGGTGCTAGATATTTTAAAAACACTTGAACACGAATCAACATCTAAAAGATGTTTAGCTGAAAGGTCTTTCCTCAGAGAGCTTGAAGGAGGATGTCAAGTTCCAATAGGCGTTAGAACTGAAATTAACAACGATGAATTAATTCTTGAGGGTATGGTTGCAAGCTTAGATGGTAAAAGATTAATTAGAGATATAAAAAAAGGATCGGTAAGCTCTGCAGAGGAAATCGGAATAGACTTAGCTAATGAATTAAAAGGCCGAGGTGCAGGAGAAATATTAGAAGAAATTTTCAAGTCTGCACGGGCCTAAATCATTCAAAAATTTAATTAATTAAATTAGGATCTATTTCAGATAAGTATCGCTCCTCGCAGGATTTAATAATCTGAACTGCTTTTTCAACACCAAAGAAACCATTTACAGTACAAGTTCCTGGTTTTTTAAGATCCTTATAATGCTCCCAATAATAAGTTGTTTCTTTAATCCAATGCTTGCCTAATTGCTCAAAGCTTTTTATGTGATCCATCCTCTTGTCATCAGCTATTACGCCAATCACTTTGTCGTCAACTTCACCTCCATCATCAAAAGTCATGATTCCTATAATCCTGGCCTCAACAATTGAACCTGAGACCAACGGTTCTGTAACATTAACAATTTCGATATCTAATGGATCTCCATCTTCATCCCATGTACGTGGAAGACATCCATAAGCGAATGGATAGGCGAGGGAGGAATATCCAACTCGATCAAGCTTTAAATGCCCCGTTTCAGTTATAAGCTCGTATTTATTTATGGTATTTGAATTCAACTCAACGATTGTATTGACTCTAAGTTCAGACTCATCGGCAAACGCAGGTAATACATGAAGCAGATTAGGCATTGTTCTGCTAGGTGCTTGATCAAGGTTAGCCATAGTATTTATTTATGTTCCTACATGGTAAATCAACGCAGTAAATGTAAATGAAGTTGTGGTACATAATTTAGAAAATTTTCAACAAAAAATATACTCTACTTAATTTTTATGCTACTAAATGTGTATTTTAATTAGATATTTTAGAAAGCTTTTCAAGTTTATTGTCTAAGTATTCAAGAAAATAATTTGGTGATAATGTTGCTCCAGAGACCTTCTCTACAAGTTCCTCGGAATCCAAACTTCTCCCATGATGATGAACATTTTCACGAAGCCAACCTAATATTTTGCTGATTTCCTTAGATTCAATAATATTTTCAATTTCCCCTAAATCTTCTTCAAGAGTTTTTGTTAACTGAGCGCTTATAAGATGACCAAGCAAATAAGAAGGGAAATAACCAAACATCCCCTCACTCCAGTGCACATCTTGCAAGCATCCTTCAGTATCATTTTCTGGAGAAACACCTAGAAGGTTCAAATACCTTTTATTCCATTCATTAGGCAGATCTTCTACAGACAGCCCTCTCTCGAGAAGATCAATTTCCAAGTCAGTCCTAATCATTATATGCAATCCATAACTAAGTTCATCGGCCTCTACTCGATTCAATCCCGGAGTAAATGGATTTAGATTGATCCATAAATCATTTCCAGAGTGAATTGGAGCACCTGCATTCTCAAAATGATGCCAAAAAGACTTTGCGAATGAAAAGCTCCTAGCAATTCTATTTTCCCAAAATAAAGATTGACTCTCATGAACAGCCATAGAGGTTGCTTGACCTAACGGCCATGCAAACCATTGGTGACTTTCAGAAGGCAAGCCTTGTTCATAAAGAGAATGTCCCCACTCATGGGCAGTAGCTAATAAACAAGAAAGTGGCTGACCTTTAACTATTCGAGTCGTAATTCGATAATCATCCGGACCTAAAGTTATAGAGAATGGATGAGGGGACTTAGCGATAGCTGTATTAGAAGGATCCCTAGACCAATCATTTAAAAGTATGTGACAGAGCTTTTCTTGATCGCTAATTGCTAAATCCCATTTTCCACTCTTTTTGTTAGTTATTTTTGCAGCATTCTGAATCAATTCCGGCAATCTTTTTTTTAAAGGTTCAAATAGCTCGCTTACACGATTAATAGTTAAATTCGGTTCAAAAGGTTGGGCAAGTGTCTCCCAGCAACTTCTTTCTTCACAGAGCTGATTGGATTGTTCTGTTCGTAATGAAATTAATTTCTTGAGAGCTGGAGAAAAGCTTCTAAAATCATTATTTTTCCTAGCTTCTTGCCAACACATATAACCTTCAGACTTTGCTGTTGCAAGCTCAACAACCAATTTAGGATCCAACCTTTTTTGTCTATTGAAATCTTGCTCAAGCAACTCAATATTTCTGAACCTATCTGTCATAAGGTCTGAATCAGAATAGTCTTTTTCTTTGGAATTTTGAAGTTCAAATTTTGCTTCTTTTATTAAAATTTCGAACTGCTCAGAACTTTGTCTTGCATGAAGTTGCTTAGCTAAAAGACTTAATTGCTCTCCTCTCCAAGTGGAACCAGAAATAGGCATAGATGTATTTTGATCCCAGTAGAGAGTGCTTTGTATAGATCCCAACAACTGCGTATCTTTTAGGTAATCACCCAAAAGCTGCCAAGCAGACTTTGACAAAGTATTCAATCTGATATTTGATTAATCCTAATATCAAATTGATGAAAACAGATCCGTATTTAATCAATTTAAAATAATTTAAATCATAAGTTCTGAATTAAATTAATTATTCATGATTTAAAAATCAAAAAAGTTATATCTTTTTTATAAAGTCGGATTCGGAATAGTTTAACTTAATAGAAAAGGAACAAAGCTGTTAGTATTTAATATAGAAAAATTAAACACTTCATTAGGAATGGAACAGATTTTATCAACTTTAGATTTTGAGACGAAAGGAGAAGGTTTCACTGATATAACAAAAGACATAAATAATTGGATCCAATATAAAAAGCTTAAAAAAGGAATACTTCTTATATTTCTTAAGCATACAAGCTGTAGTTTAATTATAAATGAAAATGCGGATGTCAATGTTCTTAAAGATTTATCAGCATACATGAAAGCAATTGTCCCAGAGGAGGGATTTTATCCAATTAACAGAAGTAGTAAAAAAATAAAATATCTTCATTCAGAAGAAGGGTTAGACGATATGCCTGCTCATATCAGAACAATGCTTACTTCAAATAATTTAAGCTTCAGTGTTGTTAATAGTAAATTAGAAATAGGCTTATGGCAAGCCATCTATATATGGGAACATCGAACATCAAATAAATCAAGGTCATTACAATTGCATGCAATTGGTGATTTTGATTTAAATTAAAATTAAATGTAAAAAACTAATGGTTTCCTTATTAGACAAAAATCAACTTGATTGTTTTATAGAAAAGAACCCTTCTTGGATAATAGATGATAAAATGATAAAGAAAGAATTTAGATTTGATAATTTCATTGATGCTTTTGGTTTTATGAGCAAGGTCGCTATTTTATCTGAAAAAATGGATCATCATCCAGATTGGCAGAATACATATAATAAAGTTAAAATCAATTTAACTACTCATGATAAAGGTGGAATTACTAATAATGACATCAAGCTTGCTACATCTATTGATAAATTAATCAATACCTAATGTATCATTACTTACTTGCATTGAGATGAACACGAGTGAATCGAATTTCAAAGAAAATATAGTTTCCAAAACCAATATTCCTATTACAATTGTATCAGGTTTTTTAGGATCAGGAAAAACAACTTTATTAAATCATATACTTACTAACCAGAAAGGTATAAAGACAGCTGTATTAGTTAACGAATTTGGCGAAATAGGAATTGATAATGAGTTAATAGTTAAAACCGAAGAAGAAATGATAGAGCTAAGTAATGGATGTATTTGTTGCTCTATAAATAGTGAGTTAGTAGAATCAATAGAAAAATTAATCAATGCCAACAATAGGCTAGACTATATTATTATTGAAACAACAGGTTTAGCTGACCCTCTTCCAGTTGCCATGACATTACTTGGAAGTGAATTAAGAGATAAAACAAGATTAGACTCTATTATAACATTAATTGATGCTGAGAACTTTAATGATTTTGCCTTAGAAAGTTCAATAGGAAGATCTCAAGTAATCTATGGTGATATTTTACTTCTAAACAAATGTGATTTAGTAACCAATAAAAATATAGAAGAAACAATAGCTAAGTTAAAAGAAATAAAGAATGATGTGAGAATCTTAAAAAGTATTAAAGGTAATATTCCTCTCAATCTATTATTAAGCGTTGGTCTATTCGAAACTGATCTGATAAATCAAAAAGAATCAATTCATGATCACTCTCATGAGCATTCTCATAAGAATGAAAACTCAGAAGAAGATAATAAAATTGAAGATTTTCTTTCTGTTTCTTTTCAGACTAAAGAACCTTTCTCGCTTAGGAAATTCCAATATTTTCTAGATAATCAATTAAAAAGTAATGTTTTCAGAGCAAAGGGTATCCTTTGGTTCAGCGAAAGCGAAAGAAGACATGTATTTCACCTGGCAGGGAGAAGAATCTCTATTGAAGATAGTGAATGGGTTGAAGAAAGAAACAATCAAATTGTCTTAATTGGAAAAGAATTAGATAAAGTGACAATACTCTCTCAATTAAATGCATGTATTGATAAATAATAAGAACAACTCCTCATGGAAATAAATTAATAAATGTTTAATTCACTTCAAAAGAGCAAATCATACTTTAAAAATGTTAACTTTTTCTCTCATTTTTTAAAATGGAATGATAATCGTTTCATTTTAAAATCACTTGTAATCCTATTAATTTTTTTTATTTTATGTCCTTTATTTAGCCTTATAGGAGAGGGAATATATGGTATCCATAAAGGTTCTATTTATCTAACAAAAGATAACATTAATCAAATAAAAGGGACTATATTATTATTATTTTTGTCTTTAACACTAGGAGGTTTTATAGGAATAACAAATGGCTGGATTTTAGCTAATTGCAATTTCAAAGGCAGAAAGATACTTAGAGTGTTTCAACTAATTCCTTTTGCAACACCCGCTTATTTATTAGCAGCCACATTCATTGACCTAGGTAGTATTCACTCAATCAGAATTACCGGTATGTTTTGGGGTGTCATAATAATGGCATTTACAACCTACCCATATGTATTTCTACTGAGTTCTGAAAGTTTTGAGAAAGCTGGTAGAAAACAAATTGAGGCATGCAGAACACTTGGAATAGGTCCTTGGAAAAGTTTTTTTAAAATTTCACTTCCAATAGCAATTCCTTCAATAACTGCTGGAATAGCTTTAATGGCAATGG
>QCFD01000017.1 GCA_003278445.1 Prochlorococcus sp. AG-363-B05
CTTAAAGCTTCAATTAGAGAGCTGGGAGAACTGTGAAGGAGATTTAATTGGAAGATTTGACAAATTAGAAACATCAAAAGTAATTGATATCCTTACATGTGCAGCTACTCATGGATATCTACCCCTCTTAAGAGAAAACCCAGAAACCGTTAGAGCACAGTTAAAAACTGCCGTAAGAGAACATAGACGTCTTTTCAAAACCCCACCTTTAGGCATTTGGTTGCCCGAATGTGCCTATTACGAAGGTCTAGATGAAATAATGGCTGAATCAGGCCTAAGGTATGCTGTCCTTGATGGACATGGCTTATTAAATGCTGATCCCAGACCAAGATATGGGTTATATGCCCCTATATGCACTAAGAGAGGAGTAGCTTTCTTTGGGAGGGATAGTGAATCGACTCTTCCAGTCTGGTCTGCAAGGGATGGTTATCCAGGAAATCCAAACTACAGAGAATTCCATAGAGACTTGGGATGGGATTTATCAATCGAGAAACTAAAAAATATAGGAATAAAGGAGAAAAGACCATTAGGAATTAAATTATTTAAAATTTCATCCAAGCAAACATCTTTAGAAAACAAACAACAATACAATCCAAAAGCTGCTCAAGAAAGTGTAAAAAAAGATGCAGAGCATTATTTAAAGGAGAGAAAAAAACAACTTATTAAACTTGAAGCATCAATGAAAATAGAACCATTATTAATAGCACCTTTTGATGCAGAACTTTTTGGACATTGGTGGTTTGAAGGTCCACAATTTCTCTCTCAATTGTTTATCAAATCAGAAAAAGAAGGTATTAAATTAATCACGCTAAAAGAGGCTCTAAAATTAAAGACCCAAATCCAATTATGCAATCCTTCTCCTTCAAGCTGGGGACAAGGAGGCTTTCATAATTATTGGTTAAATGAATCAAATGCATGGATTGTTCATCAATGGAGCAAAGCTGGGAGAGAGATGGTAAGTATTTGTTCAAAAGGAATAAAACAAGAATCAAACATCAAAATTATTAAACAAGCAGCAAGAGAGCTTCTTTTATGTCAATCTTCAGATTGGAGTTTTATTTTAAAAGCAGGTACAACAACCGAGCTTGCAAGAGAACGAATAAATTTGCATATGAAAAGATTTTGGATGTTAATCAATGCAATTAAAGATAAAGAAATTATTGAGCAAGATATTTTAGAAGATATCGAAAAAGAGGATTGTATATTTCCCTTGATTTCGCCTATCGACTGGAAAAGGAAAATCTAAATTTTATCTTTCTTTTTAATTATTAAACCAAGCATTCCCAATCTAACTTTTAGTGGGGCAATAGAAAACAATTTAAGCATCACAATAAAGAGTCTTGGTAGAGGGAGAGTATTAGTTAAATATCCATACCAATCATTTTTGGGTAATTTAAAAAAGGTATCAAAAAAGTCTCTTAAAAGTGATTCATTAAAACTCATTAGTCGTTGAAGTCCAAACTGATAAAGACGATGTCTTTGAACTAATTCAGTTGTCCAGAGAGTTTTCCATCCTCTTCTAGCTATTTGAGATGTGGAAATAAGCGGATCCTTTTTGATTGTTTTTGCTATCTCCTTTGCCAATGAAGGAGCTCTCCTTAAGAGGCTTCCTACCATATATCCAGAGGCTGGGTGAACCATGCTGGCTGATCCTCCAAATGCCAAAAGAGGTTGATCTCTATTAGGCAATGGCAAATTCATAGGAAAAAGACAATGTTCTTCATGGATTACTTCCTCAATTTGAATTCCTTTATTTGATAATCGTGAATTTAATCTTTCTTTTAATGATTCAAATGAAACTGGAGGTGCACAAGCCAAGGATGTTTCTTCAACAAAATAACTTCCATCTCCTAAGTCCATAGCGTAAAGAAAAGAAGGTGGTTCTTTTAACTGGTTTGTATTTAAATGATCTGGCCTAAAATCCATTAACACAAAACGATTCTTTTCAACTGGAGGTGAACTAAATTTCCCAACGACTCCATAAGCCGCCTGCTTAGCAATTTCTTCATTCTCTGGCCTTCTTATAAAAGGGGTTTTGTGGCCACTAGCATCAATTACTAATTTAGCGTTGTATTTTTTTCCAGAAGCGCAAATCACAAAAGTTTCTTTTTCGCTAAAATCAATTTTTTCTACAGTTTCAATTTGCCAAGTAAGTCCATTACATTTCCTAAGAAGAGCTTCTTGAAAATTATTTGAATTAAAAAGGCCATAATCAAGATAATGATTTGTACAAATATTTCCCTTATCATTTAATCCATCTCCAAAAAAACTAACAGTATCCTTCCATCTATATTTCAACAATTCCTGCATATTTAAAGATTCAAGCTCAGATGCCCATATTCCATAAGTATTTGGCCAAGGTTCTAAAGGAGATTTAGAAGCTATTGCTTGAACATTAAGTCCTTGTTGAACCAACTCAGCAGTGATGCAAAGAGCAGCGGGCCCTGCACCCATAACTAATACATCAGCACAATTAAGTAATTTCAATTTTTTGACATTGGTTCAGTATTTATTGATTGTTTATTTGAAGATGATTCTTTTTCTTCGTCATCGGTAATTTGTTCTGGAGGGACTAAAACTACTTCCGATAATTTGTCCCCATCGTCAAGTCTCTGAATTCTCACTCCAGTTGCAGCTCTTGATTGTTGAGAAATTTTGTCCGCACTAGTTCTAACAATTACTCCTTTTTCACTAACTAATAATAATTCTTCTCCTTTACCAAGAACCCTTAAGCCAACTAGTTCATCTCCATCTTTTCTAAATTTTATTGCTCTTAATCCCATTCCTGCTCTTTTTTGCAAGCGAAATTGAGTAACTGGAACTCTTTTACCTAATCCACTTGCTGATGCAACTAGTACCCAAGGCCCCTCTGAAATTGATATTTCATCCTCAACTTCTTCTTCTTCACTTTTATCAATATGATCTGCCAATTCAGTGGATAAAACATCCATACTTACAAGCGAATCACCAGACTTCAAATTCATTGACCTAACTCCTCTTGCCGTTCTCCCCAAAGACCGTAATTCTGAATCATTTAATCTGAAATGAATTGTCATTCCATTTTTAGAACCAATCAAAACACTGTCACCAGATTCAGCCAAGCGAACCCAAGTAAGGGCATCACCATCTTCTAAACCTATTGCAATTAATCCATTTGCTCTAATCTTACTGAAAGCGGAAAGGGGAGTTCTTTTTATAAAGCCTCCCCTTGTAAGCATCAATAAATAATTTCCATCTTCAAAAGAGCTAACAGATAACAATGAAGTAATCGCTTCTTCTCTAGGTATTGGAAGCAATTGAACAATTGGAGTTCCTTTTGCTGTTCTACTGCATTGAGGAACTCTATAAGCGGGAAGAGCATAAGCCACACCCCTATCACTAAAAAGAAGGAGGGTATCGTGGTCATTACAACTAATAAACTTTTTAACCTCTTCTTCGCCTTGGCTTCGTGTTCCAGCTTTACCTCTAGTCCCTCGACTTGTTGCTTCAAATTCATTAACAGGCATCCTTTTTAAATATCCTGTCTCAGTCAACAAAACTACTGATCGTTCATTCGCAATTAAATCAATATCCTCAAGCCCAGCCCCAAGATCAAGAATCTCTGTTCTTCTTGGAGAATTATATTTTTCTTTTAGCTCATTTAATTCTATTTTTGTTATTTCAAAAACCCTTTCTTTTCTATTTAAGATATCTTTTAAATCAATTATTTTATTAACTAAATCCTCATGTTCAAGTCTAATTTTATCTGCCTCCAAAGCTGTAAGTCGTCTTAACTGCATCTGCAAAATAGCATCAGACTGAATATCAGTTAGTCCATGAAATTCTTGTAATTTCTTTTTAGCTGTTGAAGAATCAGATGCTGACCTAATAAGATTAATTATTTCATCTAACTGATCAAGAGCCAATAGCAATCCTAGCAATATATGATCTCTATTTTCTGCTTTCTTTAGTAGATATTTTGTTCTCTTTTCAATAGTTTCTACTCTAAAGTCTAAAAATACTTGTAACATCTTTCTAAGCGATAATATAACAGGCTCGCCATTAACTAATGAAAGCATATTTGCACTGAAATTTGTCTGCAAAGGAGTAAGTTTAAATAAATTATTTAGAACAACTTGAGGATATGAATCTCTTCTTAATTCAACAACAATTCTCATACCATCTCTATCACTTTCATCTCGAATATCTGCAATGCCTTCGAGTTTTTTATCATTAACCATATCAGCTATTCTTTCTATCAATGCTGCTTTATTTGTTTGATAAGGAAGTTCAGTAATAATCACAGCATCTCTATCTGGCCTCCCTGGATTTTCAATAGTTTCTATTTCAGCAACCCCTCGCATTGTTATTGAGCCTCTACCAGAAAGATATGTTTCCTTAATTCCAGTTCGACCAAGTATCTGTCCACCTGTTGGGAAATCAGGGCCTTTGATTATGTTCATTAGCTCTTTTTCTTCTATCTCAGGATTAGAAATCAGAGCCATCAAACCATCAATCAATTCGACCAAGTTATGTGGAGGTATGTTTGTTGCCATACCTACCGCTATTCCAGAAGAGCCATTCAACAACAATTGCGGAATTCTTGCAGGTAATACAGTTGGTTCTTGTTGAGAACCATCAAAGTTATCTGCAAAATCAACTGTTTCAGATTCGATATCTTCAAGCAAGCTATCAGTAGTCAAAGATTGCAATCTTGACTCGGTATATCTCATTGCAGCAGGAGGATCATTATCAACAGATCCAAAATTCCCATGCCCGTCAATCAAAGGCATTTGCATAGAGAAATCTTGTGCCATTCGCACCAAAGCGTCGTATACAGCTGTATCTCCATGAGGATGGTATTTACCTAAAACTTCTCCAACCACACGTGCGCATTTTCTGTAAGGTCTATCACTGGTTAGGCCTAGTTCATACATTGCATAAAGAATTCTTCGATGAACTGGCTTAAGGCCATCCCTAGAGTCAGGTAAAGCTCTACCAACAATCACACTCATCGCGTATTCCAAGTAGGAACGCGACATTTCATTTCTCAAGTCTGTCTGGATGATCCGGTCATCGGATTCCCCGGGACCAGAGTTATTAGGTCCCAATGGATCAGCCATATATAAGGGTTTTACCAATTATATGAACATCTGAGCATTAAGAAACCTTTTAAAGTAAATAACCATATATGTAAAAGTAAATCACAACTAATCAACTCACTAATTACAAAGTCATGAAATAAATTTCCTCAATGTCTTCTTAAAAAATTGATCAATTCGGTAAAAAAAAGCAGAATCTTGATTATCTATTCCCAACATTTGCTCAATTTGGCACTTCAGTTGGTAGTTTGACGAGAACTTATAAAATTTAGGTGTGAATTTTCAACTAGGGCGCACCAAAACTGTTCGAAGAGCCTACGGAATTGATGAAATCGCATTAGTACCTGGCAGCAGAACAGTTGACCCTGAAATCACAAAAACCAATTGGGTAATCGGTGGGATTGAGAGAACTATTCCCATTATCGCTAGTGCTATGGATGGTGTTGTTGATGTCAATATGGCAATCGCCTTATCAAACATAGGAGCATTAGGTGTTTTAAATCTAGAAGGAGTTCAAACTAGATACGAAAATCCAGAGGCTGTTTTAAAGAAAATTCGATCAACTGGGAATGAGGATTTTGTTCCATTAATGCAAGAAATCTATAAGCAACCAATAAAACAAGAATTAATTTTAAAAAGAATTCAAGAAATAAAAGAAGGTGGTGGGATTGCCGCTGTGAGTGGAACCCCACTAGCTGCTATTAAATTCAAAGATTTAATTCAAGGTTCAGGCGCAGACTTGTTTTTTCTTCAGGCGACTGTGGTTTCGACAGAACACTTAGGCAAAGAAGACAGTGAAAATCTTAACCTTAATGATCTTTGCAACAACATTGGCATACCAGTTGCCGTTGGCAATTGCGTTACTTATGAAGTTTCTTTGAAGCTCATGAGAGCAGGGGCATCTGCCGTAATGGTTGGGATAGGACCTGGCGCAGCTTGTACTTCACGAGGGGTATTAGGAGTTGGAATTCCTCAAGCAACTGCTATTTCTGATTGTTCTGCTGCCAGGGATGATTTTCAAAAAGAAACAGGTAAATATGTTCCCATAATTGCTGATGGTGGAATTATCACAGGTGGTGATATTTGTAAATGCATAGCTTGTGGTGCCGACTCTGTGATGATTGGTTCCCCCATCGCAAGATCTCAGGAAGCTCCTGGAAAAGGTTTTCATTGGGGCATGGCAACTCCAAGTCCTGTCCTTCCAAGAGGTACAAGAATTAAAGTTGGAACAACTGGTAGTTTAAAAAGTATTCTTTGCGGCCCTGCAATTCTGGATGATGGAACCCACAATTTACTTGGAGCGCTAAAAACATCTATGGGAACCCTAGGAGCAACAGATATCAAAGAAATGCAGAAAGTTGAAGTTGTTGTTGCTCCTTCTTTGTTAACAGAAGGAAAGGTTTATCAAAAAGCACAACAACTTGGAATGGGCAAATAAAAATACTGAAAGATTTCAGAATTAAATACAAGAGCTAGAATTGACCAGTGAGAGTCTTTCCTCTCACACTCCTCACACACAAAAATGCCCGACTTGTTCGGGCTTTTCTTATTAAAAGAATTCAATTCAATATTCAAACTTCGTATAAAAATTGCAGGAAAGCTTTTTATAGGCAAAATACAATTGTTATGATTTAGTTCTTAAGATTTCTAAGGTATGTCTACTGCTTCTGCCGTAACTGATTCTTCCTTCGAACAAGAAGTCCTCCAGAGCGATGTGCCTGTTTTGGTTGATTTTTGGGCACCTTGGTGTGGACCTTGCAGAATGGTTGCACCAATTGTTGAAGAAATCTCTAAAGATTTCGAGGGGAAAATAAAAGTTTTCAAGTTAAATACTGATGAAAACCCCAATGTTGCCAGTCAATATGGCATCAGAAGTATACCCACATTAATGATTTTCAAAGGGGGGCAAAAAGTTGATACTGTCGTTGGAGCAGTTCCAAAAGCAACACTTTCAGGAACCATCTCCAAACACCTTTAATTTCAAGTTATAGATTTTAATTTGAAAGAGCCCTCAAATTTTCCCTAGGTAAATCTATTGGCAAAAATTGGATTAATAGATTATGGAATGGGTAATCTTTTTTCCGTTCAACAAGCTTTTAAAAGGATTAATCAGCCTTTAGATATTATTTGTGATCACAAAACACTCAAGTTTTGTGATGCTCTAATACTTCCTGGGGTGGGTTCTTTTGATCCTGCAATGACTAATCTCAAAAATACTGATCTTATACCTTCAATAATTGATTGGATAAATAACGGTAAACCTCTCCTAGGAATTTGTTTAGGTTTACAGCTATTATTTGAGAGTAGTGACGAAGGAAATTTAAGGGGTTTAGGAGTTATAAAAGGAAAAATTTGTAAATTACCTAATGATCAAAATGAACGAATTCCACATATAGGTTGGTCTCCCATATATAAAACAAATGAATGTCCGATTTTAGAAAATTATCCTGATTCTAATTGGATGTATTTCGTCCATTCATACTCAGCATGTCCTTTAGATCAAAAAAACACTGTTGCAATAACAAAATTTGGTAAGGCTGATGTTTCATCAATGATTTGGTATAAAAATACTGGAGCCTGTCAGTTTCATCCAGAAAAATCTGGTATTGCAGGGCAAAAGCTTATTTTGAATTGGATTAATTGGTTACAAAAAAACAAGTTTTAGTTTGAAACGGAATCTAAAGCTTATTTCAGGGAAAAGGATAGACAGTCCTTCAACCCAAAAGACAAGGCCTACAACTTCAAAAGTAAGAGAGGCCATAATTAATATGATTGGGAATCATCTAGAAGATGCAAGTTGGCTAGATCTTTGCAGTGGAAGTGGCGCAATGGCATGTGAGGCTGTTCAAAAAGGAGTAAGAAGGATCCTTGCAATTGAGAAGCATAGAGAAACGGCGAGAATATGCAAAAAGAACCTTATCGATGTATCAAATACACTTGATCATGAAATTCATATTCAAGTGATTTGCAAAGATATAATCTCGTTTCTAAAAGATGGAACAAAAAATAAAAAAATCACCTTTACTGCAGATTCTTTAAATTCAGAACAAAAATTTGATTTTGTTTTCCTTGACCCCCCATACGAAACTAAATTATATGAACTTTCTCAAGGAATTTTGTTGTCCAAGCAATGGATAAAAAAATCATCAACTTTGATATGCGAATGCTCGTCAAAATCACTACCAAGAATCCATAATGGTTGGGAACTCAATAAATTGAAATCTTATGGAAACACCTCTCTGATTTTTCTTACTCCCAATCAGGCATTGAACTGCTTCGACGATACTGATTCCATGCACTAACAAATAGACCTAATAATGTTATTGGAACCAGTCCAAGAACTATCCCACAGAGAAGGGGCTCAATCATTAGCTCGCGTTTTTTAAAAGTTCTATTAACAATTCTTTCATGTCAAAGAGGTTTTAGTGAATACTCCGTCATCAAAAGCATTAATAAATCAGGAACAAAAGATTAGCTTCCGGCGGATATGCTTTTTATCTATTGCCACTCTTGCCTCCCTTATCCTCTTATGGAAAATTGGAAACTTTAAGCAAGATCCTTTTATCACTGAAACTTTATCTATTCAAGGTGAAGCTTTATCTGGCAGCAAATTATTCAAAATCAATTGTGTTGGTTGTCATGGGATTTCCGCACAAGGTTTTGTGGGACCCGACCTACATGAAGCAACTAAAGAATTGAGCGATCAGAAAATTATTAATCAAGTTATTCGAGGTTTAACCCCACCAATGCCAAGTTTCGAAATCGAACCTCAGTCAATGGCAGATCTACTGGCATATATGCATTCCCTAAATCAATAGTGGAAACAAGAACAACTCTAAAAGTAGTACTTGTTGAACCTGCAGGGCCAATCAATGTTGGTAGTGTTGCAAGGCTATGTGAAAACTTTGATGTTGATGAATTAAGCATAGTTTCTCCTAAGTGCGATTATTTAGATCCAGAAGCCAAAAAGATGGCTGTTAAAGGAAAAAACATCTTAGAAGAAGCAAAAATATATAAGAATCTAAATTCAGCACTTTCTGACTGCACAAGAATTATTGCCACTTGCGGAAGAAAAGATCATGGAGAAATTCCTCTTTATTCAAATAATGAAGCACTATACTGGGCACTTCAATCCAACAAAGAAGAAACAATAGCTTTTGTTTTCGGGAGAGAAGATAGGGGCTTATCTAATGAAGAGCTTTTAAAAGCAACTAAAGTCATTAGTCTTAATACAAGTAAAAATTATCCATCGCTAAATCTTTCACATGCAGTAGCAATTGTTCTTCATCAATTTAATCAACTTAATGAGCTTGATTTAGTCAAACCCAATAAAATAATAAATCATCCTGCAAATTTAACTAAATTAGAAGATTGTCTTAAAGATGCAGGAAATATCTTGCTTGATATTGGTTTCTTGATGAAACATACTTATAAAGCAAAAATGACAAAAATTAAACAATTACTTCAAAGAGCCGAAATAAAAGATGATGAAGTGGCACTAATTAGAGGAATAATCAGCCAAGCCAGATGGGCGATTAAAAATAAAAATGATTCATTAAAATAAAAAGCTACAATAAATAGGAAAGATTTATATTCTTTGATTTATAAAGTGAAAAATTATCTCAAAGTAATTACAAATATATTTTTAACAAGCATAAGCTTATCCGTTTTACTTGGAAGTATGCTTAAAATCGTAGGCCCCATTTATCAAAGAAATAAAATAAACAGGAAAATCAATCGAGCAGGAGAATCAAGACTGTATAATAGAAAAGAATTACTAACTATTAAATCAAACTCATTATTATTTCCATATAATAAATTAGAAAAATCAGAAAAACTCATTAATAAATGGCAATCGCTTATAACAAAAAACCCAGATTTAGAAGTAAGCTGTTTTTTCCTTTCATTAGATAATCAAGTTTATGCAGAAATCAACTCTGACTATGGATTGCCTGCTGCAAGCAGCATAAAGGTACCTATTCTAATTGTTTTATTAACAATGCTAGACGGTGGGGAAATACTTTGGGATGAAGAATTGCCACTTACTGAAGATACAATTGGTAGTGGAGCAGGCTGGATGGCTTACCAAAAGGTTGGTGAAAAGTTCCCCGTTTTTGAAGTGGCCACTGAAATGATTAGAGTTAGTGATAATACCGCGACTAATTTACTAATAAAGCGACTAGGAGGAATAAGTAAAGTTAATCAAAAGTTTAAAGAGATCGGATTAAAAAATACACAAATAAAGAACTATCTTCCTGATTTAGGTGGAACAAATCTTACATCTACAAAGGATCTCTCCTTAGCAATGGCTTTAGTGGACAGTGGCTATCTTCTTAAGGTTACTACTAGAGATATTTTCAGAGAAATCATGCAAAAATCAAAAACAAATACTTTAATCCCTTCTGGTATTTTAAGAGGCCTTGGGAAAGAAACCAAAGATATTGACTATCATCTTTCATTAAAGGGTTATTTAGTTCACAACAAAACTGGTGATATTGGGACCTCTTATTCAGATACGGCTTTAATTAAAACTCCCAGTAACAAAAGTGCATTTGCAAGCTTCATAGTCAAAGGTCCCTTTAACGATCCTAGATCACCTGAGTTGATACGAAATTTGTCAGCAGAGCTAGTTCCTTTCTTAACGCAAGATCAACAATCAAGTAATCCAAATTAAAATTTTTAATGATTTCCAAAAAACAATTGCCTTTAATTATCATTTTTTTTTTGGACTTTATGAATCTAAAGAGACCTGCTTATGAAACAATCTTGTTACTAGTACTAAGAAAGTGAGTTTAACTAGAAAACGCAGAGTTTTTCCATTCACTTCAGTGATTGGGCAGGAAGAAATGAAGCTTGCGCTTCTTTTGAATGTTATTGACCCGAGAATTGGTGGGGTAATGATAATGGGTGATAGAGGCACTGGGAAGTCAACAACCATAAGAGCACTTGCTGATCTTCTACCTGCTATTGAAGTCGTTGAAGGCGATCCCTATAACAGTTCTATTGATGATCCAGATCTTCAAAGCAATGACGTCAGAGAAAGAATAGAAAGTGGAAGTGATATTAAGAAAGGAAAGACACAAGTACCGATGGTTGATCTTCCTTTAGGTGCTACTGAGGATAGGCTTTGTGGAACTATTGATATTGAAAAGGCACTTAGTGAGGGAGTTAGGGCTTTCGAACCTGGTCTTTTAGCTAAAGCCAACAGAGGCTTGCTTTATGTTGACGAAGTCAACTTATTAGATGATCACCTTGTGGACGTTCTTCTGGACTCGGCAGCTTCAGGCTGGAATACAGTTGAGCGTGAGGGGATTTCTGTTCGCCATCCAGCCAGATTTGTACTTATTGGTTCAGGCAACCCTGAGGAAGGAGAATTAAGGCCTCAATTACTTGATCGTTTTGGAATGAGTGTAGAGGTGAGAACGGTAAGAGAGGCTAAACTTAGAGTTCAAGTTGTTGACCAACGCACAGCCTTTGATAATAATCCTGAAAGTTTTAGCAATTCGGTTCAGAGCAATCAAGACTCCCTTCAACAAAAAGTTGTTGATGCACAAAATTTACTAAACGAAGTTACCATCGATGAAGATCTAAGACTAAAGATATCTGCTGTTTGTGGTGAACTCGATGTTGATGGACTTAGAGGAGACATTGTCACAAACAGAGCTGCTAGAGCCCTAGCAGCATTTGAAGGTAGAAAGGATGTAACTGAAGAAGATATTGCTCGTGTTGTCTCTACAGCTTTAAGACATCGACTTCGAAAGGACCCTCTCGAACAAGTTGATTCTGGAGATAGAGTCATAAAAGCTTTTTGCAAAGTATTCGAAAGGAATGAAACTAATGACGTATCTGAATTTGAACTGTCTACGACAAATTAAGTGAGAATAATAGGAATCGATCCAGGGCTTGCAAGAGTGGGTTATGGAATTATTGATGAAATAGAAGGGAAAAAAGCAATGCTTGATTGTGGAATCATAGAAACGCAATCAACACAAAAAGAAGAAAAAAGACTCTTAGAAATTTCTAATGATTTAAGCTCAATTATTAGAAAATGGAGTCCACAATCAGCAGCGGTAGAAAAGTTTTTTTTCTACCGTTCAAGCACGACAATAAGTGTTGTTCAGGCTCGTGGAGTAATAATGATGACATTAGGTAAGCACAATCTTTCGATCCAAGAATTCCCACCAATGCAAATAAAACTTGCTGTGACTGGATATGGCCATTCTGATAAAGATGAAGTATTAAAATCAGTTATGCATGAATTCAATCTCACCTCACCGCCAAAGCCAGATGATGCTGCAGATGCACTAGCAATTGCTCTTACTGGAATATATCTTAAATAGTCAGAATATATATTTTAAATTTATTAATTTATAAAAAAAATGGATGAATCTATTAAATCAAAAAAAGCAGTTAAAAGAAAAGAATTTAGTTTAATCCGTTCTTCTAATTCATCTTTAATACATGAGAAAATAAAGTCAAACGTTAAATCAGCATTACAAACACTTTTAAATAAATATCATATTGAGGGTAAGTATATAGGAATTTATTGGCCGTTAAAAGGCGAAGTAGATATAAGATTTATAAAAGAGATTAACAATAAAAAAACTGCTTTGCCTTCTAGTTCAAAAAATAAAGGTATAAACTATCATCATTGGTCAAATAATCAGCTTAAGCTTGATTCAAATAGAATACCTGCACCCATTGGAGAAGCCCCTATTAAGCCAAGTGATATTTCTATCCTATTTGTCCCAGCCCTAGCAATCGATCAATATGGATACAGATTAGGCTACGGAGGAGGATACTTTGATCGTCTTCGTCAAAATGATTTATGGAGTTCGATACCATCATTTATTGTTATCAGTAATAATTGTATATCTGCAAAACCTTTACCTCGCGACAAATGGGACTTGCCATTTAATGGTTGGATTAGCGAAAAAGGTCTACATCAAATTGAAGCAACTAAATAATTAGTTAGGGTTTAAGATAAATTAAATATTTTTACGACGAGGTGACTCAAATTACAGGAAAATCTCTAATCAAAACTTATGGAAGCGATTCGTTAGATAATCTTATAGAGCGTCTACAATCAACTTCGGATCCTAAAAGACGTTATGAATATATATTATGGCTAGCTAAAAGTCTTCCAACATTAACCGAAGATCTTCACCTTGAGACGACAAAAGTAAAAGGATGCATCTCAGAGGTCTATGTTCTTGGAATTCTTGTCAACGGTAAAATTCAATGGAAAGGATTTTCAGATGCCCTCATAACAAAAGGATTACTAGCTTTTCTTATAAAAGGTTTAAATGATCTAACACCTTTTGAAGTAATCTCAATTGATGAGAAATTCATAGAAATGACAGGACTAAGCAAAAGCTTGACACCATCAAGAGCAAATGGGTTTCTTAACATATTCCTAAAAATGAAAGATCAAGCAAAGAATCTCTCGCTACCAAGCTCTGAAAATCAATAGATAGAGTTTTCAAACAATTATCGCCTAATAAAAACATGAAAAAAATTGGTATTGGTTTAATTGGCCTAGGAACAGTTGGTCAGGGGGTCGCAACTATAATTAGCAATCCAAATGATAGACATCCATTAGTTGGAGAACTTGAACTAGTAGCCATTGCAGTAAGAAATCTCCAAAAGAAAAGAGACATATCCTTTCCAAATTCAATACTTACTACAAACCCAATTGAGATAGTAAATAATCCCAATATTCAAATCGTTGTTGAAGTAATGGGTGGAATAGAGCCAGCCAAATCATTAATCATCCAAGCCATAAGAGCAGGCAAATCTGTTGTTACTGCCAATAAAGCAGTAATTGCAAGGCATGGTGAGGAGATCGCAAATGAAGCTAAAGCCGCTGGAGTTTATGTTCTTATTGAAGCAGCAGTGGGAGGAGGGATCCCAATTATTGAGCCTCTAAAACAATCCTTAGGAGGGAATCAGATAACTAAAGTAAGCGGAATAATCAATGGAACAACAAATTACATCCTCTCTAGAATGGATAAAGAAGGAGTTGATTATGCGGATGTGTTAAGAGATGCCCAAAAGCTTGGTTATGCAGAAAGTGATCCTGCAGCAGATGTAGAGGGATCAGACGCAGCTGACAAAATCGCAATCCTAAGTGGTCTTGCATTTGGTGGGGCAATCAATCGGGCTGATATTCCAACCACTGGAATAAATCTCCTAGAAGCTATAGATGTTACTTACGCTAGGAAATTAGGTTACGGAATAAAGCTTTTGGCCATATCTGAGAAGGAAAAAACTCAATCAAAAAATCAAAAAAGCCAGCCTCTATCTATCTGGGTTGAGCCGACATTGGTGCCTGAAGATAATCCATTGGCAGGTGTAAATGGAGTGAACAATGCAATCCTTGTAGAAGGAAATCCTATCGGCCAAGTAATGTTTTTCGGACCAGGTGCAGGTTCTGGACCAACAGCCTCAGCTGTCGTTGCAGACATCCTTAATATTGCAGGCATTCAATCTATGAATAAAGATAAGACCCCCCTTAACTTAGATCCTCTTCTATCAGCAAAAAGTTGGAGAAATTGTCACGTAGCTGAAGGAAGAGAAATAAAGAAAAAAAATTACATACGTCTAATTGCCGAAGATACTCCTGGAGTGATAGGAGAAATCGGAACCATTTTTGGACAGAAAAAAATTTCTATTGAATCAATTGTGCAATTTGACTCAAGCGACACTGAAGCCGAAATAGTAGTTATTACTCACAAGATTAAACAAGGTCAACTTGAACAGGCTCTTTTAGATATAAAAAAATTGCCACAAGTGAAAAAAATTGCTGCAACGATGGGTTGCCTTTAGCTAACGAAAACTAGTCAAATATAAATTCAGTTGCTAATTATAGAAATATGAAGAAAGAAATTTTAAGTTTAAATTTTTTTCGAAGCTAAACTATGAAATCATCCAGAAAATTAATTGAAAAAGCCCGACAAGGAATAACAGAAAATATTAATCAGGGGGATTGTGTTTACCTAAAGAATCAAGAAGAACTTTTCCAAGTATTAGGAATCGATAATGCTTATGAAAAGTGCTGGGTTAGAGAATGGCCACTAAATCCGAATGGATCGCCAGTTTTCGAGATCTCTATTAAACAAGTATCTCAAAATCATTAATAAGTTGACAAAAGAGTTATTTTTTTAGAATAAAATAAAAATGATAAAATTAAATAATTTGAAAAATATTTTAAAAGTATCAAGTATTTTATTGATACTTTTACAGTTATCCTGCGTTCAAGATAAAAAAAGAGAAAATATTATTGTTGCTAGTGCTGGAAAAATTGACTCTCTTGATCCTGCTCAAGCAAATACTCTTAGGACACTACAAATTTTAAGTGCTCTTGGGGATACTTTATACAAAATAGATAAGGATGGAAATCTTTCTCCTATCTTAGCTAAAGATTTACCAAAAGTAAGTAAAGATGGTTTGTTAATAGATATTCCACTAAGAGAAAACATTTCTTTTCATGATGGAACTTCATTCAATGCAAAAGCAATGAGATTTAGTCTTAATCGCTTTATGAGTATAGGTACTTTAAATTACTTATTAAATGAAAAGATAGAAGATATTCAAGTCAAAGATGAATTTCTCCTAAGAATAAAATTAAAAAAACCTTCTAGTTCTATAAAAAGTCTTTTAACATCTGTCAATTTAACGCCTGTATCTCCTAATTCATATTCGAACTACACAGATAAATTCAATAATAAAAGTTTTATAGGTACAGGTCCATACTTTTTAGAAAGTTTTAGCCCAAATCAACAAACAATCAAACCATTCATAAAGTATTGGGGGAAAAAACCTCTTAATAATGGTATTGACTTTATTAACTACAGCAATTCTAGTAGCCTTTTTGGCGCAATTAAAACAAAAGAAATTGACGTACTTATTTCAAATTCTATTGATGATATGCAACGTCTGACATTAAATAATATGGTTAATAATGATAAGCTTAATTCAGGGGAAGGAAATCCAATAGAAATTGGATATATCACCTTCAAAAGCAACACATTGCCTTTGATAAATAAAGCAATTAGAGAAGCTCTTTCATACACAATTGATAGAGAATTAATTGCTCGGCAAGTAAGTTTTGGAACTAGAAAACCTTTAAGATCAATAGTACCTCCACACTTACGAAACAAAAAGTTTTCTCCATGGTCTAAATACAACCCCAATCTTGCAAGAACTTTATTAAAGAAAGAAGGTTTCTGCAATACAAATATTCTTACTATTCCATTAACATTTAGATCTAATGTACCTGCAGATAAATTACTTGCTCTTACTTGGAGAGATCAAATAAAAAAAGATTTATCTGATTGTTTAATAATTACTTTAAATGGTGTTGAATCAACAACAGTTTACAAACAACTATCAGAAGGTGCTTTTGAGGCAGTCATACTAGACTGGACAGGAGCATATCCTGACCCAGAAGCATATTTAACGCCTTTATTAAGTTGTACTAAAATAGATAATAATAATTGCCTTGAGGGAGAAGCTGTTTTCAGTGGTAGTTTTTGGGGTGACAGCAAAGTACAAGAACTATTAGAGAAAAGTGAAGAATTAGAAGGGGAAAAAAGATTAGAAACTTTAACAAAAGCAGAACAACTTGCAGCAAACGCAAGTTCATACTTACCAGTTTGGCTAGTCAAACCTAAAGCTTGGTCTTTAAAAGATATAAGTCAACCAGAATTCTCAAGCAACGGATTAATCATTCTAAAAAACTTGAAAAGAGATTAATTTTGTCAAGAAAAAAGGAACTTTTCAAATATATCTTTGCCAGATTAGCTCTTTTTCCAATAATGCTTTGGATTATTTCAACCTTAGTTTTTATTTTATTGAGAATCGCACCAGGTGACCCTGTAGATGCAATTCTAGGTACTCGGGCCAATGAATTTGCTCGCGCAAGCTTAAGAATCAAACTTGGCTTAGATAAACCTTTAATCAATCAATACCTTGAATATTTAAATCATTTAATACATGGCAATTTAGGAGTCTCTCTAAATACACAAGAACCTGTAAAAGTAATTATTTCTAAAGCTCTTCCTGCAAGTATAGAATTAGCAATATTTGCAATACTAATAGCTTCATTAGTAGGTTATTTAATTGGTTTTTTAGGAGCAGTTAAACCAGAAGGGAGAATAGATTTCTTGGGAAGAATTTTTGGTATTGGTACATATGCTCTTCCTCCTTTTTGGGCAGCAATGCTAATTCAAATCATTTTTGCTGTATTACTAGGATGGTTACCCATCGGAGGAAGATTACCTCCTGGGATGAGTCCTCCTCCATCAATTACTGGCTTTTTAATTATAGATAGTATTTTGAACAAAAACCTTGAGATGATTTTTAGTTCTTTTAAACATTTGATGTTACCTTCATTTACTCTAGGAATATTATTAAGCGGAATATTTAGTAGGTCCTTAAGACTGAATTTAGAGGAGATTTTAAAAAAAGATTATATTGAGGCTGCTAAAAGTAGAGGTTTAAATGACTCTAGGATACTAATTAAGCATGCTTTACCAAATACACTTCTTCCAATATTGACTATTACTGGATTAACAGTTTCTTCTTTAATTGGTGGTGCACTTTTAATTGAAATAACATTTTCATGGCCAGGGATTGCACTTGGTCTTCAAGAAGCAATCAACCAAAGGGACTATCCAGTTGTACAAGGAATTGTTGTTATAATATCAAGCATTGTTGTCATGATCAGTGTTGGTATAGATATCGCCATAGCTTATATTGATCCAAGAGTAAGTTATTGAAATTTGACAAGTTTTTCAATTATTGCTTTATCTAAGATATGAAATTTAAGCTTGCCTTTAGTAAGATTCGTTTTTGAAGGGATTGATTTTTTATCTTCTAGTTTTTCTAAGAAGCTAATTATCTGAAAAGCCAATAAGCTCTGAACAGAAAGTGGATGATAACCCACAATTGATTCACTTAGATTAAATAAATCCTTCCCTTCAGACTGATTCATCTGGCCCTCTACTCTAATAGGTGAAAAATGACTTGCTCCTTCAATTAAAAGAACTCTACTTAATGGGCTTGAACTCAAAGTAAGCAATAACCCAAGTTGCTCGCTAATAGATGGTGTAACTAAATCAAAAGTTCCTCCAGTCAAGAAAAGAGGAATATTTATTTGATTATCTAAATTCTTTTGCCATAAAAAGCTCCCAAAACTATTCATACCAACGATAGCTGAAAGATTTTTCATGCTTTTCCTATCAGGCAAATTAATATCTACCAGCTGACATTGCAAAAGCGAGGATAAATTAGTAAGAGAAAGATTATCAAGTACCTTTTGACATCTATCGTCGAGTTGATCATCTATTTTTGCCCCCGAAGCTAAAATAGCCGTAAGAGCTCCTAAAGAATGTCCCATCAAGACAACTTTTTCTTCTGAAATATCAATCAGGCCTAACTCTTTTGCTTGAAGAACACTATCTAAATCATTTATACGGTCAGGAATAACTTCAGCACCTGAGAGAGGGAGTCTTCCTCTCACCAAAGCTTCTAATGCTATTGAGTCACTACCTGGATGAGCTAAAACAACAACTGGCCAACCATTATGACTAAGACTTCTTGCCAGCCAATTAAAATGGCTACGATCTCCTCCCAAGCCTGGCATTAACATAATCCAATTTTTTCTTGTTTTCTTCCTAAAAGAAGGATTCCAAATTTCCAACTCTAAAGGCTCATTTCGATGGGGAACACTTAACGAAATAAATTCATATTCAGTCTCCTTAATCTCAGGACCTGAAAGATTACTTTCTTCTATTAAGCTAGACACCTCATTAGTTGAAACCAAATCAGATATGAGTTTTTGTTGTTTTTTTAATTCACTCCTCCAATTATTAGCCACTTCAATCCACCCATCTAAATCAATATGAATTGCTTTGACAGAGAGTGAATTAAGAAGATCAAAAGTTGTCACCTCATCTTTTTCATTTAAAAGTTTTTCCAAAGTATCTAAAACACTTTCACCAGAACTATCTTCATCCATGAGGATTAGGTCACTAACTTCATCAAGTAACTTTCTCCCAGACCAACTTCTCAAAATTTGTCTTGCCATACTTTTATCTCTTACCAAAGGGGTATTTAGAAACTTTGTTAACCCTTTCCTATCTTTAAAGCCAAGTAAATTTAGCCAACTAGCTAATTCTGAATTAGTTGCATCCTCACCATTACTCCAATCAATCAATTCTTTTATAGATACTGGAATAGACATGCCATCAAAATGAATTTCAAATCTCTCAGCTGCTTGAATTTTTGGATAGATAAAATTAGGAGCCCCTAAGCTTCCAACTATGCCAAGAACAACTAATTTTCTGATGAATGAATTTGGTCTCAACTTCTAGTATTCGCAATTATTGGGAGAAATGCCCCTTATCCCTAAGATTAATCATAAAGGTTCGATTATGGACAGCGATCGGAGCAGGAGGTGTATTGTATCTAAGTCCAATAATTTTTAACAGTTTAGGGTTTTCAGCAGAACATATAGGAAGTGGCATAACAATCGCAGCGTTTACTGGAATAACTTCAAGATTAGGAACAGGTTATTTCCTTGACAAAAAATATAGCTATAGAAAAGCAGTTCAAATTGCATGTTTAATCGCAATAATATCTGATTTTATTCTTTTTAATTCGAATAGTTATTTAGCTTACCTTTCAGGTCAATTATTCTTAGGAACTGCAGCTGGGATTTATTGGCCTTCTGTAGAACTAGCCATTCCATTAAATTGTAATAATCAAATCAAATCAAGTGAAGGTTATGCTCTTGCAAGAAGCGCTGATGCAATTGGAGTAACTTTGGGAGTTTTAATAGGAACTATTGGAACATATTTTGAATTCACGCGCATAATATATTTAATAGATATTACTTTCATGACATATCTATTTCAATTCTTAAGAAATAAAAGAGATATATTAGAAATGAATAAACAATTAAAGACTCAAATTAATAACTATAAATCAAATATAAAGTCAAATAAACTCTCAGAATTAAAATGGATAATTGTTTTAGTCCCTTTATTATCACTGACTCTATTTGTGACAGGAGTAATGACTCTAATCCAAAGTATTTTACCATTAGATTTGGTAAATGGTGGAATAATAAGGCCACCATTAATAGAGAAGCAAGTATCTATTATACTAACATTTAAACTTACTTTAATTGCAATTTTTCAATGGCCAATTGGTTATATTTTAAGGGGAAAAAATTCATCTTTTAAATTTAGATTATGCTTAATATCATTACTTTTAGGCTTTACTTTTCTATCCCTTTCAAATTTCTTAGTTAATGGATATATTTTAATACTTATAGCCTTTATTCCTATAACAATAGCTTTATGTATATTTCTCCCGTCCGCATCAGATGCAATCATAAAATCATCTCCAGTTCAATACCAAGGTAGTGCAATAGCATTGTATTCACAATGCTTTGGCATTAGTTCTTTAACTATCCCATGGATGGCTGGAAAATTAATTGATAATCTTGACACTGCTTTTGAATTATGGTTAATCGTATGTCTTATTTGTATATTTCTAATTCCTATTTGCAAAAATATTAAATAAATTATTTCTAAAGTTATTTGTTAATCTCTATTCATTTCTTCAATCCTTAATTCTCTTAAATATAGAAAAAGTGGAGCAGAAAAAGCAAAAGCGATTGTAAATGTCGCTAAAACAACAATCCAAAGGTTTTTCATCTGCAATCTCCTAGACTCTGAAAAGATCCAAACAAATACAGCTGCTGAGCCTATAAAAAGATCCCTAGACAAAGACTGAGAAGCAGGATTATTATTAGCCAACTCTATAAATAATTGGATATTAAAAGAAGGGCCATAACTTCTAACAAATTCAATATTAGCAAGTGAAGGGAGAATAGCTCCAAAAATAGCTAATAACAAATAAACCCATTTCAACCAGTTAATCTGCCGTATCATAAAAATTTTCATATAACATGGTACAATATATCAGAAATAGAAAAGAATATTTCTGTTATATGAATAAAAAATATCATGAATTCACCAAGCAAATTATATAACTATATTAAAAATAACTTTGAAAATTAAGAATGCAAAAATACGCTCCCAAAGAAACAATTAGGCTACCTAAGCTTAAATTAGCTGTGATTGGTCATATTGAATGGGTAACATTCTTAAAAGTTGATCAGCTTCCATTGGCTGGAGAAATTTCACATGCAAAAAATTGCTTTGAAGAAGCTGCTGGAGGCGCAGCAGTCGCAGCTGTGCAAATGGCAAGATTGATAAATGAACCTGTTGATCTGATTACATCATTAGGCAAAGACACTTATGGTGAAAAATGCTACGAAAGACTAACCAAACTTGGATTAAATTTAAAAGTAGCCTGGCGTGAAAAGCCAACCAGGAAAGGTATCAGCTTGATCAGCAAAGATGGAGAGAGGGCAATTACAGTTATTGGAGAGAGATTACAACCCATCGCATCGGATGATCTTCCTTGGAATGAAATGAAAAATTACGATGGTATTTTTATTACCGCTACCGATAAAGAAGGAATAAGGCTTGCCAGTAAAGCTAAATTTGTTGCCGCCACTCCACGAGCAGGTAAAACCACATTAAGAGATTCAAAAGTTAAAATCAACGCATTAATTGGTAGCGGTCTGGATCCTGACGAAAAAATAAATTTCGAAGAACTTTTTCCTAAGCCAGATCTATACATCGCAACAGAGGGGAAAGCAGGTGGAACAATCTATCCCGAAAAATATAAATACAAACCAGTAAAGCCTAGCTCATATGAAATAGACAGCTATGGATGTGGTGACTGTTTTGCGGGAGCAGTTACAACAGCTCTTTCAGCGAAACTTGATTTAGATCAAGCTATTAATATGGGTGCCTATTGTGGAGCAGAGTGCTCAACACATTATGGGCCTTATTAAAATGAAAAGTAAAGATCGTCAAACTTCTCAAATAGAAAAAGGTAATTCGATTACTAACAATTTTATCGTTCTAATTTTCTCGATTTTATCTCTTTTTTTTGAGTCATTAATCATCATTATAAGTTTATTTAAAAAAGGTATATTAAAAAAAGAAGTACTTTCACAGAACACCAATTTAGGTTTCGATTTGATAATCAAAAGAAAATAAAAAATCCAGAATCAAAAAGCAATCACATATTTTACAATCAGCTGGCTTTGTTCCAAAGGAATTGCTTTAATTGAAAAAGATTAAAATCATCAACAGTGAAAATATTCCTAATATTTTTAACAATATTTTTTTTATACTTATTCCTAACAATCGAGAGAAGGAAAAGATTTCCTAACAGAAAAAATCTAATGGAAAGATTTAAGCAAAGGTTCAGAAACATAAATGTTCGTAGGAAAAGAATATCAGAAGAATTTACCAATTCTCTTTTACTTGACCCTTCTAAGGATATTCATTTAGGCACATGGTATTCAGAAGAGGAACTAAGAGAAAAAGCAGATATCCATCGAGCAAGACTAAGTAAGTTTGGCAAATCAAAAATAAATGGTGAGATGTTATTTTTAGGACCAAAGGGAGGGATCTACAAAATAAGTGCTGATGGCAAAAAAAAATATGTGTAAATCTTAAAGCTAGAGAAAGTAAATTAAATAATATCTAAGTTATTGCTAAAATGCCTTGATAAATTCTGGTTAATTAAAATTGTTTTTATACCTAACAGTCTCATTTGGTGAATTAGAACTCTCTAACATAACATTTTGGAGCCTAGTAGGTATTACTTTATTATTTATCATCTCATTTATCTTATCAACAATTCCCCTTACTAAAAACATACAGGAATCAAAAAAAAATTTCCTCAAGAAATAAAATTCAAGAAGCCTCCCTATATTCCGAGAAATCTCTATTAGCCCAATGAATTTTTTTGATTAATAGATGAGATAAAGCTTTATTGTTACTATCTTCATTCTTAAATTTTAATAGCCTATCATCTTGAAACTGATTGGAATTTTCCTGAGAAGATACGGAAGAAATCTTCTCAGGATATTTATTTGCAAAATCTTTAATTGCAAATCCTTTTGCCTTAGATCGACTTGGCCAAAAAAACTTCATTAAAAACTTAGCTCTGTACAAAGGAAAACAAAAAAAATAAAAATTGCAACTACTTTCTATGTTTTATAACAACTCTTTTTTTAGCTAATACTAGAAGCTAAGCAGCTGGCATGGCAGGTTTATATGAATCCTTATCTCCTTTACATTCAAGGCTATCTCTCGTTGATACCCCTGTTGTTGGATTTATACCATCAGCTATTTTACAAAGATTCCTCTGGTCTTCACTATCAAGAATTGCGAAAGTAAAATCCGCACCGTCGATTTGAGCACCTGCAAAGCTGCTACCAGAAGCAATCATGTTTACTAAAACAGCATTCCTTAGATCGGTTTTCTGAAAATTAACTCTGTCTGAGAGAGTATCAGTAAGATCAATACCATTCAAGTTTGAACCTTTTAAATCAGATAAGGTTAATGTTGTCCCGTGAAGATCAACATTACTGAAGTCGGCATCCCTGGCTACTGCTCCTGCTATGGATGATAAATGTAAATCTTCGCCGTGAAAGTCAAACCCAGTAATATCAGAACGCACATAGCTCGGGACCTCGTCTCCTTCTCCTTTTGTAGCAACATTGGCCCCAGCGAAAACTGGATTTACTCCAAATAATATGATCAATAAACCAAGTGAGAAACTGATTATTCTTGAGATTAGTCGATCAAAATTCATGACTGAGGATGAGTATCCATATGAATAATGCAATTATCTCTCTTATTTAAGAGATTTATATGCATTGATAAGACAATTTAATGTACTAGTAAATTATAAGCTCATTCTTACAACAGAGGTCTGCCAGATATAAATTCATGCATTACAGGGTTCATCCAATATAGGCCTACGAATAACATTACGAATAGATTTAAAAAGAGCAAAGCTCCACCTAATAAGAAAGTTTGTTCATTTGAAGAATTATCTTCTGCTGTTTCTTGAACTATTGCTTGAAAATTCTGATTCATTTTTTAATTAAATACCAAACTAAGTTACTAGAAAACAAAGAAAAATGAGGCCCTAACAGGCAGAATCAAAGGATCTTCCCAATTTTTTAAGATTTCAAAAACTCTTATTTAACAACCGCTCAAATAAAAAAACGGATTGAATTTTCTATTAAAGTAATAATATATTTGCTAAAAGACTAATTCACTCATGCCATTGATTCAAATCAACACATCCTCAAAAAGTGTTGTGGATAATGATTTGCTGCAAAAAAAAGTTTCAAAAATGGTCGCTGATCTAACGGGGAAACCTGAGGATTATGTAATGACAATAATCCAAAGTGATTCTCAAATGACATTTGCTGGCTCTGATGAACCATGCTGCTTTATAAAACTTCAATCAATTGGTTCTTTAAACCCATCTTTAATGAGCAAGTATTTATGTGAATTACTTGAATCTCAAACAAATATAAAAACCAATAGAATTTATATTGAATTTATGGATGTCAAGGCTTCAAACTGGGGATTCAATAGCTCAACATTTGGATAGCTATTTACATTAATATAAACAGAAAATATAAATTGTTCTAACCTAATATATTAGTTTTATCAAACACAATAAATCTGAAAAAGCTTATCATGTCAAAATTATTCAAGAGAAGGTCGGAACGCTATTTTCAATCCATATTTTTCCCATAATTGATATATGAACTTAGTTTATATATCAATTATGGGAACCTTTGTTAAGGCATAAATCCAACGTAATCCGATCAAGTTATAAGACTACTGAAAAGCCTTTATATCCTTAATTACTGAACCATCAATTTTTACAGTATGGATTCTTTCCATCGCTTGCCTTTAAGTAATTCCATATGTAGGGTCGAAAGACATGTCATGCTTATTAATATCAATAAATTTTAAACCACCCTTTTTGTTTCTTAATTGCAAAAAATCCACCTCTCTTTTACACAATGGGCAGCCTCCATCAAAAAGAATAGTCAACTTGACTGTATTCATAAGAAAAATTAAATACTCAGAACAGTCCTTAATTCAAGTTAGAAATACTATCTTCATTGTTCAATGTAAATAAACACTTGATAGCTTCGGAATAAAGAGCGATCTTAATGATATCTAACCAATCAAACAAATGGGTGTCCTATTTATTTTCATATTCATCTCAATATTAGTTATTTCTGCATTCCTTTTTTTTAATAAAGGAGAAAAAGCTCAAGAAATAAAAAGCACTCTTAAAGATATATTTGAAAATTTCAAAGAACTCTTCGCAAACCTAAAAAAACTTTTTTTGATAATTAAGGAGCTCATCAACTCAAAATTAGACCAAGAACCAACTCAAGTAAAAGATGAGTCAAAAACAGATGATTCTCACAAGACAACTTCTTCAAATGAATCGAAAACAACCTCAGCTAGAGAATTAGAAGCCCCATCAAATGATTCAATAAATGAATCAACCGTATCGCTAACTGAAATTAGTTCTGTAAATGAAATCAACTCAGATAATGAATTAGGAAGCACTAACGAAGATTCAATAAATGAATCAACCGTATCGCTAAC
>QCFD01000018.1 GCA_003278445.1 Prochlorococcus sp. AG-363-B05
TCTAACATCTAAAGTATTCTTTTTAGTACGAACTAAGGAAAAATTCTTTCTTCCTTGAGAAGTTTTTACTTTCACAAGTGTATTTATTGCCGCCTTTTGGCCATCAAGACTTTCTACTTCAGTTAAACTAACTTTGCTTCGAAATACACCGCATAAGACTGTTAATTGCATTCCATCATCTGAAAAAGAAATTATTTCACCTGCTTTACCAATAGAAGACAATCGAACTTTCTCCCCAATCTTTGGAGTCCAATTCTCAATATGCTGAACTCGCTTATCATTTCGATAGCCCTTCTCCATTTGCCGTAATCGTTGACCAGCAATTCTTGCTGTCTCACCACTAGCATTTTGATCACGCAAACGTTTAATCAAATGTCTAACTTCTTTTTGACCTTCTCGAATTGATGACTCAAGCTTGAACCTACCTTTTTCATTGAACTCCTCCGATTGTTGACGCTGTTTCTGCCAATTGCTCAGTAATTCTTCATGTAATAATTCAGTTTTAGCCAATAAGGCTGCAGCATCCTCGGCTGCTGATTGTTGACGCTCTCGTTGTTTTTCTAAGCCTTGAATCACTTGGTTAACATTATCAACGTTTGTAGGATTAATAAATTTTTGAGCACTCTTAATTACTTCATCATCGAGGCCAAGTCTTTTTGAAATCTCAATTGCATTACTTCTACCAGGAATTCCCCATTGCAAATGAAAAGTTGGTTTTATTGTTTCACTATCAAAAGAAACTGAGGCATTTTCAAATCTTGAATCACTATATTTTAGTGCTTTCAATTCCCCAAAATGAGTAGTCGCAATAGTTAATCTTGCTCTATCAGCCATTATCTTTAATAGTGCCATAGCCAAAGCTGTACCCTCACTTGGATCTGTTCCTGCTCCAACCTCATCTAAAAGAACAAGAGTCGTACCAGGGGATGTGGCGATAGCATCAAGTATTCGACTTATACGTAGAATATGTCCACTAAATGTAGATAAATTCTGCTGTAATGATTGCTCATCACCAATATCAGCCAAGATATTTTTACACCACGGCAATCTTGGTGATCCTGTACATGGCAAAAGCAAACCTGCTTTTGCCATTAAAACTGCTAGACCAAGACTTTTTAAAGCAACTGTTTTACCACCAGTATTAGGACCTGTAATCGCTACAACTTTTAAATCAGGGGGAACGTCAAAGCTGATTGGAACAACTGTATTTTTTTTCTCATGGAAGTCGTTCCATACTAATAAAGGATGACGAAAATCTTTAATTTCCAATAGTGTATTTTCCTCTCCATCAAGAATTGCTGGCACCCCATTAAGCCATTTAGAGTAACGAGCTCTTGCTAATGAAAACTCAATCAGCAACAGTATCTCTCCTAAATGAGATATCACATCAGCACTCATGCCAACTTCTTTACTCCAATCAGCTAAAAGTCTTCTCTCTTCATCTAAAATTTCAGAATCTATCTTGGCCAAACGATTTCCTATAGATATGACAGCTTGTGGCTCAACATAGAGCGTGTTACCAGAAGCTGAGCTATCATGAACCACTCCTTTGATTTGATCAGAAGTCCCCGACTTAAAGGCTAAAACAGGTCTTCCATACCTCTCCGAGACAATATCATCCTGAAGTAATCCACTAAATCTCCTAATAATATCTTGAAGAATATCTTTTCTTTGGAGACGTACTGCATTCCTATGCCGACGCAAGTCAGAAAGTTTTGTGGAAGCACGATCAGCAATGCGACCACCTTCATCCAGGCCAAATTCAAGAAGTTTTTGCAAGTCTGGTAAAGTTGCAATGTCTTTGAGTAATTCAGAAAGTCTTGGACGTATCAATTGATCAAATATTAGTTTTCGTAATTTTCTGGCAGCTCTTAAAGTATCGGCCACTTTCAATAAATCCTCACCCGTAGCAATACCACCTTTTGAGCATATGAAAAGAATATTTTCTAAATCATGAACACCTTGAAAAGATATTCCTCCATCAAGAAAACTATCTAATGCTCCTATTTCTAATGTCTGGCACAGTAACTCCTGGCTCAATGATATATCTAATGGTAAATCAAAGCTTTTACATTTTTGACGACCTTGATCAGTAACGGCAAATGTAGACAAATGGCTACAGACAGTTGGCCATTCGAGTAAATTCAAAGACTCTAAAATAATTTTCATCTTGTCAGAATCATTATGACCTATTCTTAATCCCATTGATCTACTTAAAGTCTATTGATTTGTTGGTATTCCAGTTGATGGATGATAAAGCATTTCCAACCAATTACCTTCTGTATCTTTCAAGTAAAATGAAGCTGTTCCATCACGATGATCATGCAAAGCACCAACCTTTATGCCTTTACTTTTCAAAGAATTATGTATTCTCTCTATCTCAGCCTTATTAGTGAAATGAAATGCAAAGTGTGGACCAGCAGCTTTATAGCTCGGGCCAAGTAATGCCAAGCCATCCCTACTCTCCCCCGCCTCTAAATAACACCAATCAGAATCATCCCAAATAAGCTTCATTCCCAGGCTCATATAAAAACTTTTAGCCCTATCAACATCATTGACTCTTATAGCTACATGACCGAGACGATGAACACTTTCATTATTTAATTGAGTCTGTTTTTTTACCATTACTTTTAATTTGAAATTAAATTTTTGAATAATTTTTTAATCAATTCTATTATTCTTTTAACCATCCTGCGGCATCACATGCGTGGTATGTAAGGATCAGATTGGCTCCTGCTCTTTTAAAACTCAATAAAGTTTCTAAAACAATTGCTTTTTCATCTATCCAGCCTCTTTGAGCAGCAGCTTTGACCATTGAATACTCCCCGCTTACGTTATATGCGGCGATAGGTAACTCTGATTCTTCTCTTAAACGGTAAATAATATCTAAATAAGCCAAGCCTGGTTTAACCATTAAGATGTCAGATCCTTCTTGTTCATCAAGTTGAGCTTCTGTTATTGCTTCTCTAGAATTAGCTGGATCCATCTGATAGGTGTTTTTATTTTTTGGGATAGGCTTATTTGATAGTGATCTTGGCGCAGAATCTAAGGCTTCTCGAAAAGGGCCATAATATGCAGATGAATATTTTGCTGTGTAACTAATTATTCCTACATGTTCAAAACCTTCATCATCTAAGGCTTCTCTTATCGCCCCTACTCTTCCATCCATCATGTCACTAGGGCCAATTAAGTCCGCACCAGATTGTGCCTGAACAATAGCTTGTTTACACAAATAATTAACGGTTGGATCATTCAAAATTATTCCATCATCACTAACTATTCCATCATGGCCATCGCAAGAATAAGGATCTAAAGCAACATCAGTCATAACACACATTTCAGGTATCTCTTTTTTCAATCTTTCGATAGCCCTAGGTATCAAACCATTTTCGTTAAAACATTCCGCTCCATCTTCTGTCTTTTGCTCATCTGGAACTTTTGGGAAAAGAACGATGCATCTAATACCTAGAATCCAAGCACGCTTAACTTCATCAACTAATCCATCTATTGACCAGCGAAATGAACCTGGCATCGCTAATATTTCTTGTGTATCTGAACCTTCATGAACAAAAAGCGGGTAAATGAAATCAGAGACAGAGACATTATTCTCTCGAACCATATCTCTTAAAGAGTTTGTTCTACGAAGACGGCGGGGGCGATAAGTAAGATCCATATGGACCAATAGAGATAACTACATTTTACTTCCTTTAAGTGCACGCCTGATCGAACCAACTGGAACGAGGGTCATATCTTCGAACAGATCTAAGCTTTTCAAGAAGTATCAATTCCTTATCTGACCATTTTTCAGGCAACTTTAATTTTAAAATAAAAAATAAATCTCCTTGAGCATCTATGTTTTGAAATCCTTGACCCTCTAATTTCAGCGTTTGTTCAGGCAAACTTCCAGAAGGAATTAACAAATATTTATCACCTTGAGGAGTCGCAACCGAAATTTGTACTCCCAAAGCTAATTCATCTAAAGAAATAGGTAAATCTGCATAAACATCTAAGCCTTTCACTTTCCAAATGGGATGAGACTTAACACTTACTACAATCAATAAATCTCCTCTTTTACCTTTCCCAGTTTGAATATTACCCTTATTTTTAATGCATATTTTTGATCCTGTTTGAATTCCTTTTGGGATTTCAACCTCAATTCGTTCATCATTCACTAAAAGATTTTTTTTTGTTCCATTAAAAGCTTCGAAGAAAGTAATCTGCAAATCAAACTCAGCGTCCAAATTTAATGATTGAGACTTCTTCTCTAACGATATATTTGAATAAATTTCTTGACCAACCTCACTAAATCTCCCAATTAAATCACTAAAAAAATCATCAAAAGTTAAATAATCATCAAAGCCTTTTTCCTTATTTTTCCTATGAAAATCTCTGGACTTTCCAACACTATTTGTGAACCAATAACTTAGATACTCTTCATAAGACTTTTTTTTCTCCTGATCAGAGAGAATCTCGTAAGCTTCATTGATTTCTTTAAATTCCGACTCAGCCTTCTTATCATTAGGGTGTAAATCAGGATGAAATTTTCTAGCAAGCTTTCTAAAAGCACTTTTAATTTCCTTGTCAGTAGCATTTCTACTAATGCCAAGAATTTTGAAATAATCCTTAAAACCATTTAATCCCATAGAGATCAAGCTTTTTCCATAGTAAAAACAAGTCTTTTCTATTATTTTGCTTCAATATAAGTATTTAAAATTAGAAAATGCAGAACGTAATGGAACCTTGAAGAGATAGGCTTATTCAAGTTAGAACAAGTTAGGAGAGTCGATTGGCGTTAATCAATGGATTTCACCTGAAAAATATTAGAGGTGATGTATTAGGCGGATTGACCGCGGCAGTAGTAGCCCTACCACTAGCTTTGGCTTTTGGTAATGCTGCGCTCGGCCCTGGAGGAGCTATTTATGGGCTTTATGGAGCAGTAGTCGTTGGTTTCCTCGCAGCATTATTTGGAGGAACTCCTGCTCAAGTTAGTGGCCCCACTGGCCCTATGAGCGTAACTGTTGCTGGAGTAGTTGCTAGCTTGGCAGCTGTAGGAATCCCAAGAGATTTATCTGCAGGAGAAATCCTGCCTTTGGTAATGGCTGCGGTAGTTATAGGAGGATTATTTCAGATTTTATTTGGCCTCTTAAAACTTGGTAAATACATAACTCTTGTTCCATATTCAGTAGTTTCAGGCTTTATGTCTGGAATTGGAGTAATCATAATTACCCTTCAAATAGGACCTTTACTAGGGATCACAACTCGAGGAGGAGTCTTAGAGTCTTTATCAACTTTAGTAAATAATTTCGAACCAAATGGGGCTGCAATAGCAGTTGCAGTTATGACACTTGCAATAGTTTTTCTGACTCCACGCAACATAAGTCAATGGGTACCTTCACCACTTTTATCCTTATTAATAGTTACTCCTCTATCAATTCTTCTTTTTGGAGATAGTTCTATTGATCGAATAGGTGCAATACCAGAGGGTGGGCTTAGACTCAGTCTTCCAGACCCAAGCTTTGACAATTTCTTCCCCATAATTCTGAAAGCCGGGCTAGTTCTTGCTGTTCTTGGTGCTATTGATTCGCTTCTTACTTCTCTAGTAGCAGATAATATTTCTCAAACCAGACACAACTCTGATAGAGAACTTATTGGCCAAGGGATAGGAAATGCGGTGGCTGGTATTTTCACTGGTTTGCCTGGAGCTGGGGCAACCATGAGAACAGTGATAAATGTTAAATCCGGAGGTTCTACACCAATCTCAGGAATGATTCATTCGGTTGTCTTGCTATTAGTTCTTGTTGGTGCTGGTCCTCTTGCCGCGCAGATACCTACAGCTCTTCTTGCAGGAATTTTAATCAAAGTTGGTTTAGACATTATTGACTGGGGATTTCTATTAAGAGCGCATCGACTTTCGCTTAAAACAGCAAGCGTGATGTATGGAGTTCTTCTTATGACAGTTTTCTGGGATTTAATCTGGGCGGTATTAGTTGGAGTATTCATTGCAAATATTCTAACCATCGATTCTATTACTGAGACACAATTAGAAGGAATGGAAGCAGATAACCCAATTGATTCAGAAGCAAATAACAATGAAGCAAATGCACAACTTCCTTCAGATGAAAAAGCACTTTTGGATCGCTGTGCAGGAGAAGTAATGCTTTTCAGATTGAAAGGGCCACTAAGTTTTGGAGCGGCAAAAGGAATAACCGAAAGAATGATGTTAGTAAGAAACTATAAAGTTTTAATCCTTGATATCACTGATGTTCCTAGACTCGGGGTCACTGCAACTCTTGCAATAGAAGATATGGTGCAGGAAGCAATAAGCAACTCAAGGAAAGCATATGTTGCTGGTGCAACTGGAAGAGTAAAAGATAGGCTTGCTAAATTTGGAGTTGATGTAATCGGCACAAGAAAAGAGGCCCTTACAGCCGCAATTGATAACATAAACGTTTAATAATAATTAATTTCATATAATTACTTGCTTTAAGAACTAAAAGAAATGGGACATAATCTTTTCATCCAAAATGCTTTAAGTCCACCAATACTTTTTTTCTTTTTGGGAGCACTTGCATACGCTCTAAAGTCTGATTTTGAAATCCCAGCTCCGCTACCTAAATTATTTTCTTTATATCTTTTACTTGCAATAGGCTTCAAAGGAGGTATTGAACTTCAAAAAAGTGGCTTTGGTTATCCAGTTTTGCCAACTGTTATAGCCGCAATAGCAATGTCTCTATTAATTCCACTCATTTGCTTTATCATACTGAGATTTAAATTCGATGTTTTTAATGCAGCAGCCATATCTGCAGCATATGGATCAATAAGCGCCGTGACATTTATAACTGCTGAAAGTTTTCTCGAAAGTCAGAATATACCTTTTGATGGTTTTATGGTTGCAGCTTTAGCTCTTATGGAATCTCCAGCAATAATAATTGGTCTTCTCTTAGTCAAATTTGGAGCACCCAAAGATAGGCCCATCAAGAGAAAAATGAAATGGGGATCAATTCTTCATGAGTCGATGCTTAATGGTTCGGTTTATTTATTACTTGGAAGCCTTTTAATAGGATTTTTAACATCAGCTGTTGACCCAACTGACATAAAAAAAATGGAACCTTTTACAGGTGACTTATTTTATGGCGCAGAGTGTTTTTTCCTTCTTGATATGGGAATTGTGGCAGCTCAACGTCTCTCTCGACTAAATAAAACTGGTGCTTTTCTAATTATGTTTTCTATATTGATGCCTTTAGTTAATGCAATATTGGGATCAATTGTGGCTAGATTTCTAAACTTAGATCCAGGTAATGCTCTTTTATTTGTCGTTTTATGTGCAAGTGCTTCCTATTTAGCAGTACCAACTGCCATGAGAATGACTGTTCCAGAAGCTAGACCAGGTTATTACATTTCAACTACTCTTGGATTAACATTTCCTTTTAACATAATTTTTGGGATTCCAGTATATATGGGTTTAGTAAACACAATGATTCCAAAACTTGGATAAATACATTTCATGAAAAGACTTGATTTGATTTTTAGTGAAAGAGAATTAGATGATGTTCTCTCAGCATTAGAAAAAGCTGAAGTTCCCGGTTACACAGTTATGAAACATGCAACAGGCAGAGGGCCAGAAAGAGTTGTAACTGAAGATATGGAATTTACTGGATTTGGATCAAATGCACATGTGATTATTTTTTGTGAGCAAGAAATAATTGATAAAATAAGAGAAAATATCAAAACAGTTCTGAGTTACTACGGAGGAGTGGCCTATGTTTCAGAAGCAACTCAACTTTAAAAATACTTATAGATTATTTTACTCAGGCATGAACCCAATCAACACGAATTGATTTCCTGCTATTTAAAAATCTATCAATTGCCATAGCAGCTATACATCCATCAGATGCCGCAACAACCGCTTGCTTAAACGGTGTATTTCTGATATCACCAATAGCCCAAACTCCTTCAACTGTTGTAGACATAAAGTCATCCACCAAAACTCCACCATCTTCTTTAAATGCCACCTGATCACCAAGAAAATCAGTAATAGGTTTAGATCCACTCATATAAACAAAAACTCCTTCAAGAGCTATATCTTGATTAGTATCGATTGAACGATTTTTAACCTTTATACCTGTCACTCCTGAATCATCACCTTCGATCTGCATTAGCCTAGTTTTACTCCAATGATGAACATTTGGTTTTAGTAAAAGGTCTTGTGCATGATGATCATCTAATTTTGGATCATTGGAAGTAATCCAATGAACTTTTGAAGCGAATTTCGTAAGAACATTTGCTTCTTCAATTGCCTCTTTATTAATACCAATAACGGCAACTTCACGATCTCGATAAAAAGCTCCATCACAGGTCGCACAATAGCTAACTCCTCTACCCAAGAATTCAGCCTCACCTTTAAATGATGCAGGCCTTCCCATGGCACCACTGGCAACTACAAGTGCTTTTGCCTTAAAAGTTCCTTCAGGGGTATAAATAGTTTTCCAGTCTCCAGTCGAGTCAATACCAAAAACTTGAGCTCTTCGATAATCAGCTCCATATTGAATAGCTTGATCTCTCATCAATTTCAATAGAGCCTCTCCACTCATTTCACTTGAGACTCCTGGGTAATTGGCAATTTGATGAGTTATCGCTAAAGCACCAACATCAGGATTCTTATCTAGAATTACTGTTTTTAAATCTGCTCGGGAGGTGTAAAGCGCACAACTGCAACCAGCAGGCCCACCACCAACTATGACAACATCAGTTTCAATGGTTTCCAATGGAAAATTCTCTTAGTAGGTTTTGATCTCTTTCGAGATAGGAAAGGAATGTGTTGAATTCACTTGGATTAATAGACTAAACTTTCAACCCAAATCAAATCAAATGTTTGTTTAGTTCAACTCTAATGAAAATTATCTAGGTTGAGTCATAACTAACAAGCTTCTAAATAGATTTAATTGATTAAGGGCAAGTCTGCCTATAGCTCGTTTCAATCTTAAGACAGATACAATGCAAGAAAATACTAAGAAAATTAAAAACATAATATATTTCAATTAATTTCAAGATTCAATTCTAAAATGATAATCAATTTCTCCCAGGTTCAAAAACTAAAAGATCAAGTAATTTCAAACTAATCAGAATTTTCTACTAACAAAAAAACGTTAAAGTCTCTAATAGACACTCTAACGAACACAAAAAAACCTAAATCTTCTAGAGTGAAAGCTGATTAATTAGATTCTTGAGCAATTCAGAAATACTGCTTAAAGCAGCTATCAATAGAATATCTGCGCGCATAACAGAGAAACTTATAAATTCAGCTCAAGAATTTTCCGAAATTGCTGAAGAGCTTCCGGAGAGGTTCCAAGAGGAATGGTCTAACTTCAAAGATGAGGTCATTGAAGAATCTAAGCGTCTAGAAAAAGAAGAAAATTCATCCAAAAAAGAAACTTCGAAGCAACCATCAAATGAAGAAGATCTCACTCAAGCTAAAATTGATAATCTTAGATCCAAGGTTATTGAAATAAATAAAAGTATTGAGGAAAAAAATTGATTTTTTTAGTTGGTCAATTCCAAAAGTTAGGAAGAGCCTTAAGAATATGGAAAACGTTGTTAATTCTTTTATTCTTTTTATGGTTTGATTCTAGGAAATGGACTTATTTAAAAGGTTTTAATGAAAAAAGAATAGAAAGAAGGCAGATATCAAGGGCCAAATGGCTTACAAAGGAACTAGTTGAGTTAGGATCAGCCTTTATAAAATTAGGTCAACTTTTATCTGCAAGAGCTGATGTTATTCCATCTTCATGGGTCAATGAACTCACTTCTCTTCAAGACAGAGTTCCACCTTTTGATTTCAAAAAGGTCAAAGAAATTTTATTAATTGAACTTGGTGTTTCATATGAACAAATCATAAATATTGATTCAATTCCACTAGGATCTGCATCACTTGCTCAAGTTCATAAAGCAAAATTAATTAATGGTGAAAATGTTATTTTCAAAGTCCAAAGACCAGGCATAGAAAAATTTTTCAGACTTGATCTAGATGTAATGAATCAAGTCGCGAAAATAGTTCAAAGGAATCAAAGCTTGAGTCAGGGAAAAGACTGGATAGGTATTGCAAAAGAGTGTAAGAGAGTATTACTTAGAGAATTAGATTTTCGAATTGAAGCTCAATATGCAGCAAGATTTAAACAACAATTTCTAGATGATTCGGAAATCTTAATCCCAAGTGTGTTCTGGGATTTAAGTTCTAGCAAAGTCTTATGTCTTGAATATCTTCCAGGTATAAAAATCAATGATATTACAACTCTTAAAAATAATGGAATTGATACTTCATTAATTGCAAAGATTGGAGCCACCAGTTACTTAAAGCAATTAGTTAAGTATGGGTTCTTTCATGCTGATCCTCATCCAGGAAACTTAGCTGTTTCTCAGGATGGGTCCCTTATTTACTACGATTTCGGAATGATGGGTTTTGTTTCTGAGCGGATCAGAGGCAGACTTAATTCAATGATCAAAGCCGCAGCACTAAGAGATGTTAGTGGACTAGTCAAAGAGCTTCAAATTGCTGGTTTATTAGAGACAGATATCGAAATAGGTCCAGTAAGAAGATTAATTAGAATAATGTTAAATGAGGCGCTAACTCCTCCATTTAACTCCCAAATCATAGAAAAGCTTTCTGGTGACCTATCTGAACTAGCTTTCGGGAAACCCTTTAGAATACCAATAGAGTTGATCTTTATATTTAGAGCACTATCAACTTTTGAAGGAGTAGGAAGATATTTAGATCCCAAATTTAATTTAATTGCCATAGCAAAACCCTTTCTGCTTCCACTCATGACAACAAACAATCCAAATTCTAATGACTTATTGAATGAATTAGGTCGACAAGTTACTGAGATAGGGACTAAAGCAGTTGGCTTACCAAAAAGACTTGATGAGAATCTAGAGCGATTGGAGCAAGGGGATTTACAGCTTCAAGTGCGAATGGGTGAATCAGACAGACAATTGAGAAGAATGATTAATGCTCAACAAACATTAGGGAATTCTGTTCTTCTTGGCTCATTGGCAATATCATCAGCGTTACTCGCTTCAACTAATAGACCCTTTTTATTTTTTATACCAATGATTTTAGGATTTCCAATAGCGATAAGCTGGATCAAATTAAAATTCAAGATGAGAAGTGAAACTCGTTTGGATAATTTTCAAGGAAGAAGAAGTTCTAATTAGTTCATTTTGATCAACTCTTGAAGCTTCCTCTTGGTCCCAGCCCTACAAGTCCAGCATAAGTAGCTTGACTGCCTAACTCATCTTCAATGCGAAGTAATTGATTATATTTTGCGACCCTTTCACTACGACTCAATGATCCTGTTTTTATTTGGCCAGATTTAGTTGCCACTGATAAATCAGCAATTGTTGTATCTTCTGTTTCTCCACTTCTATGACTTATAACAGTTGTATAACTTGATCTAGATGCAAGCTCAATAGCTTCAAGTGTTTCAGTTAGAGAACCTATTTGATTAACCTTAATTAATATCGAATTTGCAATATTCTCATCAATCCCTCTCTGCAAGCGAAGACTGTTTGTAACGAACAGATCATCTCCAACCAATTGCACGCTGTCACCAAGCTTTTTAGTTAGTAAGCTCCAACCATCCCAATCATCTTCAGCTAATCCATCTTCAATAGAAACAATTGGGTATGAATTAACTAAGCCTGCTAATTCCTCAACCATTTGCTCACTGGAATAAGACTGACCTCCATATGAGTATTTCCCGTCTGCAAAAAACTCCGTACTAGCAACATCTAAAGCGAGAGAGATTTGATCCCCTGGTATAAATCCAGCCTTCTCAATTGCCTGCATTAAAAGATCACCTGCTGCTTGATTAGATTCAAGATTTGGAGCGAATCCACCTTCATCACCAACTGCAGTTGATAAACCTTGAAGACTTAATAAATCCTTGAGAGTATGAAAAACCTCAGCTCCCATTCTTAATGCTTCTCTGAAACTTTCAGCCCCATGCGGAACCAACATAAATTCCTGAAAATCTAAGTTATTTGCAGCATGAGCTCCTCCATTAATGACGTTCATCAAAGGGACTGGCAATAGAGATGACATTGGTCCACCTAAATACCTGTACAAAGGCAATCCCAATCCATTAGCTGCCGCCCTTGCCGTAGCAATACTCACAGCAAGAATTGAATTAGCACCAAGATTGGATTTGTTTTCTGTATCGTCCAATTGTTTCATTACAGAATCAACTGTAGCTTGATCTAAAGCAGACAGGCCGCAAAGGGCAGGAGCAATATTCTCTTCTATATGACCAACAGCCTTAATCACTCCTTTACCCATATAACGGTTACCGCCATCTCTTAGTTCGTGTGCCTCATGTGCTCCAGTGCTTGCGCCACTTGGAACTATAGAACGACCAATAGCACCACCTTCTAAAAGTACCTCTGCCTCAACTGTTGGATTACCACGAGAGTCCAACACTTCTCTGGCCATGATGGTATCAATTACTAGTTCTAGTGAGTCAGCCACGAATTTAAGATGATTTTTAGATCTTATGAACTACATTATTCCTATATGCTCCTTAATTGTTAATCTAGCTTGCTTTCCAAGACCTAATTAATCAAATTCGTCTTAAAAAAATACTCAGTATCAATAGCAAACGTCTCAACCAAATTCAACGAAAAAATGACCACTTTGAATAAAAATTCATCAAAAATGAGTGGAAGCCTAACTACTGAACCAGATTATTTTAGCGATGAGGCTTGGAACCTTTTATTAATAGCTGAGCAAACAGCCAGACGATGGAGACATCAAAATTTAGATGTTGAACATATTATTCAAGTGCTTTTTAGAAATAAAAAATTTCAAAAATATACAAATCCCTTACCTGCAAACTATGAAGAAATTAATGATGTTTTAGAAAATTTTCTTGCTGAACTCCCAATCAGTAATCAACCAGATTTATTTATTGGAGAAGATTTAGAAAATCTTTTGGAAACAGCTGATGATTTCCGCTCTCGATGGGGATCAAATCAAATAGAAATTTCTCATATTCTCATCGCCATAGGTAGAGATAATCGAATAGGGGAAGATCTTTTCTATCAAGCAGGTCTACCTAGTGAAATTCTTGAAGCAGAATTGAGACGACTCCCAGCACCTAAATCATTTAAACAATCAAAAAGAAAGACCACTAAAAAAATAGAAGAAAGACCACCCAAAAATTCAAAGTCTTATATTTCAACGGAATCCACTTCGACAAATTCAAACTCCGATACCGTAACTCCAAGCAGGAAGGAAGAAGCTTCATCAAACCAAGAACTTCTAAGCCTTAACGAAACTCCAAGTGCACTAGATTTATATTGCAAAGACCTTACAGCGGAAGCTGAAGCAGGGAAATTAGACCCTGTAATTGGTAGAGAGCCTGAAATAAAATCAATTATAAAAGTTTTATCTCGAAGAGGAAAAAACAATCCAGTACTTATTGGAGCTCCTGGTGTCGGGAAAACAGCCGTTGCAGAATTATTAGCTCAGAAACTTATAGATAACGAACTGCCTAAATCTCTTCAAGGCTTCAGACTAATTTCACTCGATATAGGAGCATTAATAGCTGGTGCAAAATTCCGAGGTCAATTTGAAGAGAGATTTAGATTATTGCTAAGTGAAATCAGTAACAGCAAAAAAGGAGTAATTTTATTTATAGACGAATTACACACAATTGTAAGCAAAGAAAGATCAAATACAGATGCTGGTAGTCTATTAAAGCCATTGTTAGCTAGTGGAGATTTACGTTGCATTGGAGCAACAACTCCAGAGAATTATAGACGTACAATTGAAAAAGATCTGGCACTTGATAGACGATTTCAGCAAGTCTCTATTAAGGAGCCAAGCTTGGATTTAAGCCTTGAGATCTTAAAAGGACTTAAGGACAATTACGAGTTCCATCATGGTGTAGTCATTTCCAATCAAGCACTAATAACAGCTAATCGTTTAGCTCATAGGTATATCAGTGATAGATGCCTCCCTGATAAAGCTATTGACTTGATTGACGAAGCATCCGCCCAAGTAAAAATTGAATCTTCATCAAAGCCTAAAATTATAGAAGAAAAAGAATCTAAAATTCATCATCTGGAATCACTAATCTCAAACGCAACTAAAGAGACATCATTTGAGACAATGGAAAACCTCGAAAAAGAGAAAAATTCACTTCTCTTTGAACTAGATTCAATCAAACGACAATGGCAAGACCAGCTGGATAAATCCGATGAATTACAAGAATTAAATTTAAGCTTTGAAGAATTAAATAATTCAATAAAAGATGCCGAAATATCTGGTGATTATGAAACAGCAGAAAGACTTCAATATAATGAGCTTTATCAAATAAAAGAAAGAATAAAAGAAATAGAAGTTTCTATTCAAAAAGATAACGCCAATGGCAATTCCTTTATAAAAGACCAAGTTGATCCAGAAGACATAGCTGACGTTGTCTCAAGATGGACAGGCATCCCTGTTACAAAAGTTTTGTCTGGTGAAAGACAAAAACTTTTAAATTTAGAAAAAGACTTAGAAAGAAAGGTTATTGGCCAAATCAATGCTGTTCAAGCAGTCTCAGCATCAATTCGTAGAGCAAGAGCAGGAATGCAAGACATTAGAAGACCTATTGGATCGTTTCTTTTTCTTGGCCCCACAGGAGTTGGGAAAACGGAACTTGCAAAATCATTAGCAAGTTCTTTATTTGATGAAGAAGACGCTTTATTAAGACTTGACATGAGTGAATATATGGAGAGAAATGCTGTTTCAAGACTTCTAGGAGCACCTCCTGGATACGTTGGGTACGAAGAAGGTGGGCAATTAACAGAAGCAATAAGAAAAAGGCCTTATGCAGTGTTATTACTTGATGAAATTGAGAAAGCTCATCCAGAAGTATTTAATATTCTTCTACAAGTATTAGATGATGGGCGACTCACTGATTCTCAAGGTCGCACGGTGGATTTTCGGAATACAGTTATTGTAATGACGAGTAATCTTGCTAGCAAAGCAATCTTACATAATTCGCTTCAAGTTCAAAACGAAAATTCAAATAAAAAATTTCTCGCACAAGAATTAGATCAACAAATCAACGAAGCTCTAACCAAATATTTTCGACCAGAATTTCTTAACCGCATTGATGAGGTAATAAGATTTAAGCCATTAAAACCCGAAAATTTAGAACAAATAGTGCGACTTCAACTTAATGAATTGAAGACGCTTTTAAAACATCAAGGGATAGATCTGTATGTCGACGAAATCACAATTAAAACTCTTGCTAATGAAGGTTATGAACCTGAATATGGAGCCAGACCTTTAAGAAGAGTTATTAGGAGAAGATTAGAAAACCCATTGGCAACACAAATTTTAGAAGAGGCTTTTCAAGGAGCAAAATCAATAAGGGTTACGACCAAAGATGATGAATCTAAGAAACTTCTTTTTTTAATAGATAACTAAACGATCAAACTTAAGTTAGTGTAGGTTCAAAGCCGTTCTTATTAACAGTACTTTCTTTTTAGCCTTCCCAAAGTGACAAGTCCAACCTCTAAAGAGGATCAAGAAAAGGTAATTCCTACAGAAAAGGAAAAAACAGCCTTAAAAAAAAGTTTTTTATCCTCTACAATTGATGAAATGAAACTTGTTGTATGGCCCTCACGCCAACAGCTTTTTAGTGAATCTGTTGCAGTGATTTTAATGGTCACTTTATCAGCAGTTTCAATTGCGGCTGTAAGCCGTTTTTATGGATGGGCTTCTACTCAGATATTCCGCTGAGTCGAATAAACAAAATTTTTAAACCACTCACAATTTTTTCCAGTGTCAGAGATTGAAACCACTTCTAATAAAGATTCTAAATTAATTGATAGATCAGAAACAAATCAGAATGATCAATCAAATTTTTCAAGTCAGACTATAAAAACAAATATTGCTCGTTGGTACGCTATTCAAGTTGCTTCAAGTTGTGAAAAGAAGGTAAAAGCGACACTAGAACAAAGAGCAATCACTCTGGGTGTTAACGACAGAATTATAGAGATAGAAATCCCTCAAACGCCAGCAGTTAAATTAAAAAAAGACGGTAGCAGACAGACCACAGAAGAAAAAGTTTTCCCTGGATATGTGCTGGTGCGCATGGTTTTAGATGAAGACACAATGATGGCTGTTAGAAGTACGCCAAATGTAATTAATTTTGTTGGTGCAGAAGACCGAAGAGCCACTGGTAAATCACGTGGACACATCAAACCTCGTCCTCTTAGCAGACAAGAGGTAAATAGGATTTTCAAACGTGCGGCTGAAAAGAAAACAGTTGTCAAGTTAGATGTGGAAGAAGGAGATCAGATTGTTGTTACATCTGGTCCTTTTAAAGATTTCCAAGGAGAAGTAATTGAAGTTTCAGGAGAAAGAAACAAACTTAAGGCACTTTTATCAATTTTCGGTAGAGAGACTCCTGTTGAACTTGAATTTTCTCAAATAACCAAACAAAATTGATTTTTTATTTTCCTTTTGCTGTCTGGTCAGTCTAGGAGTTAAGTTTAATAGATAATTTAATCTGATTAGATTCGGATTTTCCGTATTAGTTCAATTTTTAGCCGATGGCAAAGAAAGTAGTAGCCCTGATCAAGTTGGCCTTACAGGCTGGCAAAGCTAATCCAGCCCCTCCAGTTGGACCTGCGCTTGGTCAACATGGGGTGAATATTATGGCGTTTTGTAAGGAATACAATTCGCGCACCCAAGACAAAGCTGGCTTTGTAATACCAGTAGAAATTTCAGTTTTTGAGGATAGAAGTTTTACTTTCATAACAAAAACTCCTCCTGCTTCCGTTTTGATAACAAAAGCAGCAGGCATTGCAAAAGGATCTGGAGAGTCCGCAAAAGGAAGTGCTGGTTCGATTAGTAAAAGTCAACTTGAAGAAATTGCAAAAACGAAACTCCCAGATCTGAATTGCAGCAGCATCGAATCAGCAATGAAAGTTATTGAGGGTACTGCCAAAAATATGGGAGTTTCCATAAACGACTAATTAAATCGTAAAATTATTTTCAAACTTTCTCTTACCTGGGGGAGACTAAAAAAAGTCGAATGCACCCCGATTTATTATGAAAAATTTTTCTAAAAGAATGACAGCGTTACTTTCCAAAGTGGAAGAGCGTTCATACACTCCAATTGAAGCGCTAAAATTAGTAAAAGAAAATGCTAATGCAAAATTCGATGAGACTATTGAAGCTCATATAAGACTTGGTATTGACCCTAAATATACTGATCAACAATTAAGAACAACAGTTGCCTTGCCAAATGGCACCGGTCAAAAAGTAAGAATAGCAGTTGTTACTCGTGGTGAAAAAGTATCTGAAGCGACTAAAGCAGGAGCTGATCTGGCTGGTGAAGAAGATTTAGTTGATTCAATCAACAAAGGGGAAATGAACTTTGACCTTCTAATTTCAACTCCAGATATGATGCCAAAAGTTGCGAAACTTGGAAGAGTACTTGGTCCTAGAGGGCTTATGCCTAATCCAAAAGCAGGAACTGTTACTACCGATCTAGCAGGAGCTATTAAAGAATTTAAAGCCGGTAAACTTGAATTCAGAGCAGATAAAGCAGGAATTGTTCATGTTCGTTTTGGTAAAGCCAGTTTTTCAGAAGAAGCACTGCTTGAAAATCTTAAAATTCTGCAAACAACAATAGAGAAAAACAAACCAAGTGGAGCGAAGGGTAAGTTCTGGCGAAGTTTCTTCATTACATCCACCATGGGGCCCTCAGTCGAAGTAGATATAAACGAATTACAAGACTTGCAAAAAGAAACATGACCCATGCTGTTGTAAATTAGGCGAGTGGCATAGCCATACGGGCATGCGCCCAGCCAAAGACAGCAGGTCTGAGTTATTACACAGCTTGTTTAATAACATCAATAAAACCCGCCGAGGCATACGCAAGGTTTTATCTTTTTGGATTGAATCAAAAGCGGCCTCGATTCCTTATGGAAATATGGCCGCATGTCCAGTTCTTCCCCCGATTCGATCCAATTATTATGGGCCGCACGCTGGAAAGCAAAAAACAGATCGTCGAAAAATTAGAAGATCTACTAGACAACTCAGAAATGGCCTTAGTTCTTGATTACAAGGGCTTATCCACAAAAGAGATGTCTGACTTGCGCTCAAGATTGCAAGAAAGCCATGGCGTATGCAAAGTGACAAAAAACACTTTGATGCGACAAGCCATAAAAGGTAAAGATTCCTGGTCTGGCTTGGATTCATTGCTTACTGGAACTAACGCCTTTGTTTTAATCAAAGGAGATGTTGGTAGTGCTGTTAAAGCTGTACAAGCATTTCAAAAGGAAACTCAAAAGTCTGAGACTAAGGGAGGTCTTTTCGAAGGAAAACTCTTATCTCAAGATGAAATCAAAGCGATTGCAAAACTTCCTAGCAAGGAAGCACTTATGGCACAAATTGCTGGTGCAATTAATTCCATAACAAGCAAAGTCGCTATTGGTATAAATGAGGTTCCCTCTGGACTTGCAAGGTCTCTTAAACAACATTCTGAGAGCGGCGAGAGCTGATCTTTTTATTCAACAATTTGTTTTCTACTTATTTAGTTGCTGATTTAAACCATGTCTGCAAAAACCGATGAAATCTTAGATTCATTAAAAAGCCTATCATTGCTAGAAGCCTCAGAGCTTGTTAAGCAAATTGAAGAAGCTTTTGGTGTTTCTGCTGCCGCATCTGCCGGCGTTGTCATGGCAGCTCCAGGAGCTGCTGCTGGTGGCGATAGCACTGATGCTGCCGAAGAAAAAACTGAATTTGAAGTTGTTTTAGAAAGCTTTGAAGCTTCATCTAAAATTAAAGTCCTTAAAGAAGTTCGCAATGCTACAGGTTTAGGTCTTGGCGAAGCGAAAGCCTTAGTGGAAGCTGCTCCAAAAACCATAAAAGAAGGGGCAACAAAAGAGGATGCTGAGGCTCTCAAGAAAGCAATTGAGGCTGTTGGTGGAAAAGTAACTTTGAAATAATTATTTCTTACTTACTGGAAAAACAACTGTTATCTGCTTATATAAAACCGGTCTAAATAGACCGGTTTTTTTATGACTAAAAAAGAAAAATTTGCAATTACTGCAGCAACTGATGGAGCATGTAGTGGTAATCCTGGTCCAGGTGGCTGGGGAGCCTTAATTAGATTTCAAGATGGAAGCGAAGTTGAATTCGGTGGTTACGCCCCAGAGACAACAAATAATCGAATGGAATTACAAGCAGCATTATTTATTCTGCAAAAATTAAAAAACATAAAATTTCATCCTTCATTAACTATTAAAACTGATAGCAAATATCTAATTGATGGACTTGAATCATGGATGCCAAATTGGAAAAAGAAAGGCTGGAAAACTTCTTCTGGGAAACCAGTTCTTAATCAAGATTTATGGAAAGCTTTGGACCATCCTGAGCTCCCCAAAATCAAACTTCAATATGTCAAAGGGCATAGTGGAGAAAAAGATAATGATAGAGTTGATGCTATAGCAGTGGCTTTTTCTAAAGGTAGAAAAATACAATTAAAAGATTTTGACAAACAATAAAAAAAACGATTTATACAATATTCTTCTTGGCCAGCTTCTATCTCAAGACGAGGGTATTGACGCAGAAATACTTTCTAATTCAGCTCTTAATGCAATTAAATTTGCATCATTAAATAGAAATTTTCCAATTTTTTCTAGTATCCTCTCAAAAGCATCAAATGATCTTCAAAGAAATAACACAAGCTTAAATCAAATTATTTTTGATTCTCACTTTAAAAACCCTTTAGGACTAGCTGCTGGATTTGATAAAAATGGTGTAGGAGCAGGCCTTTGGAGTTATTTTGGATTTGGTTTCGCCGAATTAGGAACTATTACTTGGCATGCCCAAAAAGGCAATCCAAAACCCAGACTTTTTAGAATTGCAAAAGAAAAAGCAGCACTAAATCGAATGGGATTCAATAACGAAGGTGCCAAGAAATTCTTCAAAACCATTGAAAAGCAAAAAATACCTACACCAGGTAATAGGCCTTGCGTTCTAGGAATAAATTTAGGAAAGTCAAAAATTACATCCCTCTATGAGGCACATACAGACTATGCATTATCCCTGGAATTATTAGCCCCCTTAGCAGACTATGCAGTAATCAATGTTAGTTCGCCAAATACCCCTGGACTGCGTACATTGCAAGGAACACAACAAATAAAAAAATTAATAAAAACACTTAAAGACTTACCAAATTGTCCACCTTTACTTGTAAAAATTGCACCAGATCTTTCGAATGAGGAGATTGATGAAATTTCAAGAGTTGTCAAAGAAAATGGAATCGATGGAATAATTGCAATCAATACAAGTTTAAATCGATTTAATTTAAAAAAACTAAAAATTAAAACTGGAAATACTTTAGAGATAGAGAATGGAGGCTTAAGTGGACTACCTCTACAAGAAAGAGGACTGGAAGTGATTACTAGACTAAGAAGAAGTACCAATAATGATTTACCTTTAATTGGTGTAGGTGGAATTTGTTCAGCACGATCAGCATGGGAAAGAATCGCAGCTGGAGCTTCTCTGATACAAATTTATACTGGTTGGATATTTGAGGGACCAACATTAGTTCCTGATATTTTAGATGGATTAATCTTACAAATGGAGAAACATGGATTCAGAAATATTAAAGAAGCTATAGGTTCAGGAGAACCATGGAAATAAATTATAAAATAAATTCAATAATTGATTATAATTATATTTTAATCTAGATATAATAATATTGTGTCAGATATAATAAAAATAGACTTTGATAGTCATGGAGGTAATATTGAAAGAAACGCAAGAGAATTAGGAATATCAACCGAAAAAATAATCGATGCAAGTGCATCAATTGTTCCTTTTAAATTACCTAGAAAACTTACTAATTACC
>QCFD01000019.1 GCA_003278445.1 Prochlorococcus sp. AG-363-B05
TGATTCGATTTTGAAGTTCTATTCGAAAATCAGTTAATAATTATATAATCGTCTACCTTGGCAGATTTGAAGGTGTTTAAGGGATTATCCTTAAATAAATGAGAGTGGTTTTTAAGTGGTTCAAGTTAATGCTGATTACCTGAAATTAAAAGCAGGTTATCTTTTCCCGGAGATTTCTAGAAGAATTAAAGATTTTACCTATAACAATCCAGATGCTGATTTGATCCGCTTAGGTATAGGAGATGTTACTGAGCCCTTGCCATTAGCTTGTCGTGAGGCAATGAAGTTGGCTATTGAAGAAATGGGAACCGAGAATGGTTTCAGGGGGTATGGGCCAGAGCAAGGTTATCACTGGCTTCGCGACTGCATATCCAAAAATGATTATTTATCTCGTGGTTGTGAGATTTCAGCAGAGGAAATTTTTGTTTCAGATGGCTCAAAATGTGATAGCAGTAATATTTTAGATATACTCGGTAAGAACAATAAAATAGCGGTAACTGATCCTGTCTATCCTGTATACGTAGACACTAATGTGATGACGGGCAGGACAGGAAAAGTGAATGAATTAGGAGAATATGAAGGTTTAAGTTATATACCAATTAAATCAGAAAATGGTTTTGAGGCAGAAATTCCAAAAGAAAAATTTGATGTAATTTATCTTTGTTTTCCTAATAACCCAACTGGGGCAGTGGCTACTAGAAAGCAACTAGCATCTTGGGTCAAATACGCAAAAAAAAATAATTCTTTGATTCTTTTTGATGCTGCTTATGAGGCTTTCATTAAAGATGACGCGATTCCTCATTCAATTTATGAAATTGAAGGAGCTAAGGATTGTGCAATTGAGTTTCGCTCTTTTTCGAAAAATGCAGGTTTTACTGGAACTAGATGTGCTTTTACAGTTATTCCAAAGTCTTTAAATGGCACCTCAGGTTCAGAAGAAGTTGACTTGTGGTCTTTATGGAATCGTCGTCAAAGTACTAAATTTAATGGTGTAAGTTATATAGTTCAGAAAGGTGCAGAGGCTGTTTACTCTAAAGAAGGGCAAAGTCAAATCAAAAAATTAGTCAATTTTTATATGGATAATGCTCAAATGATTAAATCAAGTCTTACTTCTGCAGGATTTGAGGTTTTTGGAGCGATCAATGCCCCCTATGCATGGATAAAAACACCAAAAAACATGGGTTCATGGGATTTCTTTGATTTCTTATTAGAAAACGCAAATGTTGTTGGCACCCCAGGAAGTGGCTTTGGTGCTGCGGGTGAAGGTTATTTTCGATTGTCTGCATTTAATAGCAGAGAAAATGTCCAAGAAGCTATGCAAAGGATTGTAAAATCCTAATGCATATTCTCATGGTAAGTTCCTTATTTGAAAGCCTTATTCCTCCTCGCAGTTTAATTATGGTTGATTCTGCAAATCAAACTGATGGAGATACAGCTGTGATTGATCGGGAAGTTCAGCGAGTACGCAAAATATCTCCTAAATATAAGGTTTTACTTCATAACGATCCAGTGAATACAATGGATTATGTAGTTGAAACTTTAAGGCAGGTTGTTCCTCAACTGAGTGAACAAGATGCTTTGAAGATAATGTTGGATACACATAATAATGGCATTGGTCTTGTTATCGTTTGCGACTTGGAACCAGCTGAATTTTATTCTGAGTCTTTAAAGGCAAAAGGTCTAACAAGTACAATAGAATTAGAAAGCTGAAATCTTCAATTAATATTATTTGGAATAAATGGTTGCATCAAAAGATGCAATGGATACCTACATTTAGTTTGTTTCCATTTCTTTATCTTGCAGGATGGATTATAAGTCACTGCTTTTATTTCTTTAATCGGAATATTAGTTCAAATAATTTGAGTATTATAGGTACGATAATAACATTCTTGCTGTTTTTAATTATTTTACCTAGTTGGGGAAGAATCAGATGGCAAACTAATCACTTATGGCTATCTATAGGATTAGATTGTAGAAATAAATTTAGTGCACTAAAAATATTTTTTAGTGGATTTATATTTTCATTTTTTCTTTTATTGAGTTTTTGTTTATTGCTTTTTTTATATGGTTGGTTTGAAATTGTTGATTATATTAAATTTAGTCAATTATTAAACGCTATATTATTGATTTTTAGCATTGTATTTGTGGAAGAGATAGTTTTTCGAGGTTGGTTGATTGAGGAAATGGTACTGTTATTTGGCTTGAGAAAAGGAATTATTTTGCAATCTGTGATTTTTAGTATCGCTCATTATAGATCTGATATTGGTTTGATAGCTTTAATTCCTTTCTTTATTGGCCTTTTTCTTTTTGGATTGCTTCTCACTTTAAGACGTACACTTGATAGGGGATCATTATGGGGATGTATTGGTTTACATGGTGGATTGGTTGCTATTTGGTATCTTTTTGATTCGGGAATGGTTGTTTTTTCTATTGATACTCCTTATTATTTGCTTGGTCCAAGCAAATATATGATTAACCCAATAGGAAGTATTATTGGAATAATGATTTTAATGATAACTATATTTTTTCAGAGAAGGCTTTTTGCAAGAACTGGACGATTTTTAGCTTCCACAGTTAATGCTTCATTTAAAGATGAAATTCCATAATCTCTTTCTAATAAGTTCATAACTGTTCTACCGAAATCATTTGGATTAAGATCAAAAGCTTCTAAACAAATTCTTCCAAATTCTTTGCCCATAGGTTCGGGATTCCAAAGTAGTTTTCTAGCAGTCCAAGGCATTAAACTCATTGGATTATAACCAGGCTTTAAAAGACCATTTTTTAATCCATATTCTTCTAATAATGTGTGAGGTTGAAGTCCTATGAAAAATATTGAAGGTTCAACAATATCTTTGCCGAAAATCTTCTCTAATTCTCTATGGTAAGCAACTGTTTGTCTTATTGTCTCTGGGCGTTCGTCTATAACATTGAATGAATAGTTCACTGAAACGTGGTCTTTAAAGCCTGCTTTTGCTAAAAGTTCGCAATTTTTTAAGACGGTTTTTAAGTTGTATCCCATTCTCATTTTTCTTACAAGCTCTTGGGATCCTGAAGTTATTCCAATTTCGAAATAACTCATACCTGTTCGAACCATTAATTCAGCTAGTTCTTCATCTAAATTGTCAGCTCGAATATATGCAGCCCAGTGGATATCATGTAGCCCTTCATCATATATGGCTTGAAGAATATCTTTGGCATTTTGAATATGTCCTCTTGAAGGTATGAATTGTGCATCAGTAAACCAAAACCCTCGAACCCCAAGTTTATACAATTGTTTGATTTCTTTAATGACTTCACTTACAGGATTAATTCTTACTTTTTTACCTTCAATTACTGTATATATGCAATAACAACAGTTATGAGGGCAACCTCTCTTTGTTTGAACTCCAATGTAGAAGTCACCTCCTTCTAAATACCATTTAAATTCAGGCCAAATAGATTTAATGTAACTATAATTACATGCAGTCTTAATTAAATTGTTTGGTTTTTCATGAATCAATTTTTCTCTAGGAGATTCACCAACTATAAAACATCTTTCATCATCAATTGATTCATCTCTTATTAATTTTTCTAATAACAGCTCTCCTTCTCCTAAGGAAATAATAGTGCCTTTAGGAAGTGATTTTTTTAATTGATTATAAAAAACACTAACAGCACCCCCTCCTAAAATTGCAATGGAATTCGGGTTGAATTTCTTTGCGTATTTTAATCCTTTCCTAATTAATCTTTGGTTTCTCCATATTTCTCCATAATGACTTTTCATGAGTTGAAAACCACCTAGAGCACCTCTGATTTTTTTTAAAGGATTGCGAGCATAAAAAACTTCAAATGAATTTTGTAAAGGATTTCCACCTCTTCCATCTACAGGAGCATAAATCTGTATATCTCTCCATGAAAAAACTATCAATGATGGTTTGAATTCTTTGATATTATTTATTAATATTCTTTCAACATCTAATATGGGTAACGATGCTAAATCTACGATTAGTTGTTCAATTTCTGGGAAACATTTATGAACATGATCGGCTAAATAAATAGGTCCAATAGGGAAAATTGGATTACAAGGCAACCTAACATACAAGACTTTAACCTCTGATTGCGGTCTCAGAACATTTAATTCAGCAGTCAAATTGGCTTTCATCAGGACATCTATTGATAACAAAAATAATCATTCATTATTAAACACTAACAATTTGTTGACCTTTTTGATTGAAAATCAGATTAATAGTTAAATGTAGGAAAAACAAAGTGCATTTCAAATCCGATTAAAACTTAGTTGAAGACTTCATTTCCATGTTTTTCTGCAAACTGTAAAATAATGATTTAATTAAAATGCGAAAAATAGATCAGACTAAAACAGATTAGATTTAATGCTTGGATTATGAATCCTTCAATGACTTTGATCATATACATACTTAGCGGAACTGCTCTAGGAAGTTTGATGCTGCTTAGTGGTATTCCTGCCGCTCCTCTTCTTGGGTCAATTTTGGCGGCAGGGTGCTTAAGTATTAGTGGTCAATTTGAACCAGCCCAATGGCCTGTAGGGACAAAAACTTTACTTGGAATTGGTGTCGGGACTGTGATTGGTACCGGTATCAATCGAGATACTATTTCAGAGTTGCAAACTCTTTGGAAGCCAGCGATTTTAATAACCATTACATTAATTCTTACAGGACTCTTTCTTGGTTTTCTAGTGGCCAGATTATTTGGAATAGATCCTTTGATAGCTTTATTAGCCTCTGCACCTGGTGGAACTCTTGGTATGAGCTTGGTAGGGGCTGAGCTTGGAGTAGGAGCTGCTGTTGCTGCAATACATGCTTGTAGATTAATAGCAGTTTTATTAATTACTCCAGCTGTTGTTAAGTATTTGGCTCCGCTTGTAGGAATAAACGTTGATTAGCTAATTAATAAAGATCATATTTCATAAGATTTTCCAAACTGAATTTTCTGGTATTTCCGGTCCTTCATATTTATTCAATGGTTCTTTAGTGCTTATGCGCCATTCAGGTACGCGACATGGAACGTAAGCTGTGCTTTGTATTAGAACTCCTGGATTTTCATCTTTCTTGTAGGTGAATCCTCCCTTCCAGAACCCACCTCCCTTTAGTGAGCCTTTAAACCAAACCCAACAGTTTTCTCTTTCCATTTAATCAGGCTATAAAGATTATGAAATGATTTTAATTTTTTCTCATTATTTAAACTTTGTTTACCTTCTTCTACTTCGGCGTCGCTGTTGTAATTTACGTTTATATTTTTCAACAGGAGTTTCGTGATGGCGAAGGCGCTTTAACTCTCCGAATATCCCGGCCTTGGAAACTTGACGCTTGAAACGCCGAAGTGCTGATTCAATGCCTTCGTTTTCTCCAACAGTTACTTGAGTCAAAAAGATAAAAAATGCGATATTTTTTCATTTTACAGGACGATAAAGCAAAATTTTTATTTTAACCTTTTTGGCAGAAAAAGATCTATTATGTTTTTTGAATTATCCATTAGCTTTCTTCAAGTCTTGGCTTGTTTGCCAAATAATTGAGGTTTTTTTCTTTTCGGACCATTCATTATTTTTTCATAGGTCCGTTATCCAATGACTATTTACATAGGGAATTTATCTTTTGATGCAGAGATAGAGGATATTGTTGGTGTGTTTAGCAGCTATGGAGAAGTAACTAATTGTAAGTTGCCTTTAGAAAGGGAAACCGGTAGAAAAAGAGGTTTCGCTTTCGTTGATATGGGTGATGAAGCTCAAGAACAAAAAGCAATAGATGATCTGCAAGATGTTGAATGGATGGGTAGAGCTATCAGGGTTACAAAAGCTAGACCTAAAAACAATTAATTTATAAGATATATTTCTGGATTATTTAGCTAGCCAACCCTGCAAAGGAAGCTATTAATGATAGTTCTTGAAATTTTAATTAATTTTAGATTTCAGTCTATTAGCTCTTAAAGCATTTTTTCAAATTAATGCTCTAATAATTAGAAGTTAAGAGCAATGCCTTTTTTAATGTTTTACTCATCAATCCCCTTCTCAACAATCACATTTGGTGGATTTAACCCTTTAGCTGCTATTGCAGGTTTAGTGATCTTTTTTCAAATCTCTCAAATTTACTATTATGGGTTGCCTGAGAATGAACCATCGGTAGAGCTTTCTGAATCCGGTTCTTATCAATACCTCCAGAAACAATTTATTGGTGTGCAAATAATCACAGCTCTTATTGCTGCTTCAGTTATGCTTGCTGGCCCTGATAAAATTTTCTTTCCTTTTAAATATTTTTAAGCACCAATTCCGTGCAAATTGAGTTTAATTCTAAAAGGCAGCTAATTTAGCTGTCTTTTTTACTTTTAAGAAATTCAAAAATTTAACGGATAAAATAATAAATCCAATAATATGAATCTTAAATGATTCATATTATTGGATTTATTAACCTCGTTTGGAAATCAGCACTTTGTTCATTATGGACATCATTTTATTAGATTGATGTATTAAATGGGTTATTGAATTAATTCATTATGGACTTGCATCAAGCAATTAGTAATAATGATAATTTTGAATTTAATAAAAATAAAAAGTTTATCAATCTTGAAAATATTGAAAAGTTTAGCTACTGGTATCCCAATGTGCACAGTATTTTGTATCAAATGAGATGGTTTAAAATTGACATTGAAAGAGCGTTTTCCGTCGAATAATACTTTATTGAAATACTAAATATAAACAACTTATATATTGTAAATAAATGAGAAAAACTAACAAAAATTGTGAAAAAAATCCTGACCCCTATGAAGATATTGTTAGGCTAGAGAAGCTTGATGCTTATGAAGCGCTAATTAAATATAACTTGATTAATAAAAAAAAGGAATAACTACTAATTAGTAGCATTAGTTATTGAATAAAAGTTTAGGATTCTTCTTGTTTAGCAATGAAAAATCTACCTGAGGAAAATTTATGTTTATGTTCCAATTTAAATTTTTTGGTTGAATTTAGATAAAGTCTGCACGAGTAACTGCTCTAGAAATTAGATCCGATTTAGCAGGATCTGCACATAAACGCTGAAAAAGATTCATTGTGACATCAAGAAAACATAGAATTCTATTTTTAGTTGGTGTGGAAGTTTGATTTAATGGTGTATAGATCATTGTTTGTTTTTCATATCTATGCTTAGGACTTCAAAATATTAAAAGTCTATTTTTTGTTAGAGGTTTAAATTCTAAATTAATTTTAATAGTTAATCATTGTCTATTGAATTCGCCTCAGGACCTAGAGCAGAATTAACCCATTTTGATACTACTGCAGAGACACTAGATAATTTATTAAGAAAAATCCTTTCTTCTAAAGTAACTAATTGATTATTTTCTAATCGGTTAAGTATATTTTTGATCCTAATTCTTGTTGTAGTTGAAATCATAAGATTTTTTTATTTTTTTTAACTAAGCGGGCTTCAAACAGTCGTTCATGGTGGACATATTTAGAAATTTTTTATACTTGAATCGCTCCTTTTTGTATAGCAAGTTACAAATACTTTTGTATTTATTTGTTTTAATTTCAGCAAATAATTGTAAGTTATGGTCGATTTCTCCTATAGAAATGTCACTTCCAGTATGGTCATTTTGAAATGCATTGGACCAAATAGATATTTTCTAGAAAGAGCTATTTTCCCCCAAGAAGTTTTTTCTTCTTCGGCACCAGAGGGCTCGCATGTGGAAATTTGGGGAATTGAGTCCTACGGACCAAATTTAGAACAACGACTTCGAGTGTCTGCTAATAACATAGAAAATCAGATAGCAGCTTAGTGTTGTTGATTATTTAAAGTTAATCAGAGTAATAGATACCTTTGTGCAAGTGGTAGTGATTCAGCTGGCTCGCAAGTTAAAAGCTCTCCGTTTGCAAAAACTTCATATGTTTGAGGGTCAACTTCTATTTTTGGTCTTGTATCATTTAGTTTCATTGATTGTTTAGATATAGCTCTTGTGTTTTCAATGGCTGCATAAGATCGTTCTAATTTGAGTTTTTGTGGCACACCAGCATCTATTGCAGACTGACTTAAGAAAGTTAGACAAGAAGGATTTACAGCCTTTCCAAAGGAGGAAAACATTGGACGACCATGAACTGGTTGAGGGGTAGGAATTGAGGCGTTTGCATCTCCCATTTGAGCCCAGGCGATAGATCCCCCTTTTACTACTAAGTCAGGTTTGATTCCAAAAAAACCTGGCTTCCAAAGTACTAAGTCTGCTAGTTTTCCAACCTCTATTGAACCAACATGACTATTGATTCCATGAGCTATAGCAGGATTAATAGTTACCTTTGAGATGTATCTTTTTAGGCGATAATTATCATTTCGTTCATTGTCTTCTGGTAAGGCTCCTCTTTGGACTTTCATTTTATGAGCAGTTTGAAAAGTTCTACTAATAACTTCTCCAACTCTTCCCATAGCCTGGGAGTCACTAGCGATAATAGAAAAGGCTCCTAAATCATGAAGTATGTCTTCAGCAGCAATAGTTTCACGACGAATTCTTGACTCTGCAAATGCAACATCCTCAGGGATCTTGGGATCTAAATGATGGCACACCATCAACATGTCTAAATGTTCTTCTAGAGTATTTAGAGTAAATGGTCTAGTTGGATTGGTGCTACTGGGAATAACATTTGATTCTCCACAAATTTTGATGATGTCTGGAGCATGACCACCTCCTGCACCTTCTGTATGGAAGGTGTGAATTGTTCTTCCATTTATTGCTCGAATTGTATCTTCAACAAAACCAGCTTCATTTAGGGTATCTGTATGAATACAAACTTGTACATCTAGTTGATCGGCAACACTTAGGCAGGAATCAATACACGCCGGTGTTGTTCCCCAATCCTCATGAAGTTTTAATCCACAAGCACCTGCTTTTACTTGCTCTTCTAATGCTGCTTTATTAGTTGCATTGCCTTTCCCAAAGAATCCCAAATTCACAGGAAACCCTTCTGCTGATTGAAGCATTCTTGAGATATGAAAGGCACCTGGAGTACATGTTGTTGCATTAGTACCTGTCGCTGGACCTGTCCCTCCTCCAAGCATTGTTGTTACGCCACTAGCCAAAGCGGTTTCTATTTGCTGTGGACAAATAAAATGAATATGACTATCAATAGCACCTGCAGTAATAATATTTCCTTCCCCTGCGATTGCTTCTGTACTAGCTCCTATAACAATGTTAACTCCTTCTTGAGTATCAGGATTCCCAGCTTTCCCTATACCTGAGATTTTTCCGTCTTTAATACCAATATCAGCTTTCACGATTCCCCACCAATCCAATATAAGTGCATTGGTGATAACTGTATCTACTACTCCATTATCTCTGCTTTGTTGTGATTGCCCCATGCCATCACGAATAACTTTGCCTCCACCAAACTTAACTTCATCTCCATAGTGAGTATGATCTTGTTCAACTTCGAGAACTAAGTCGGTATCTGCAAGTCTAATGCGATCTCCTTTAGTAGGACCATAGGTTTCAGCATAAGCTTGGCGTGAAATTTTGAAAGGCATTTTATTTCTTAAGTGAATCGTTTATGAGTCCGTTGAATCCAAAAATTTTACGGTCTCCACCGTATGGAACGAGATTGACTTCTCTTTGGTCACCTGGCTCAAATCTGATGGCAGTACCAGCTGGGATGTCTAATCTTTTACCGAGAGATTTTTGACGATCAAATTCTAGACCTTTATTTGACTCAAAGAAATGAAAATGAGAACCTATTTGAATTGGTCGGTCAGAAATATTAGCTACTTTTATAGTTGTGACTTCTCTTCCTTTATTCAGTTCGATAAAACCATATTCAGGAATAAGTTCTCCAGGAATTAAATAAGACATAATTGTAGTTAGCTAATTGGATTGTGAAGTGTTACCAGCTTTGTTCCATCTGGGAAAACAGCTTCTATTTGAACTTCATGGATGAGCTCGGGCACACCTTCCATGACTTGTTCTTTTGTTAACCATGTCGTTCCCTCGTTCATTAAGGTTGAAACACTCTTTCCATCTCGAGCCCCTTCAAGTACTTGAAAGCTAAGCCAAGCAACGGCTTCAGGATGGTTTAATTTCAAACCTCTTTTTAATCTTCGCTCTGCCAAAAGAGCAGCGGTCACTATAAGTAATTTGTCTTTTTCTTGAGGGCTTAAGTACATTTTTTAAAAGTTAGAAGTACATTTTACTAGCAAAGAAATGCTTAAAAGTTCATTATGGACATTTTTTATCTGTTGATGGATTTTCTTGCATTGGCCAAATCCTCATGTATTCAGGCAAGCTTGATTTTCTTAAAATTCTAGTAAGAGTCCAAATTCTATAAAACCAAAATCGAGCTGATTGTGTTGATGAGCCCGTGTATCTTGCTGATATGCCATTTTCAAGAAGACTACAAGTCATAAATCCCTCAAGTCCAGATCTTTGTTGTCGGCATTTGACTAATAACTCAGACAAATCTTTTTGCTTTATTTTTTTAGGTGTTATCCAAGTTAAAGATCCAAATACTGGTTTCTTTTCTAAGCCATGTACGGACTTTAGAGCTTCTCCAGATAGTTCTAAGCGATCACTGAATTCATAATGTTTTCCTTTATTATTCTTTCTAAAGATTTCTAAAGATGATCTCCATATTCCATTGCCAAGTTCTTCCCCTGCAGCAGTCCTTCCTAAGCGAACCAAATCAACGCAAAAAAAGCTTGATGAAGGATCAAGATTAACAGTCATATTTTGTTCGAAAAGACCTCCCTTATAGACAATTAATTCTTGAGGGATCCACTCCAAGTCAGCATTCTTTTCAATCTGAAATACACATTTTTGATTTGCCCACCTCCCTTGTGGATTTAGTTTTGATCTGCCCCGACTTCCATAAACTTTTTGGGCTGCAACCGAAGAACATATAGCACTGCTATTTTCTTCAGAATTCACATTTATTGTGAGTTGATCACCTCCAACAATTCCTCCAGCACTATGGAGAATTGGTATTTCACATCGCCCATCTTTTCTGTCATTGAATACTTTCATTAATTTCAATGGAGCAGTATATTTTGCTTGATGACTTGTTTTAAAATTGTCTGTATTCTGAGATCCTGGCTTTCGGAAAAGCCTTAGATCACAAGTTCCATGCCATTGAGATATCATTGAATAGCTTTATTGTTTTTGTTCAGTTAGTTTTGAGAAAATAATAAATGTCTGATTTAGTAGACATTTTCTTTAAAATTAGATGTACAAAGAATTGAAGCTTGTCTCAAGAATTAATCTATCTCACCAAGAGAAGTAATGCTGAAGTAATAGGACATTGCCTTTTTCTTCCCTTGTCTGCAAAAGAGAGGAATCAGCTTCGGGGCAAGCGATCAACTTTAGATGGAACTGATGTGATTTTAAATTTGCCTAGAGGAGGAGGTCGGTTGCTTCCAGGAGAGGTATTGAAAAGTGAGAATTCACAAATTTTGGTCAGCATCGAGGCCGCACATGAAGATGTAATAAGAATTAGTTCAGAAAATAGATTGAAATTGTTAAAAGCTGCTTATCATTTAGGTAATAGACATGTTCAGATTGAGTTGCATGATAAAGAGCTATATTTACTAAATGATGTAGTTATGAAAAAGATGTTGGAAGGCCAAGGTTTTGAAATAGAGAGTTTCCAAAGACCTTTTTGCCCCGAGATAGGTGCTTATGAGTAGGAAGTTTGATTAATTCCGTTTATGAAACTTGAGTTCTTACAATTAATGAGCCCATCATTACCAGTTGGTGCCTTTAGTTACTCAGAAGGACTGGAGTGGCTTGTTCAAAATAAAAAAGTGTATGACGAGACAACACTTTTCAATTGGATTGAAAGCGAACTTTCTCGAGGCCAGATAACAATTGAGGCAAGCTCAATTGCTTACATAATGAGAGATTTAGTGAATTGGAGTGATCATCAGGATGTTAAACATAAGTTGATTATTGAAGAGTGGAATTCTTGGCTGAGTTCATTAAGAGATTCTCCAGATGTTAGATCTCAACAATTACAAATGGGTGAATCTCTATTACAGCTTCTCATTGATTTAGATCATCCTCTGCCTGATCATCAAAAGAAATTCATATGGACGATAGCTTGGGCTTGGGCTGGAGTTTGTTGGGATATACCTAAAATTGATTTAGTGGAAGGATTTTTATATAGTTGGGTAGCCAATCAATTGAGTGCGGCGTTAAGACTCTTGTCATTAGGACCAACAAAAGCTCAACAGCTTCAAAACAAATCTCTATTAATTATCAAGTCTCAAACAAGTTACTTATTGGAACATAATCCCAAAGAAATTTGGATTAGCGATGTTGGTGCGATTATGGCACAACAATCGCATGTAGAACTTTATTCAAGATTATTTAGAAGCTAATGGAAAGTAAATTAAGAGTTGGAATAGCTGGTCCAGTAGGATCTGGTAAAACGGCTATTATTCAGAGACTATGTGAAAATCTTAAAGATCAATTTGAAATTGCAGTGGTAACAAATGATATTTATACGCAGGAAGATGCAAAATTTCTAACAAACTCTAAGGCATTAGCACCTGAACGTATTAAAGGAGTGGAAACCGGAGGATGCCCCCATACAGCGATAAGGGAAGATTGTTCTATAAATCGCATTGCTGTTGAAGAACTAGAAAATCAATTTACAACTTTAGATTTAGTATTTGTTGAAAGTGGTGGCGATAATCTTGCTGCGAGTTTTAGTCCTGAGTTAGTAGACATATGTATATACATAATTGATGTTGCAGCTGGCGATAAGATTCCTAGGAAAGGAGGACCAGGTATAACACGTTCAGATCTATTAGTGATTAACAAGATTGACCTTGCTCCAATGGTTGGAGCAAACTTGAAAATAATGGAGAGAGATACTCTACTGATGAGAAAAAATCTTCCTTGGTGCTTTACTAACACCAAAACAGGGGAGGGGCTAATGATAATCGAAGAGTTTTTGTGTGATCAGATACCAAATGCTAGATAGAGCGTATCAACAGATACGAAAATCTATCTTCATTCACTGAAATAGCTGATAGTGTTTCATTTGATACAAAAAATGGTGTGTTCAATTGGATACTTTCCGTAAACCCCAAGGTGGGCAAACAACTAATTTAGTTAGTAATTCATGAAGCTTTCAAAGCGCATTTTTGCAGGTTTAGCTACTGCCTCATTGGCCGTAACTGTTACTGCTTGTGGTGGATCAGATTCCTCAGGTAACTTTGACGACACCGTAACTGTTGGAATTCTCCATTCTTTATCAGGGACAATGGCAATCTCCGAATCAACTCTTGTTGATACAGAGAAAATGGCTATTGAGGAAATTAATGCAGCTGGCGGTGTAACAGTCGACGGTAAAAGCTATAAAATTGAATACATCGTTGAAGATGGTGCTTCAGATTGGCCTACCTTTGCTGAGAAATCCAAGAAGTTAATCGATCAGGATGGAGTACCAGTAGTCTTTGGTGGCTGGACTTCTGCAAGTCGTAAGGCAATGCTTCCAGTTTATGAATCTAAAGATGCATTCCTTTATTACCCAATTCAATATGAAGCACAAGAGTGCTCCAATAACATTTTCTATACAGGAGCGACTCCTAATCAGCAGTCTGAGCCTGCTACAGATTTCATGTATAAGCGCTCACCAGCGGCTGGAGGAGATTTCTTCTTAGTTGGTTCTGATTATGTCTTCCCAAGAACTTCTAACACAATTACTAAAGCTCAAGTTAAACAACTTGGCGGTAAAGTTGTTGGAGAAGACTATCTTCCTTTAGGTAATACAGAGGTAGCACCCATTATCTCGAAGATAAAAGTTGCTCTTCCTGACGGTGGAATCATAGTTAACACTTTGAATGGTGATCAAAACGTTGCTTTCTTCAAACAAATCCAAGACGCAGGAATCACTCCTTCTAATGGTTATTACGTAATGAACTACTCCATTGCGGAAGAAGAGATTAGTACAATTGGACCTGAGTTCCTTGAGGGCCACTATGGTGCTTGGAACTACATGATGTCTATTGATACTCCAGCTTCTAAGAAATTTGCTAAGAGCTTTAAGAAGAGATGGGGTAGTGATCGTGTTGTCGCTGATCCTCAAGAATCAGCTTATAATATGGTTTATCTTTGGAAGCAGGCAGTTGAAGATGCGGGTACATTCGATGATAATGCTGTTAGAGAAGCATTGGTTGGTCAGACATTCGATGCTCCACAAGGGCCAGTAGAAGTAATGCCAAATCATCACTTATCTCAAACAGTGAGAATCGGTGAAATTAACGCAGAAGGTGGATTTACAATCCTCGAAGAAACTGGAGTAGTTGAACCACAAGCATGGAACCAAAAACATCCAAGTTCAAAAGGTTACGCTTGTGATTGGACTGATCCTAAGAAAGGTGAAAAATATAGGATGTGATTCAATTTTTCACTTATAAATAGATTCTAATAAGGAGCCTTCGGGCTCCTTATTTCTTTAAAAAACAACCAACCTAGTGCAACTTTTTCTTGAAAGCCTTTTTAATGGCGTTGCTATTGGCTCAGTTTTGCTTGTCGCAGCACTGGGACTGGCAATTGTCTTCGGTTTAATGGGTGTTATCAATCTCGCTCATGGCGAATTGATGATGCTTGGTGCTTATTCAACATACATAACTCAATTAATTTTCAAACAAGTTTCTTTTTTAAAACCTTATTACGATTTGTATGTCATAGTCGCAATTGGGATTGCTTTTTTAGTTAGTGGAACAGTTGGGATTCTTTTAGAACGAACAGTTATTAGACGTCTTTATGGAAGTCCTCTTGAAACACTTTTAGCTACATGGGGAGTTAGTTTAATCCTTCAACAATTTGTTAGAAGTGTTCCTCTGGCCTATGCAAGTGGTTTGGTGGTAGCACTTTTCTTTGGATTATTTTCACCATTATTTATTTCTGATAACTTACTTTCTGGTGCAAAAGGTAAATTAATAAGGGCATGTGCTTGGGGCTTTTCTGCCTTACTAGGCGTCGCAACAGGAGGTATTTTATCTTCTTTAGTAAGTAAGCTTAGTCGCGCAAGTGCAAGGAATGTGGATGTTACAGCTCCTTCTTGGATGAGAGGTGGTATAGATTTTCTTGGAATTACTTTTCCTAAAACACGTCTCTTAATAATCCTTATTACCGTAATATCTGTTTTAGTAGTGATTGCCTTTCTCGATAAAACAGCGTGGGGAATAAGAATTAGAGCAGTAACTCAAAATAGACCTATGAGTGATTGTTTAGGTATATCAACAGAAAAAGTAGATATTATTACTTTTGGAATTGGTTCTGGTCTTGCTGGTGTTGCTGGAGTTGCAGTTTCACTTCTTGGGTCAGTAGGCCCAAATGTTGGAGGCAATTATATTGTTGGATGTTTTATGGTTGTCGTTCTTGGTGGAGTAGGTAATTTGCTAGGCACAATTCTTGCTTCTTTCTCGATAGGAATTATGACTGATTTAATAGGAGCAGGGAGACTCCTTACAATTTGGCCAGATATGCCTTCCCCTCTTTATTCAACAATAGATTTTTTTGCGACAACAAGCATGGCTAGAGTAATGATATTTGCTCTGATAGTAATATTCCTTCAATTTAAACCAACTGGGATGTTCCCACAAAAAGGAAGAATGGTGGAGTCTTGATTGATGAGTATTTTTTCTACAAAAAAAAGTTGGATTAACTTAACTATTTGGGTATTACTTATTGCCCTAATTATTGCTGCACCCTCAGTGCTTCCTGTTTTTAGATTAAATCTATTAGGAAGATATTTATCGCTTGCAATAGTGGCATTAGGAGTGGATTTGATTTGGGGATTCACAGGAATGTTGAGTTTAGGTCAAGGAATTTTCTTTGCACTTGGTGGATATTGTGCTGCGATGTTCCTTCAATTGAATAGTTCAGGAGAATTCCCAAATGGTATCCCTGAGTTTTTTGGTTTATATGGAGTCGAAAAGCTTCCATTTTTCTGGGAACCTTTTAAAAGTTCAATTTTTACTCTTATTTCCATTTGGCTGATACCGGCTATTATTGCTGGTCTTCTTGGGTATTTAGTGTTTAGAAATAGAATAAAAGGTGTTTATTTTTCAATCCTTACACAAGCGGCTCTTTTGGTTTTTTTCAATTTCTTTAATGGACAGCAGAAATTGATTAATGGAACAAATGGTTTAAAAACAGATGTGACTCAACTTTTTGGACAAATGGTAGGTTCAGAAATAATGCAAAGATGGTTCTTTTGGATATCAGCTGTTTTAGTAATACTTGCCTGGTTTTTTGCTCGGTGGATTGTTCGAGATAGATTTGGAAATATCCTTATTGGAATTAGAGACGATGAAGCTCGAGTTCGTTTCACTGGTTATAATCCAGTAATTTTTAAAACAATAATATTTTCAATAGCAGGAGGATTAGCTGGTATTTCAGGGGCTTTGTATACAGTTCAATCGGGAATAGTTTCTCCACAGTTTATGACTGTCCCTTTCTCTATAGAAATGGTTGTTTGGGTTGCCGTGGGTGGTAGAGGAACTTTGCTAGGCGCAATACTTGGAGCTGTTTTAATTAATTATGCAAAAAGTTTGGTAAGTGAAGCATTGCCAGCAAGCTGGATGTTTATTCAAGGTGGATTATTTATTCTTGTTGTAACAGCTCTTCCAGAGGGGGTACTAGGATGGATTAGGAAAGACGGTCCAAAGAAATTATTGTTTTTACTTGGGATTAATAAAAAATTAGAAACATATCCAAGTCTTGAAGTCAATGAACAAGGTGAGGTGAAATCATGACTTCTCCATTGCTAGAGCTAAAACAAATTTCAGTTAGTTTTGAAGGATTCCTTGCTCTCAGAGATCTTAATCTGGTTTTGAATCAGGGTGATCTTAGAGCAGTTATTGGTCCCAACGGCGCAGGTAAAACCACATTCTTAGATGTCATTACAGGGAAAGTAGCACCTACAAAGGGTGACGTGATTTTCAAAGAAAAATCGTTGATTGGTCAAAAAGAGTTTCGTATAGCGCGTAAAGGGATTGGAAGAAAATTTCAAAGTCCTAGGATATTTGAGAATTTATCTGTGCAAGAAAACCTAGCTCTAGCAGTGAGTAGACCTAAAACGCCTTTGTCTTTGTTGATGCATAGTTTAAAGGTTAAGCATTTAGATCAAATTCAACATTTGATGAGTATTGTCAACCTTCAATCAAAAGCGAATATAAGGGCCGGAGCACTTTCTCATGGTCAAAAACAATGGCTTGAGATTGCGATGCTAGTGGGACAAGACCCTGATCTTTTACTTGTTGATGAACCTGTTGCTGGTTTGACTGATGAAGAAACAGATTTAACTGCTGATCTTCTTAAATCTTTAGCGGGTGATCATACTGTTTTAGTCATTGATCATGATATGGAATTTATTCGTAGACTTGATTGCCCTGTTAGTGTTTTACACCAAGGTCATGTATTGAAAGAGGGTTCCATGAGTGACATACAAAAAGATCCTTTAGTGAAAGAGGTTTATTTAGGTAAATCGGAGGAGGAAGAATAATGACTATGCTTCAGATAAAAGGCTTGAATACCTACTATGGCGAAAGTCATATTCTTCGAGATGTTGACATGAATATCAATCAAGGTGAGATGATTTGTCTTATAGGTCGAAATGGAGTAGGTAAAACAACTTTGCTTAAATCTTTAATAGGGTTATTAACTCCACGGCGTGGAGAGATTGTTTTTAATGGAGATTTGGTTAATAGAAAGCCACCTCATCAAAGGGCTCGTTCCGGAATTGCCTATGTTCCCCAAGGACGAGAAATAATACCTTATTTGACTGTCGAGGAAAATCTTCAACTTGGATTGGAAGCTTTACCAGGAGGTTTAGCAAAGCATAAACAGATTGATGAATTGGTATATGAACTTTTCCCTGTCTTAAAACAATTTCTAGCTCGTAAGGGAGGTGACTTAAGCGGAGGGCAGCAGCAACAACTTGCAATTGCTCGAGCATTACTTGGGAAACCAAAGTTGCTTTTACTTGATGAACCAACTGAAGGAATACAACCGAATATCGTTCAAGATATTGAGTCTGCAGTTAAAAGGATCATTAGTGAGACTGGTGTTGGGGTTTTATTGGTAGAGCAACATCTGCATTTTGTGAGGCAAGCAGATCGTTATTATGCAATGCAACGCGGAGGCATAGTTGCAAATGGACCAACTAGTGAATTAAGTAAAGCTGTGGTAGAGAAATTCCTTAGTGTTTAAGTCTATTTTGTTTGAGTAAAAGCAGTTTCTTGCTCTATTTTGTCTTGGCAAGTAGAGCAAAGAATATGACCTTTTTTTTTCCAAAAAGTCTTTGTTGACCTTTCGATATTTTGTCCACAGCCAAGGCATTTAAAGAGTGGACTCATTTATTACTGAATCTTTTTTATATAGTTATTTATCATACTATTTTCATTCTGTCTTAACAGATACAAGATTTTTTTGGCCGTAGACTTTGATTTTTAAAGATAAAACTAATTTATTTAATTAACATTAAAAAGCATTTTTTGATACTTGCTCTATTTATTTAGTTTGTTATAACTTGATCAAGTGCTTCTATTGCATGTCCTTCGAAAGATTAAGCAAAACTGAGATAGTCAATGGCAGAATTGCAATGTCAGGTGTATTAGTTATTTTATTACTTGAAATAGTATCTAAGTTAATTATTGCTTAGATACTATATATATGAAATTAATTTTGTTTTAATAAAACCTACTTAAATTAAGCTACTTTTAAAAATAGAGAATCTTTTATTCTTTTGATTTCTCCATCTTTCCATAACCAGATAATAGGCTCTGTAGATTTTGCTTGTTGTAGATCAATTCTGTTTTCAATACTTATCGGATTAAATTCTGTATTCGATTCAAATTGTTTATCTCTAATTGCCTGATTGATAACAATACTTCCATCTTTTCCAGATATTGATCTATGAAATGTACCGATAGGTATTTGAAGTGCACCCATGAATCTATGGAGATAAATTATGTGATGGGGTTCATCCCAAAGAGGATTTAATAGTGTGAAGGTTCTATCTCCCTCAAGTACAAGATTATTATCTGTTTGATGATGGTGTACATAATATTGCTCAAAGCCATTTAAATCAGGAGGTGAAGTTGCTCCTCCTCTATGAATAACGACATCACTACCATTTGAACCTTCAACACTGGCATCTAAAAAAGTTACTTCAGGAGTCTCTCGAAAAATATTAACCGGCACAAAATTGAGTTTCATCAAAAAATTTATTTGTTCCAAACATTACTGGAATAAATATATCTAACTGTATTAATTAATTCACTTTTAGCGAATTAATTATCTTTTGGGAAAGAAGAAGAGTATTTGATTTTACTAAAAGGCATCAAATATGATTTGTTCTAGTTAGCTCACAAAGCAATTAATGATACATAAGATTATGAAAAATATTAATAAGTTAGATGACATAAAATATTATCAAGTCATGGCTAAATCAACTATTAAAAATAAAAAACTTTTGGTTGATGAAATGATTAAAACCTTTAAATCTATCCCCCCAGCAGCGATAACTTTTTCGAACATAAAAAAAAATTAAACTCATAACTTACGATATATTTTTGAGATACTTCGCTAGCGGATTATTTTTATTATCACATGGCCTTTTGGTTTTAGATCATCTAGGAGTAGGAGCAGCTCTTCATGGAATTGGTGAGGTCTTTTTTGCCCCATGGGCTATTAAGCAGAAAGCATGGGACTTGGTTTTTATAGCTTTTTTATTTGGCGCATTTGATCTTTGGGGAACTTTGAAACTAGGATTTCATTAGTAAATTCATTAGATAAACTTGTTTTTTTCTTTAAGAGTGGGGAGGGAGGTCAAAACCCTTCCCAGTAGTGGTGACCTCCCTACAGAAAACTTTGGAACGGGTTTTCTGTTAAAATAGTTATAGGAATTTAGTTGAATAAGTTAAGACTTAATTGATACAAAATCAAAAATCTATGAACAATTTGTATATCTTATGAATTTATTTAATCAATTCTTTATTAGATAGTATTTTTTTTCGTTTGACTTTTTTCAACTCGTGCATACCTTCTATTTGTTGATAAACAGACTGTAGTTGATCGCAAATATGTTCAGTATTTTCTACTTTGTTTAATCTGAGTAGCATTTTCTCTATTTGCTCTTTGCATTCTAAGAAAATATGACAATCTATTGTTCCTGGCT
>QCFD01000020.1 GCA_003278445.1 Prochlorococcus sp. AG-363-B05
GACATTTATAATAAATTTAGGAAATTTATCTGTTAAAATTTAACTATCAATTTCAAGTCATACAAAAAGCAAAGCTTGACCAAGCGGTAATACAAATGTATTATAAAAGAGTCTTTCGGTCGGCGAAAGAAGCTTATCAATTGAGTGCATATTTCTTGTATATTTCAATTAATTTGCTGATCATTATTAATTGATTCTTCGCATACATATACGACCTAATAAAAGGAGTATGAAATGAAATCTTCAAACACTTCAAGTTGGAAATCGACCAACAGCCAAAAGTATCTAGGAGGACTAGTCATGGCTAAAGAAGCTCTAATCACAAGCTCAACTAGAGAATTAGTTGAGTTTTACTGGTCAAATCGAAAACGGTTTTCAGGTGGCTATACAGGCTTCCCAAGTAAGATAAACTAGAAAATTGAGACCCTAACAATTGAAGTTAAGATATTTATCTGTATTATGTAATCTATATGCATATCTTCTAATTAAGGATAAGAATTCTCATAAACAAAAGTTTACTTTGCCTTAGATATCATTGTTCCTAATTAATTTTTTATTAACTTGAATATAAAAATATAAGCTAAAAAATTTATAAGGATAAGTTAATTAACTAATTTTTATTATTTTTTTCAGAAGTCAACTGATATGAACGTGGTACAATTATTAAAAATATGGACCACCAAGTAATAGTAATAAAGGCTAAGAATGATGTAATTATTATGTTTTTGAATAACATCCAACTAAAAATCAAAACTAAATTTCCAAAAGTAATAATTGACCAAGGTTGACACCAGTAAGGCTTTAAATTCCAAAATTGATTTTTATAATTTGAATCCATTAAATAAATAATTTAAATGATAATAACTAACTAATATTAATTTTTCAATCCTGTTTATCTTCTTCAATAGGTTCATCGACTTCAGCAGCCTTATCTTCTTCAATAGGTTCATCAACTTCAGCAGCCTTACCTTCTTCAATAGGTTCATCAACTTCAGCAGCCTTATCTTCTTCAATAGGTTCATCAACTTCAGCAGCCTTATCTTCTTCAATAGGTTGAATTTCTACAATTTTATCTATTGAGGAAGGTCGCTCGCTGTTCGTGAGAATCTGAGACAACTCCTCTCCAGAATCAGACGCAGAGTCCTTAAGCAAAAATTTCAAAACATATCCAAGAGAGACAAACAGAGCAATAGGAAGTACAAACCCTAAAAGTACTTTATAGAGAATTAGCCCTATGAAAAAGACACCAATAGCTATAAGAATGTTTTTGCTGTTCATATGATCTATTTATTTAGATACTAAATCTAAGCTATTTTCGACCTATCTTCATCACATTTGCATAACGCGATGTCTATTTAAATAATCTAGATTAGAAGAATCAAGAAAAAATTCAAATGCTCACCAAAGAGAAAAAATTAAAAAAATTCTTCAATTTATCTTATGGAGAAAAAACTCCATCCAGGGAAGAATGGGAATCCTTGTACAATAAGGAAGTTAAATTTATAGACCCAACACAAGAAAAAAAAGGCATTGATGCATATATAAAAGCCCAAGATGGATTAATCAAAAGATGTGATGATATTTATCTAGAATCTCATTCAATTGCCATAAATCAAAATATTGCATTTGTTGAATGGACAATGGGCTTAAAAATCAAAGGCCTCGAATTTTTATACGACGGAACAACAAGATTAATATTTGACGAAGAAGGGAAGGTTAAAGAACATAGAGACTATTTTGACTTTTGTTCATGCACATTTGGCAAAATCCCAATCATAGGAGGATTTTTTCGATGGCTATACTCAAGTTTCGTTGACTAACAATAAATGATCAAATATATAATTCATCGATATATTTCTAATCAATTTTCTAATGATTTAATTTAAAATTATTATTTTTAGTAAATACTTTATTTAGACAAAAACAAAAAAGATAACTAACTAGTGGATATGTTCCAATATGTTTGTTTGATTAATCTCGTAAATGAATTTTTTATTAGCTACAATACTTATATTGAGAAAGTATTCAGGAAACATTAGTTGCAATAATCAAAAAGACCTATGACCATAAAGTATGCTTAGAGATTGTAAATAGTGGTTGCTCTAACTGTGCATGAACAAGACATAACTATCAAGCTAACACTCTTTTATTCTATATGAGTTAATCAGATGAAATTATAAAATACTTCAGATAAAATTGCATATTCCTTTCTTTCTAATCTTACTAGAGATTTTGGTTCGCCACTCAAAGAGAATAAAGCTCAAGAGCAATACTCATGGCATGATGTTGTCTCAGCTTGTCCTAATAAGGACGACTATACTCATGCTTTAGTATGAAAATTTATAGAATTAGTTGCAAAAGTGAAAAGTTCAGAATTTCAATCTTGAAAAAGAATCTCCTCATTAATTGAGAAAAAATTCAACTAATGGTCTCATCCAAGAAGGCTCGGAAAATAGATATAGAAATAAGAAGAAAAGTATTGCGCCAATGATTCCGTAAAACTGAACATAAATTTCTTCAGAAAGCTCCTCAAAACAAATAATAAGTGATTTATTTTTAATTTCTTTTTTCATAGATAACTAAATAATTAAACTACTATATAAAAAAATATAATTTAAACAAATAGAATTTAGAAAAAATTCTATTATTATATATATTTATTTTAGATCTATAATTGAATCTAAATTTTTATCCAAAAAGACTCACTTTAAAGAATCAATTCCTAAATTACTTAAATATAAATAATGATTAAATTGAAAAGCGATCCTACTGTTGAAGAAATTATTACAGTTACTCTAAATTGTCTCTTTATTAGAATGACTGAAATAAATAGAGTGGAGAGATCAGTTCTTTATCAAGAATTTAAAGAATGGATTTTCAATTCTGATGGAAAAGATAAGAACCAAGAAATTTTATGCTTAAGGTACTTGAAAAATGATAGGAAGATTAATTAGTTATACTTATCCTTGATTTTCAAGCCATAAAAAAAATCTTGTTTAATCCTCGTTCAATAAAAAAAACTTTACTATAAATAAAATCTAAAGAAATGTTCAACTCTATCTTCTCCTTGTTTTTCTCAACTTTACTCTGGGTTCAAGTACCCCAGTGGAGTGATAATTGGGAAAAATGTGCAGTAGATGTACCTGACACAGCTTGTCATTGGTACATTGTTTCACCAGACAATACTTTCGGCAAGGGATTTAATTGGGCAAATGCTCCTTGGTTTGACGCAAATGGATTAAATGATGTTGCAAAGATTTCGACAAAAACAGTTGTCGAGAAATTACAATCAAAACAAATTTCAGATAAATTTAAGTCATAATTTATTCAAAATTATCATCTAGACTTTAAGAAAATTAAAATTAATTTCTTATTTCTCCTAAAACTCTAAGTGCTTCATTGACATGAGCTGGTCCATTTAAAAGGTCATTAAATATATGTCTTATGATCCCTTTAGAATCAACAATATATGTGACTCGGCCATCAAGTAATCCAAGTACTTTAGGGACTCCAAAAGCTTTTCTCAAAGAATTGTCAGTATCACAGAGCAATGGAAAAGGGAGTTTATTTTTATCTGCGAAAGATCTATGACTTGCTTCATCATCCCCACTTACACCCCAAACTTCAGCCCCAAATAACTTGAAAAGGTCGTATTTATCTCTAAAGCCACAATTCTCAGCTGTACAACCAGGAGTGTCATCCTTTGGATAAAAAAATAAAACTAGAGGCCTACCTTTTGCTTGCTTATTTGTCCTGAGAACCCCTAGCTGATCAGAAAGTGAAAAATCGGGTATCTGATCACCTAACTTTAAAGGCATTTGATAGTTACATGCATATAAATTATTATATTAAAAATCAGAGCGTATTGTAGAAAGAAGATTTAGAAAATATTTTTAATCAAAATTATTAGTAATAATAACCATCTATAATAAAATAATTATTGCATAATTATTAAGGTAAAATAATAAGAATTTATATATTTGTATAATATCATAAATTTCAAAAAATCATTGGCTGGATTCGGGCAAAAGAAACTAGAGAAAAAAGGCTCTTCTAAAAAACTTCTAAAGCTTTCAGAAAAGGATCTGAAGGAAAAGTCAATAAATAATCATATAAAAGGTAATTTAGATGAAGCAGAAAAAGGATATATAACATTCTTAAAAAATGGATATTATGATGCAGATATATTTTCAAATTTTGCACTTATATGCGAAGGTAAAGGAGAAATAGATAAAGCGATTAAACTATATGAACAATGTTTATTGAAATTTCCAAAACATATCTTCTCTAAATTGAATTTATCATTTTTATATTATAAATTAAATTACTTTAAGAAGGCAAAAGAACTGATTGAGGATGCAATCAAATTAAAGCCAAATTTACCTAATGGATACTGTATTAAAGGGTTGATTTTAAAAAGTTTAAATAAATTTGATGAGTCCAAAGAGTCACTAAAAAAAGCAATTGAAATAGATGCTAATTATGTTGATGCATATATCAACCTAGGACTATTAAATAAAGATACTAATAATTATGATGAATCAGAAAAATATTATTTGAAAGCAATAGAAATAGATAGTAAGTCGGCTATAGCACATTTAAATCTAGGTGCATGCTATAAAGAGAAACAAGAATTAGATAAGGCGATACTATATACAGAAAAAGCAATCCAATTAGATGCTAGGTTAGAAAGTTCATATTTAAATCTAGCCACAATTTACAATCAAAAAGGGGACTACAATAAATCAATTGATTTACTAAAAAAAGAAATCTCAATCAATCAAAATAGTGGTTTAAGTTATCAACTTATAAGTGAACTAATAAAAAAAGTTGACCTTTTAAATATAACAGCGAAAGATAACAGAGAATTACTAAAACAAATATTGAATCGAAAGGATATTTCTCATCGAGAACTATTTGGGAATATAAACACTATTATTCCTAATAAATTATTAGATAGATTGTCAATTTCAGAATTTGATTTACTTAAGACTAAGGAGTTTAATATATTTTCACAAGATACAGTATTGGTAAAAGCTCTTTCATTATTAATATTCTGCTCTCCATTATGGGAAAAAGTTTTCAGAAATATACGTAGGATTATGCTTACAAATTATTCAGAAAATAAACAGGTGAATAATAATATTCTTAACTTTGCTATAGCTCTAGGGGCACAATGTTTTTTAAACGAGTATGTCTATTATGTAACTGAAGAAGAAAAGAATAAGCTAGAAAAGATTAAGTCCTCAATAGGTAATAATAATAATCAAGACTATAAGTTGGCATTAATATCATGTTATCAACCTTTATCTTCAATTGATAATAAAATTCTTAATCTAAGCAACTATAAATCTAAAAATAAAGAATTCAATAAATTACTTGATTCACAATATAGAGAGATAATAAATGAACAAAATATTTCAAAGGAAATAAAAAAAATAGGAAAAATCTCTGATTTAATTTCTAAGGAGGTAAAAAATCAGTATGAATTAAATCCATATCCTAGATGGAAGTATAATTCATATGCAACAGAAAGGAAAATAACTCTATTATCAGTCATTAATTCAGAAATATATCCAAACAAAATTCGAGAGGATAAAGTTAAATTATCAAATAAAAAACTGAATATACTTATAGCAGGATGTGGAACTGGGATTCAAATACTAGAGGCATCTAGATATAGCAATTGCGAAATAACAGCTATTGATCTAAGCAATTCTAGTATTTCATATGCAAAAAGAAAGGTCGATGAATATGGAATGAAAAATATCAATTTTATAGAAATGGATTTACTTGAATTGGCAAAAATAAATAAAAAATTTGATTTAATTGAATGTTCAGGAGTTCTTCATCATATGCAAGATCCAGCTGCGGGACTATCTAATCTCATAGAATCTTTAGAGCCACAAGGATTTTTGAAATTAGGTTTATATAGTAAGTATGCAAGACAAGAAATTCTAAAAACAAGGGGATTAATTAAGGAAAAAGGTATAAAATCAAATCTTGATGGGATAAGAGACTTTCGCAATGATGTTCTTAATGGAAAATATAAACAATTAAATGAGATAACTAATTGGTCAGATTTCTACTCAACATCAATGTGTAGAGATCTATGCTTTCATAGACAAGAAAGTTGCTACTCTCTAATTGACATTAAAAATATGCTAGAAAAAGCCAATCTAGAATTCTTAGGATTTACTCTTTCAAAGGAAATAAAGGATAAATACCTTAGAATGAATAATAATATAGAATCCTTAAAAGATTTACAGCTATGGAATGAATTTGAGAAACAAAATCCTAATTCTTTTAGGGAAATGTATCAATTCTGGATAAGAAAATCAATTAAATAGTTGGTCCTCCAAACCTGGAATAAACATTTTAGACAACGAAAAGATAAATAATATTGCAAGAACGTTACCTATCATTGCCAATGCAAAGCGAATTCTTAAATCCTTAGCAAATGGGAGTAAATTTTCCCAAAGTTGTAATAATGGTCCACCTGCCATTGGCTATTAATATTTAATTACTAATAGCTTACAGTGGTAATACCTTATTGGCTACCGAAAAAATAAGATTTAAATGGTAAAAAGATTAGATTGATATTTCCTTACTTTAAATTGCTTCTCATAATAAATAAAATTATCAATCCAATAGAAATTAAAGACAAAGGATAAATAAAAATAAATAATACATCAGTTAGATTTTGTGGCCTATTAACTATAAAGAGACCAATTATAAATATTATTATTGGTAAAAGGATAAGTGATTTTATTAATAAGCCTTCATTCCATTTCTTAATCTGATTATCTTCATCTAATAAAATTTCAAGTTTCTCCTTTAAAACTTTATTATTAAAATCAGATTGATTACTCATGATTTTATAATAGCAATCCTAATAATGTAAGATAAAAATAATTGATAACTCCTTTACCATCAAAAGAGTTTTAACAATAATCAATTCCTATAAAAATAATGACTGATTATAATTATATAGATTTTTTTGGTTTTTTGGCTGCGTTACTCACGACTATAGCCTTTCTACCTCAATTATATAAAACTTGGCAAACAAAATCAGCTAATGATGTTTCTTTAATCATGTTAATTCTATTTTTAATAGGTCTAATATGTTGGATTATTTACGGTTTAAGAATCAATTCAATTCCTATTTTAGTTGCTAATATAATTACCTTTATTTTTAATTTTTCAATTTTAATTTTAAAAATTGTTTATAGCAAAAACAATCACTGAAGAGATTCTTTTATATATATTAAATTATTTTTTTTGCGCTCCTTTAGAAGCTATAGTTAAATGAGAATTAATCTATTAAAATGTCAGGAGAGGAACTTCAACTAATTGGCAGATCTTTAGCTTTGCATCCTCCTGTAATGATAATTACACTTGGGTTATTCATGTATATAAGAGGTAAGGCTATTGCTAGTAGTAACCCAACAAAAAAAATTACTCCATTCTTCCCTTTTAGAAACGTTTAAGAATATAATTATTTCTCAAACGTTTCTCAACATAAAAAATATTTAATTACTACCCAAAAGGATTTGTTCCTTTAAGTGGTCCTACAAATAGAAACTCTATAACTGCTCCTGTTATTGCAACTGGAAAAACCCAAATAGACATAAATCTAATTCCCATAAATTTCATTCCACCTTTTCCTGCGAATGCATCTTTAGTCATTGTATAAACAGTTTCAGTATCACTTACAACATAAGAATCATTTATACCGGATTCATAAGGCTGAACAAAATCCAATCTATTAATTAAATTTCTAATTTTATTGATTGCGACAATTGGCCAAACCCATAAAAAGAATATACGTGATCCCAACCTATTAGCATCAGATTGAGGATTTCCTATGTCCTTATTAATATTGTCTTTTGGAAAAGAATCTTCAATGATTGAAGCTATTGCTTCTTGATCAGTTGTGTAGTCCACTACTGTATTTTCAGAATCCATCAAGCTCTTAAAATTTGGCACAATTATAAGATAAATTCCTTGTTTTTGTATTAAAGATATAATTAAATAAATAATTTAATAATTATTGGTAACTATTGGTACAAATAGTATTACATAAAAAAAGACCCAAGTTTAATTAGGTCTTTCCTTATCTTAAATTTTCCTACTAAAGTATAAATAAAATATTTATAGTTTAGGCATTTATCACACCACGGCGAATAAATTGCATTGCAAAAATTGCTCCAAGGAAAAACACAGTTGGGATTCCCAATGCATTCACTGCCAAAGTTCTAACTGTAAAAACGGGGTAACCACCTTGAGGTCTTCCTTTATCAGCAACGATTGCAGTATCTTCCCAAACTTGCTCGTTTTTAATAGTAGGACCATTATCCCAAACAAATACTCCCCATCTTCTTAACCAATAGTCAGCAAAGGCAAGGGTAAAAATAACTGGAGATAGGACCAGTAATAATTTAAGTGTGTTCATCCATCTAGGATATTTATGAAACAAATCCTGGCATATGAGAGCCAAAAAGGCTGATCGAGAAGAAGAGACTAAGGATTCTGTAACAAATTGGGGCGATTTTAGAAGCTTTGATAACTCTCTAAGTTGACTTGCAATACTTCTGATATGGTGTATGAGTAGCCTCATAAAAGGCCTAAATTAATTGGTTTAATTTATGGAATTTGGTTTTAAAGAAATCCTTTTTGGACTCGCGGGAGTAAGCATGATTGCTTGGGCTGGAGTAATTGGTCTATGGCATACCTATATGTTCCCAAGATTCTTTAAAGAAGATTCAAGTCGAATTAATAGTTCATCTCAAGTAGTTTCTGCTCAGTCATCCACAACAGCTAACAGCTCTAACAAACCATGGTTTATTGATGACGAAGGTGGAGCACTCACACCTACCTCAGCACTTGGAGCTATAGGTCTTAGTGATAGAGGAAAATACAGCAAAAAATCTTTTGTTGTTGCTGATTTCAATCCTGTTGAATCTGGTTATGGCGTCAACAGGCTTTACACCTCTATTCTAATTGGATTGGCTATAAGTACTTTTGTAATAATTTCATTTGGACTTCAAAGTGGATTTGGAATGATGGGGCCAACCTTATAAATTCATTCCAATTAAAACTAAGCAAGATAGAAATCTCAAAAATAATTAAACTTTTAACTTAATTAACCTTTTTCCAGTCAAGCGCTTAAATATATAGCTTGACTTTTTTTTAATTAAAATTTTTAGCCGGAAATGTTTTCAGATAAAGATCTTTAATAAGAAAAAATATGGCTAATTTTTAAATATTTCGACCCCAATTGATTAAGAATCAAGAACATTTAATTTTTTTCTAGAAAAATTTTCATTCATTTTCGCTACAAACCCTTTTGATCACATGGTTTCAGAATGCTTATGGTCAACAAAAGTAAAATAAAAAATTAATTTAATCGAGACAAGAAAGACATTTCTTGACTTTTTTATGTATCAAAAATCAATACTCAACAGACAAGAAAATTTAAAAAAAACCAAATTCACTCTAAATGTGCAAAGCTGTTTTAAAATATGTTTGATTTTAAATTGCTCCATGACTGTAGGAATCTACTTCGCTACAACAACAGGTAAAACCGAAGATATAGCGGAAAGGCTTCACGGCTTGCTTGACTCTGCTGAAGGTCCAAAGGATATTTCAGATGTCGACGACCTTAGTGAATTAGCAGGACATGATGGGGTTATTTGTGGAATCCCAACATGGAACACTGGTGCTGACTCTGAAAGATCAGGAACTGCTTGGGACTCAATCCTTGAAGACATTGGAGATCTGAATCTCAGTGGTAAAAAAGTAGCAATTTTTGGTTTAGGCGATTCTTCGACTTATACCGAAAACTATTGCGATGCTATGGAAGAACTACATAGATACTTCCAGCAAGCAGGCGCTTCAATGGTTGGTTACGTTTCAAAAAGCGATTACACTTTTGACGAGTCAAAAAGTGTGGTTGGCGAAAATTTCTGCGGATTACCACTAGATGAAGATAGTGAATCAGACATGACTGATGAAAGACTTTCAGGATGGGCTGAAAAACTAAAAAGTGAAATGTTTTAGACTAGAACCTAAAGTTGATATAACTTCCTAAGTGATTACTTAGGAAGTTTTTTTTTGCACATTTTTATATTTGTAGCCGAATGCACTGGAAACATGCAAAAAATATCTACGAAAAAGTCATTTCCTAAAGGAATTTATGAAATCCATGCAAAAAGGTCAAAAATATCTTAATGTTTTCTTTATGAACTCAAATAATTGCTCAGACCAAAACATTTCTTTTAGCGTAAATCTCTCTTTAAAAAATGAGACTTTGCGCATGTTGATAGAGATGGCAGATGATATGGGGACAAGTCTAGATGAACTCTTAAGCTCTATAGCTGAAGACTCTGTGATTGATTTAAAAAGACTTCAGGATGATCTAGGTATTGTTATCATCCCAGAAAAATGTAGCACTCAAGATTTAATTAATTCGCTTAAATAGATTTTTAAAGTTTTTAATGTTTTTCTGGTCTTGAGTTTCTCCAAGTAGTAATAAAACCATCTTTTTTCAAAGCTTTAGCTCTTCTTTCAAGGTTTTCTCTGTTAAGTCTCCAAACACTATAAACACCAAACTCACCTAAAACTTTTGGTTTTAATCCTTTCCAGTGAGATTTCTCAGCCAATCTTTTATCAATAAGTAAAAGTGTAGTTTTTGAGCCATTTGATCCATATATAGGTCTTCCTTCCCAACCTCTTCTCCGCTCATTTTTGAGTCGGTCTGAAACATTTACTAAGGCATTTTTAGAACGACCTTCAAAAATAATAACTTGGTTAGTATAAAAATGAATAGAGGGTTTCATGGCTCCAACCATTACGAAAGGTTCGTTCCTCTTCCTAGAATTTAAAAGTACTTTAGATGCTTTTCTCAAGGGAAGCTGTCTTAATCTATCTGCTAAATCGAAAGTTGGTAACACAATCAAAAAATGTGCTAAAAACAGGGGTATTTGCAAAATCAATAGCTTTCCATGTATTTTTCTAGAAGAAAATATGATCCCTAGAACAGCAATTAAAAGAAAAATATAACCCGCTTTATCAATTAAAAAACTATTAGTTAATTCTTCAGAAAAATTGACTATTTCAGGGTCATCAACATTTAATAGCCATGGTTTTGACAAGAAGAAAATAATTGAAAAGAGTAAGGATAAAAATATTGTAAATTTCCATGCTAAAGATTTTAAGAAGTCATTTTTAAGATGATTTGTTAAAGAAAATGCTATTAAAATTGATGCTGCAGGGGTCGCAGGAAGCCAATAACTAGGAAGCTTTGTTGCAGCAATAGTAAAAAAGATAAATACAGAAACTAACCAAAAAAATGAAAACTCAAATAACGACTTATCTGGTTTTTTTATAACCCTTCTTTTAAATTTAAATACATTGCAAAAATTACTCCAAATACTTATTAATAAAAATGGTGTAAAAGGTAAGGAAGCTATAGACAATACTATTATAAAGAACCACCAAGACTCACCATGAGAATTTACTACTGAAGTAAATCTCTGAAGATTGTGATAACCAAAAAAGCTTTCTAAAAAAGGTTTACCCTCTATTAATAATTCAATTAAAAACCAAGGAAAACTAATAATAAAAACAATACTTAGGCCTGGTATTACTCTCAAGATTCTTAAAATCCTAGGAAAGTCACTTTGAAATAAAGCAAAGCTGAGAATTATCAACCCAGACAAGACCAAGGCGACAGGACCTTTGGTTAAAACTGCCAATGACAAAAAGACCCAAGATAACCACCAAACTTCTTTATCTGGATTGGCATATCTTCTCCATTGAAAAAGCAAACAAATTCCAAGAGTGCTGCAAAGTAATGCATCACTTACCGCAACTCTTCCCCAAATAATTACTAACGGCGAGAATGCAAATGTAAGAGAAGCTAAAATTGCCGTTCTTCTATTGAAAAAATTTTCTTCTTGGGGATATCTCATCATTGTGTCCCCTAAAACAAGCATTAAAAAAATTATTGATAATGCAGAAGGAAGTCTGGCAGCCCAGGTTCCTAAAGGGTCCCAAAAATCATTACCTGGAATTGAAAATCCTATCCCCATCAACCAATAAACCAAAGGAGGCTTATCAAAGCGAGGTAATCCATTTACTTGAGGTGTTAACCAATTACCAGTTTCTACCATTGCTCTACTTGCGGCAGCAAAAAGAGGTGGCGTCTCGTCAACGAGGCCTGTTGAACCCAATCCCCAAGTGAAAATTACTAGCCCAATTAATAAGATTAAAAAAAGACCTCGTCTTCTTTGTTTAAGAGTTGGTACAAATGACTTCGTTAAACCTGTCAATTAATTTTGAAAGTCTTCAGAGATATTTTTATTTAAGCCTTTATTAATCCAATTCTCAACTCGTTTTGCAAAAACTTTGTTAGTAGCATTCTTTTCAAACCAATCTCTACAATTTCTTCTTTTAATTTTTGAAACCGATTTTGTTGCTTTTATCATTCCTTTAAAATCATTTGGCTGCACCAAAAAACCATTTAATCCATCTTTAATCAGTTCACCAGGTCCACCGAGATCATATGCAATTACAGGGACGCCACAAGCTAATGCCTCAACAATTACGTTGCCGTAGGCCTCATTCCATTTAGGTGTATTTATAAAAGCTCTGCAATGTCCTAGTTGCTCTTGAAACTGACTCGTTGGAAGAAATCCTTTCCATTCTATAATTGCTTTAGTAAAAATATTCTCAATATTTGATGCATATTCTTTGTCCTCTATAAGTCCCCAAACTAATAATTTTTCACCTAATTCACTTGCAATTTTAACTGCATCTTCTAATCCTTTTTCTGGAGCAATTCTTCCAGCCCATCCTAAGGGTCCATTCTTATTTTCATTGAAAAAATAATTTTCTTTGTCAAAACCATTTCCTACTATAATTGGATCAGTTTTTAAGGAATAGTCTTTGGACTGAATATAAGTATGAAAAGCTAATTGAAGAGGAAATAAATGGCTTATTTCACTAATTATTTCTTTCATTACGTTTGATTCAGCTCCCATACTAATCAAATGAAATATTTTAATTCCTTTGGTTTTTGTTAACCATAATGGAAGCCAATCATATGCAAAGTTAATAACAGCGTCATATTCATTTTCTAAGTCCATTACTGTTTCCCATAGTTTTGGTAAAACACTATTAGAGGGAATGGTAACTGGATCTGTTTTCTTTTGATGTTGCCAACTTGGTTGATCAATTCCATCAACTAATATTATTTCAAGGTTTCTACTTTCTAAGAATACTTTTGATCCTTTAGGTGCAACCAAGATAATTTTATGACCTAAAAATATCAATCCTTTTATGAGAGAAATAATAGTAAGTTCAACGCCTCCACCTCTTCCACTTCCTAAATAGCCTATAGGTGTACTTACAAAAACAAGTTTTAATTTATTATTCATCACTTTTTTCAAGCCTCTTCTATTAATTCTTTATTACTTTCAACTCCCCAAAATCTTCCCCTTTGGCTAACAAATAATACAGAAATCAAAACTAAAGATACTCCAATCCACTGTAGGAAAAATAGTCTCTCACCCAACCAAATTCCACCACTAATCAAAGCAAAAACAGGAGTTAGGAATGCGAGAGTACTAAAGCTTGTTAACTCTTTACTACTAGCAAACCAAAAAAACAAACCATAAGCTAGAGCGCTTCCAAACAAACTTGAATAAGACATTAAAGTCCATTCAAAAACCGACCATTCAGGAACTAAAGGCCAATTTTTATCAAACACATGCCAAATGAGAAGGGGAATGCTTCCTAAAACCATATGCCATCCTGTTACTGCAACAGGGTCACTATTTTTGCAAGCAAATCGAATAAGCACTGTTCCAAAAGCCATAGAAGTTGCTGCGCATATCATCCAAATTTCACCATGGCTTAAAAAATCACTGCCTGATTCAAATTTTCCAAGTAAGAACCAATTACCAAGCAATTCAGTGGGTACACCAAGACAAATAATTCCTACCAAGCCAAGAACCAAGCCAATCCATCCAATTGGATTTATTGCATCTCCAAATAAAATCCTTGCTAATAAAGCAACCATCAAAGGTTGGGAATCTATAAGAACAGAACCTAATCCTGCGCCTGTTTCCATTAGGCCTTTAGCAAGAAAAATCTGAAATAGAGTTGCGTCAATAAGAGTAAATATAAAAAACCACACCAAATCATCTTTTGAAATATTCCAACTCCTCTTCAAAAAAGGAACTGAAGCTAAAACGACCAAGCCAGCAGGCAAAAGCCTTAGTGACGCAACAATCTCGGGTCCAGCTTCTTTAACCAAAGGTGCCATAGCCGCCATTGAGGTACCCCAAAGAGCGAAAGGCAAAATCATCAAAAACCAATTCCAAATGACAAACATAAGGTCAGAAAGCAATCTCCTTTTTAAGATCAATAAAGTTATGCATAATTTGAATGATTTGGCCCTTGAGCCGTAAATCCAAAAAAAGGATGGCACGAATCTGTATTGAAGGTCCTATCAATGCAGAAACTCGAAAAAATGTTCTCAAAGCATTAAAGCAAATTGAGGAAAGGGAGTTTCCAGCACTATTACTTCGCATTGATAGTCCTGGAGGAACAGTTGGTGATAGCCAAGAAATCCATGGAGCCCTCTTAAGACTAAGAGAGAAAGGTTGTCATGTTGTAGCCAGTTTTGGCAATATCTCAGCCTCTGGAGGGGTCTACATAGGAGTAGGAGCTGAAAGAATTGTTGCCAATCCAGGAACAATAACAGGATCTATCGGAGTGATTTTAAGGGGAAACAACCTTTCCAAATTATTAGAAAAAGTTGGTATTAAATTTGAGACTGTAAAAAGTGGAATTTACAAAGATATCCTTTCTCCTGATCGCTCTTTATCTAATGAAGAAAGAGCTCTACTTCAATCTTTAATTGACAGCAGTTATGAGCAATTTGTTTTAGCAGTTGCAAAAGGAAGGAATTTAACACCAGAAGTTGTAAAGAGTTTTGCAGATGGAAGAGTTTTTACTGGTGAACAAGCTAAAGAATTTGGCCTGGTAGATGAAATTGGCGATGAAAATGATGCAAAATTACTTGCTATAAAAATTGCAAAACTAGATGAAAAAACAAAACCAATTACATTTGGTAAAAGCAAAAAGAAATTTTTAGGAATCTTTCCAGGTGGAAAATTAATTCATAATCTTTTAAATGCCTTAAATTTAGAGTTGGAGGGAAATGGACAAATTCTTTGGCTTTATAAGCCATAAGTTATGAGACTTCAAAATGAATTTCACTATCTTTGTGCTTTGAGAGGTGCTACTACTTCTGATCACAATTCTGTTGAGTCCATCACCTTGGCAGTAGAGGAATTGCTGTCTGAACTAGTCTCCAGAAATAATTTGATCCCAGATCAAATTATTTCTGTTACATTCTCAGTTACAACTGACTTGGATGCTTGTTTCCCAGCTTCAATTGCTAGAAGAAAATCAGGGTGGGAAAACATTGCACTTTTAGACTGCCAGCAAATGATTGTTAAAGGCGATTTACCCAAATGTATCCGTCTACTTGCTTATGTTTCTTTGCCTAATGAACAACCGCCTCAAAATCCCTATCTAAACAAGGCAAGAAATTTGCGCCCAGATCGATAACTCAAGATTTTCACCACAACCGATTATATTAATAAAAAAGTTCATGCAAATTCACTTGAACATCTTCAAGTGATCAAAATTCCAAGAAAATTTAAGTTATGTTCAAGAAACAAAAATTATCAACAATAAAAAAAGTTTTTTTTATTGGGTTTTCAGCTTTCTTGATTGGAATAGGAGCTTCTTCATTAGCTCCAAAGTCTTCAGCATCTCCGGGGTTTTTTGAAATCCAATGGGATCCAGAACCAGGATATAGACGACTTAAATACTATCAAACCTCTTCTGATAGCCTTGATAGAGCTACTTATTATTTTTTCCTTAGAGGTAAAGAAAGAAAAGAAAACATTATAAAGTTAACTATTAAAGTACCTGATTATTTTGAAGCAAAGATTAAACCTGAAAGATTAAGTCTCTGCAAAGTAAGAGTGGGTGGATATTCAGGAAGAACTAGTTGTTTAGAGAACTTTCCATCTGTGATAGAAGTTAATGATAAACAAACTACTATTGAAATATTCCCCAAAAGGCCGATTCCACTTAACAAAGATAGTTATGCAGTAGTAATGAAAATCTTCAATCCTAGGAAAAAAGGTATGTTTCAGTTTCAGGCTCTTGCTCAGTCTCAACAACCTGGAGAAATTCCTATCTCAACATATTTAGGTACCTGGAACATAAGCGTTCAATGAACTGATAAATTAACTTATATATCTAGTTTAAAAACAATCATAAATAGAAATGACAAAAAGAACTTTTGGCGGAACCAGCAGGAAAAGGAAAAGAGTTTCTGGTTTCAGAGTAAGGATGAGATCTCATACTGGAAGAAGAGTTATAAGGACTCGTAGAAAACGTGGTAGGGCACGTTTAACCGTTTAGATAACACTTAAAGATACTTGTAATACTTTTAACCAATGATTCAAATATGGTTTTGCCAAAACACATGAGACTCAAAGGTCATAGATGTTTTGACTTCATTTATAAAGAAGGCTCAAGGTTCTATAGTTCATCAATGGTTCTAAGGGTTACGAAAGGAAATACAAAGCTTCTAGCTAAAGGAATTAAAACTCAGCTTAGTCCCACAATAAAATGCGCGATATCCATAAGCAATAAAGTTAGTAAGAAATCAGTTACCAGAAACAAACTTCGACGGTTATTCCACCAACATCTTTCCTTCAAACTTTCTAATGTAAAAACTGATAATGAAATTTGGGCTTTTTTCTCTTTAAAGCCAACCTCTATGCAACATTCCAATAACAATCTACTTAACGAATGTGACAAACTACTTATCAAGGCTGGAATAATAAAATGACACTTATTACCAAGGAAGATATTTTTTACGAGGGTGGGCCTGCAAGTGGAGATCTAATAATAAATTTGATGGCAGGAATAACATTAATTGGACTTCCTTTTACTTTCGGGGCAATAGTAAGAGCTTTGTGGGTTAGATACAAAATAACTTCTCGTAGAATATCTGTTACTGGTGGATGGCTTGGCCGTGATAAGACTCAAGTTGTTTATAGTCAAATATCTGAGATCCGAGCCATCCCAAGAGGCTTAGGATCTTATGGGGATATGGTTTTAGTCTTAAAAGATGGAGCTCGTCTTGAGATCAGATCAATTCCAAATTTTAGGGAGACCGAAGCTTATATTTTAGAAAAAATAGAAAAATCCCCTTCTAATAAGCTAGATAAAGATGTTCAAGGTTTTTCAAACTAATGAGCCCTCACATATATGTGAGACAAGAACACATCTTCTAAGGCAAACTGGCTTAACAACCTCAATCTTTCTACACCTAAAACCGTGATCGGGTTCATCTCAGACAATCTACTTATCCCGATCCTAGATTTTTTCTACGGATTAGTTCCAAGTTATGGACTAGCGATTGTCGCATTAACCATAGTTATCCGCTTAGCACTCTTTCCTCTCAGCGCAGGCTCTATAAGAAGCGCAAGAAGAATGAAGATAGCTCAACCTGTTATGCAAAAAAGACAGGCTGAAATCAAAAGTCGCTATGCAAGCAATCCTCAAAAGCAACAAGAAGAATTAGGAAAATTAATGGGCGAATTCGGTAGTCCCCTAGCTGGATGTCTACCCTTACTTGTTCAGATGCCCATCTTATTTGCATTATTCGCAACTTTGAGGGGTTCACCTTTTGCTGATGTACCTTATTTAGTTAATCTCAAGGTACTTCCATCAGACCAAATAGCTGCTGTAGAGCCAAAACCCTTCAAGACTGCTAAGCATTCAATATTTATAACTGAGAAAAATCATTTCCCTGTAATTGCAACTCTTCCAGGTGGTACAAAAATCGGTTCAGGAGAATCAGTAAAAATAAATTTACAAACGATGAATGGAGACCCATACATCAATGAATTAAAGAAATATGAAGATGGACCAAAATTCTCTCCTACTTGGAAAGTCACTAAAGGTGAAGAAATTGTAAAAGTATCCTCTGATGGGACTGTAAATGCAATTCTCCCTGGTGATGCAACAGTAGAGGCAAAGATTCCTGGTTTGGCAGCTAAAAGCGGTTTCTTGTTTATTAAAGCTTTGGGTAATGTTGGCTTCTATGTAGATGGCTCTATCCATTGGGATATTGCAATCCTAGTAGCAAGTTTTGGTTTAACACTTGTCATTTCTCAAGTACTTTCAGGAAGAGGAATGCCTGTGAATAAACAACAATCAACTGCAAATAAAATCACACCTGTAATGATAACTGGAATGTTTTTATTCTTCCCTTTACCTGCTGGTGTTCTTCTCTATATGGTCATAGCAAATATTTTTCAAGGGTTACAAACATTTCTCCTCAGCAGAGAATCTCTTCCC
>QCFD01000021.1 GCA_003278445.1 Prochlorococcus sp. AG-363-B05
GCGTAGGCTCCGAAAGCCGCAACAAAGCCAAGCATTGCGGCCCAACCATTAAACTTTTCTGCTTTTGGAGTCATAATAAAGTGATTATTTGCATGAACAAATATTAACCAATTGTTAACGCATGTAAAGTTTACGAGTGTTCGGATTGCCTCAGTATTGAATAATCATGTATAGGATTTATGAAAAAACATATAAATACCAACGTCATCATCCTTTTATGATGATAAAAGTCATAAAAATATTATATAAGTAGTCATAGATTAAAGAGATGGGAGCGACACAAGTGTCACACTGAATTCACTTTTACTGTGCTAATCCTTTAATTAAAAAAGAATTCAATTTCCTTCGGTCTTAGTCCATCCCAACCGGCCTTAATTAAGCGAGCATTAAGAGTATCTTGATCAAAATGCTTTGAACCAGTTTTAACAATGCGATTTCGCATTGATTTTTTAACTCCGCTCCTTTTTCGAGAATTTTCTTTATCCATGACCTCTCTATAGAGAATTAGCATTTCTGAAGGAATAGGACTTCCATCAAGATCTAATCCAGCTTGGATAGCTTTATCAACTGCATCGGGACCTGAAAAATCCACATCAAAAAGGCATATTAAATCTATTCTGCTACCTTACGTTGCCTATTATTAAAATTAAAAAAAAAAGACAAAGAGATAGGGAATTCAACTTAAGCGATATATAACTGAAACATTATTGGCTGGCATCTCTATGACTTTGTCTAGTTTAAATCCATTTTTAAATGCAATTTTATTAACTTGATCTAGGTGGCGAAGCCCCCACTGCGGATTTTGTAATTTTAAGGATTGATCAAAATTCATATTACTTTCAGAAGTCTGTTTTTCCTTCATTAAAAAGGGACCATATAGCATCAAAAAATGATTTTGCTCCAAATAACATTTTGATTCTTCAAACATAGCTTTTGTGCAACTCCATGGTGAAATATGAATCATGTTTATACACACGATTCCTTTAATTAAAGATGAAAGACTATTAGTTATTGGCCAAGGTCTTTTTTCTACATCAATATCAAGCGGTTCAGGCATTTTCGAGGATAATCCCAGATAATTAATCCATGAAATAATACTTTTTCTATGTATAAATTCAGGATCGCTTGTTTGCCAAATGATTGATGGAAAAGTTTTTTGAAAGAATACACCGTGTTCTCCACTTCCACTAGCTATTTCCAAAAATAGACCATTAGCAGAAATGTAGTTACTCAAAACTTGAGCAATGGCTTCTCTATTCCTTGTGGTTGAAGGAAAATTGAGTCGCTCGTCTAAATATGTGTTATCCATTCTTTTGGTATACCTAATAAAACAGCTAATTCAGAATTATTTGGAGGCTTTTCCCTCCTAAAGTCATTAAGAACAATAACAATCATTATCAATAAGGGAGCTAAGAAAGCAAATGCGGCAACAAATCCAAAGATTGTTTTTAAAGTAATAAACGGTCTTTTAATTAATGGATCTTCGCACTGACCGCAAATCAATACGCCATCACTCCTAGTCTTATGAATTTGATAGCTAGAAGAGCAAAAAGGGCAATAATATCGACTCATATCTAATCAGAAAAAATTAAATGTTTGCATATTAAAATTCCTATAATTTAAAAAAGAAAACATATTTGATTATGTGTAGGTGTCAAGAATGAAAAAAGACAAAGCAACATTAGATCATCTTATAAGAAATCTTGAGAGAATATCTCCCGAAAAATCAATATTTAACTACAAATCGGGAAAAAAAGCTTTCTTATCATTGGGCCAAGGTAATTTTAGAGAATGGCTAGAAACACTTCTTCCTAATACAAGAATAATTTTAGAACCAAAAATCATTGGCATTAGCATTGCTATTCAATATATAGATGGGAAAATAAAAAAGGCAATCAATAAAAATAGTGAAGATATAACAGAAAAAATAATTTCTATAAAAAGTATACCTAAAGCCTTACCTATTAAAAATATAATAGAAATACGTGGAATTTTATTCGATGAAGATGATACATCTTATAAAAGCGATGAACCAGAATTTTTAGTATTTCAAAAGAGACGAAAAGAACTGAATGGTATGAGATTTTGTGCTTTTCAAATATTTAATTGCAAAATTAATCAGTTCCAAGCTCTTAAAGAATTAAAAAATCTAAATTTTGAAATTCCTCAAACTCAATTTACTAACTTTATATCTGATATTGATATCTATCTCCAATGTTGGAAAGAAGGAAAATTATTTAACCGTTATCCAACAAACGGAATAGTATTGAAAATTAATTCAAGAAAATTGCAAAAGTGTCTTGGTGAAAATAATCTATCAATACATTGGGGCTATGCCATAAATTAGTGATCTTTACTACAAGCCATGAATTATCTCAGGTGATTGGAGGAGTTGACATGTTCTCCCCAACTGGTTTGGTCATCCTAACCATTGGTATACTTTTTACTTTAGGTGTACCATTAACAATGATTTTAAAAGGAAAGAAAGATTAATTTATTTTCAATGAGAATCTTAATGGATAACAAAAAATTGTTAGTAACTAAACAAACAACTACAAAATAGGGTTTTATATTAAAATCTTGTAAAGCTAAATTTAAAAAAATATATGAATGCAGATATTAGAAATTCATTGCGTAATATCAATTATTTAAAAAACTCAATTCACATTAAGAATTTTCGTTCAATATTGCTATTGATATCAGGACTACACTTGCTAATGCTTCCTCAAGCCAGATCGGAACAACTCTTTCTAACATGTATTGCTAAATATGAAATAAATAGAGGCGAACTAATTAAACCAGATTGGGAAACAAGCTATCTAACAATTAATCTTGATGGATTAAAATCTAAGATTTTCGACAATGGCATAGAAAAAGAAGGAAGAACTTTGATTAGACGTAATTCATACACTATTACGCACAGAGACAATAGAAACAGAATAAAAACAATCTATAAGGTTAATGGAACTCATGGAACATATAAAGTTGAATCACCTCAAAGATATAGAACTTTGATAGGTACTTGCCAAAAAGGCAGAGGCTAATAATGTTGGATTAGCAAGATACTAAAAGAAAATTAATGAATCATTTTTTTAATGGAGCAAGTATTAGATTTTTGATTTTTGATGAAGACCTTGAGCTTTGAGGTTTTTTGTAATACCCCCTAACCCAATCACAAGAAAAATAATATAAATAGACACTGTAGAAATCAATGTGATAATCGCAATTGTGACAAAATTCATTGATGAATATTTGAACTGGACTCTTAATCTAACAGAATATTAAAATGCGACGATTCATGCAAACAAAACAGTAAAACCGCTGATTAAAATTGCAAAAGTAACAATAAAAATTGGAAGAACTTGAATTTGATTGTTATGCATAACCATTAATGTTTTGGAGATACTAATAAATCAACAGATTAGGAGAGTAAAAATTAAGGATAAAATATGAGTAATAACCGACATCAAAGTAATATCGAAGTTCAAAAGCTATTAGAGAAGGAGAAGAATTGACAAAATAATAAGTCGCTAGAATTAAAAAAACGTTTATCTCTAAATTGAAATGTGGGTAAGTTTAGATCTTTGTTTGGTACCAATAGGGGTAGGCGTCTCATTATCTCCTTACATAAAAGCTTGCATATCAATTATTGAGGACCATAAGCTCAATTACGAGCTTGGTCCAAATGGTACTGCAGTTGAAGGGGAATGGGATCAAGTTTTTGAATGTGTAAAAAGTTGCCATGAAGTCGTTCATAGCAAAGGTGCTCCACGTATTTACACAACATTAAAAATAAATACTCGTACAGATAAAAAGCAATTATTCAACGAAAAAGTGCAAAGTGTTAGAAGTTAAAAGAAAATAACAATTCAATAGCATTTAATAAAAGTCTAAAATCAAAAAAAAAAAAAAAACAAAAAAAGTCCCAGTAATTACCCATGCATTCTCAAACATGTACTGATATAAAATAGATAACAGCATAGTAATAATGACTATCTTTGCTCGTCTAAGCAGATCAGAAGTTATTCACGGGAGAGCAGCTATGCTTATTGTTGCTATCTGGTTATTCACAAACATTCTAATTGATTAAAAATGGGGAATCCTCTTAAAACATGGTTTTTTGAATTAATAGAAGATGCAATTGGCAGTAAAGCCATGAAACAATTTAATAAAGAAGAAGAAAGAAATAAATCAAACTCAAATGATAAAAAGAAGGAAGATCTTAGTTAAGGTTTTCCGTATTTTTAACCACACGAATTATCAATCCCATTCAGCCGCAACCGCTCGTAATCCACTAGCAATAATCTCGTTTGGGCAATTCGTTTCTTCTTTTAAGGCCTTAGCCGCAAGATGAACGTTTTCCCAAAATATAGACACTGCTCCTTTTCTCTGATCATCAGAGAATTTAAATTCCTCAAAAGCTTTTGGCATTTTTCTATTTTTTTATGTTCTAGCAAAAAATTTAATCATCAACTTCTATCTTTACAGCATTAATGTAAAAATCTTTTTTATTGTCTAAAAATAATTTTCTTGTGATAAAAATAACTATGACAAGAAGCGATGTAAAGCCAATACTTTGGATTAAATCTATATATGTCGCCCAAAAATGACTCATAATAAAAATGTTTTTATATAAATTTAGAATAAAAAATCGAAATACAACTATAAGATAACAGCAATAATTAGAAACTTAACAATCAGTTGAAGTCAAACAACAATCATTCCTACATGTAACGGTAACCAGATCAAAAACATTATTCAAATCAAATAATAGGTCTCTTAATTCTTCTCCACTAATTCTTTTGATCTTGGTAAGATTCCTTAGACATCGTATTATGTTAAATCGATGTAAATTTAACAACACGTTATTTGCTTTAGAGACCGAAAAAACCGGTAGGAATATTTACTTCTCTGTAAAATCAATATGAAAATAAAATCAAAAAAGTTTCCAGCTTAAGTTCTTCTATTAAAAGTATGAAATAAAATAAATATGTCACAAAAACTTAGACATTAAGTAAAAATCCCTACAAGGACGGCAGTGGTTTGTTCTTATATTTGTTGAACTTTTAGGCTTATCAGGTGAAACCCAACCTTTAATCCTCATTTTGACTCTGCCTCACTTAGGCTCGAGATATCATTTTTTATTCCATGGAAACAGCTTTTGCTTGGAGCCTTTGCCTGTCTGTCGTTGTTGTTTTGCTTTCAATTGGGCCACTAACTTATGGCCGAGTCAAAGCTGGATATTCTGCTGAGAATATGAGTGCTCCAAGGGCTTTGTTTGACGAGCTCCCCGATTTTGGTAAAAGAGCTGTTTGGTGTCATCAAAATTGCTGGGAGAGCATAACTCTTCACGCTCCTTCATGTCTGCTATGTCTTATTGCTGGTGTTGTCTCTCCTGTAGCCGTAATAGCTGCGTGGGTTCACCCAATTGTGAGGTTTATCTATATCGGTGCTTATGTTGGCGATATTCCTCCTGCTAGAGGACTTTGTTGGGCATCGGGTCTTTTATGTTCAACTCTTTTGTATAAAGAGGGCTTAACTGCTTTGCTTTCTTCTTAATTGATCAACGATTAAACTTCTTGGCTTGCCAGTCTTAACAGGATTTAATCGATCAAGTACAACTGCTACTGCTGTAAACCAAGAACTTCCCTCTGGAATATTGGTTTGGTTACAAATATGTTTTGGAGCTAGTTCAAGGGAGAGATTCGTATCGATTTCTTTGATTACCTGTTGATAATGTTTTTCTAAAAGCTCAATATCCTCTTCCTCGAGAATGTTGCCTGAACAATACCAATCTAGTGATGTTTTCCAATCCATTATCAGATAATACGTTTATTGTTTGATAATGTCCCATGCTTCTGAAGCACTATCGGCGTATTGAAAGAGATTCATGTGCTCATCTGAGATAAGTCCATGGTCTGAAAGAAATTGAAAGTTGATCACTTTCGACCAATAATCTCGACCAAATAGAATAATTGGGATTTGTGTTTTCATTCCTGTTTGACGAAGAGTTAGTAATTCAAAGAGTTCATCAAATGTTCCAAATCCCCCAGGGAAAAAGACAGCTGCAACTGATCGCATCACAAAATGAAATTTTCGTAAGGCGAAATAATTAAATTTGAAGCAAAGCCCAGGAGTTATATAAGCATTGGGATGTTGTTCGTTTGGGAGACTTATATTTAAACCTATGGATTTACAGTCGGCATCAAAAGCGCCTCTGTTGGCAGCCTCCATAATCCCTGGGCCGCCACCAGTGACAATTACATGTGAATTGCAGTGTTGTTTTTGGTTTTGTCTGGAGACAATCTTTGCGAATTCTCTGGCCGAATCGTAGTAATGAGATATCGATTGTAAATTCTTTAGACGTGTTATTTCTCTCTGTAAATCAGATGAGCTCGGATCTTTGGTGAGAGAGTTCTTCGCTAGTTCAAGTCTGTTATTTATAGAGCTTTTATCGGTAAGGCTCGCTCCTCCAAAGACGATGATTGTTGATAAAATATTTTGTTCTTCTAGGATTTTTTCTGGTTTATTAATTTCTAGAAGCATTCGCACTCCTCTCATTTCATCACTATTGAGTAACTCTCTATCTTCATGGGCTAATTGGTAATTGTTCGAACTAATAATTAATTCAAGGTTTTTCCTGACTAGTTCTGGATCGTCACTTCTATTTTGAGTACTCATCAAAATATGCCTCCTTGAGTTTTAATGCGGTAAGGAATTAGTTCAATTCATCCATCCATGTGAAATGAATGGTGAAGTGGCTGATGCCATTATCTACATTCCCATTGCTCTTCTAAGTTTTGTAGCCTCGTCCATTCCCTCCATGATTGTGAAAGTAGAATTAACTGTCGCGGCTGTACGTAGCTTTGATAGCTCTTGATATTCACTGGATTCATAAGCTTCTACTGCTATTCGCATTGAGGGGAATTCACAAATGACGGCTAGGTTTGAATCTTCAGTTTTTTCTTTTCCTATTGGGTCTGTATCTTTCGCAAAGACCTCCCCACCATTTTCTTTGAGCCATGGCCTAACTTTTGCGACATATTCATCAAATAATTCTTGATTAATAACCTTTGCTGTTGATATCCAGTACCCTTTGGCTCCTTTTTTATCCATTACCTTATAATCAACTATGAATTTAGGATAGATCAGACTTACCACAAAAAATAATTTTCAAATCAAAAGCCTATAAGTTTCGATAATTTATTTCCATTGGCTTCTTTTTTTTAAAAGATCTTCGATGTTTGGCCATGCTGCAATTATTTCCTTGAGGGCTTGTCTATTTGGAGTGTATAAAACACATGAGAAGGCACTGATGACATAAAAGACAAACCACAATTTATTGATTGTGTAAACAGAGATAAAGGAAAAAATAAAACTACCAATGAATACAAAAAAGAGTGATCGATTTATCACTTCAAGTGGAGACCTTCTTAATCGTCTAAGCAATCTTTTTGTGGATTTTGTCTTTGAGAATCTTTGTGCCTCTATTTCTTCTTCTTTGATTAATCTTTCTTTTTCTTGATCCAAGATTTCATTTGATCTGACAATATCCTCTATTTCTTGGCTGGATAAGTTATCAAGAGGCTCTGAGTCTTTTTTTATTGCTGCCATTAGTTCAACAAACTTAAAAGTTAGATGTTTATCTGTATCTACCTTACTAAAGCAATGTTTGTCTTTTGATTAATTGCCTAATCCAGGTGGAAAAGGAAAAACTTGTTCATCCCCAAAAATATCTTTCATACTCAACTCTTCACTTTCTGAGTCCATTTCTACCGTGTCTTCCTCGGATTCCATTCCCATTTCATATGAGTCACCTTCTCCATAATCCTCAGGTGGAACCCAGCCTTGTATTACAGCCTCAGCACTATTCAATCCAGATAAAACAATGAATACGAATAAAACTAATTTGATTAGAAAATTTTTCATATACATATGCTCTCATTACTTAGGGTAATGCATGATCAGAAGATTGATTAGCTTTAGGACTTGTAAAAATAACTTTTTGATTATCTTCTTTAACTTGAGGCTTTTTTCATTTTTATTCGTAACTGATTTTAATCTGCATTTTGTCTGACAGCTCTCATCATTCCCCCATCATCATCATCGTCATCGCCAAAAACAAAAAATAGACAGGTGATAGAAAATGCAGCTTATGCTCCTGATAGATTTAATGCTTGTAACTCGTTCAAAGTTTTATGGTTAATTTTTCACGACCTTAGTCTCTATTTTGTATTTTTGTTGATGAGGAGAACTTTCTTTCTGATTAGATTGTCGAAACTGAATTTGATTACTAATGGAAGAATTAGCCAAAAGAGTGGAAGAACTTGAGCGTCGAGTCCAACATTTAGAAGCAGTGCTGCAATACCAAGCAAGAAAAAACAAATGAGCTCTGTTGCCATCTAACCAATACCTGGAATATCAAAAGGGAGTTTGTCCTCCAGTACAACTAAGTATTTTTGGACTGCTGGAATACGAATTAGAGCTAATGGAACAACAATATTCAGTACAATCCATCCCCCTCCGATCAATGGCGCCCATTTACCAGCTTTTTTAATAAAGCTCATTCCTTTTTCTTTCTCTGGAGACTGATTCATTTTTCTGATTTGTGTTTTGATCTTAGCGAGACCCCAAACTTACTATTTTTAATCAGGTGGAGGTGAAATGCAATGGGCATTAAGGCTGATTGCGTTGAGGGCCAAACAGAGCAAGTATATGTTTATTGAGCTCAGAGGCACCATTGATGGTCGACACTCCACCTGAGTATTTAAGAGAAGCGAACTGAATTCTGGTTCCTGCTCCAACATTCTCAATTAATTAGTAGGCTATTCGTCTGATGCGACAAGGATCAATGATTTAGGTGCGTCAATTCAGTCGAAACTCCTCTGCATCGTTTAGGTGCCCTAACGGAGTAAGAAGCCTTACAACTAGAAACTTGGCCCCAGGCCGCCATTTCCAGAAGCTTCCAAAAAGAATCATTAAAGAAAAAGGGCCTATTGAGGCCCTTTTTTAAATGTCTTATTCAATTAAATTTATTATTTCTAGGGTTTTCCAACCAATGTCGTACGGTCCTACAAAGCGAATATGCAAATAGAAATTTTAGGATTAATAAACGTCAAGCAATCAATTACCAAGGGCGATAATTGATTGGCTTCTGGGGGGGGGCACTGACGATTTTTTTTTAATGAAACAACCTTCTAAAGCTCAGTATAAAAAGAAGGTTGTCCAGAGAAGTTCAACAAATATAAGAACAAACCACTGCCGTCTTTGCAGGGATAATTACTAGATACATATATCTTTTATTTTCTCTAAAGATTTAGTTACCATCGCAATCTTCATCTTTTGGCAACTGAAGCCATCCACTTGTCCACTTTGAGTAAGTTTTTAATTCCGACCATGGTACTTTTATGGTGATTTCGTTATTGTTAACTGGAAATAGTTCTACCCACCGTTCATCTTTTTTACCTCCATAACTTTTGACTTCAAAATGTCGATATCCTTCCCTTTTTACCGCTGAGGTCCATGCTGCATTCGGTGGCCATCTCATATTCTTTCCTCCATCTATTTATACTTTTCTGTTTTTTTATTTTAATCTAGATTTTACTCATTTAATTAAATTGAAAGGTTGAATGAAATTTTTTGAATATCAAATCAATCTAAATACATTACTTCTACTTTTAATTGACCCCTCTCACTTGATTCGTTGTATATAGTTCTGTAATGACTAATATAAATAGGGGTTGTAATTAAAAAGGTTATTAAAAGAAATCGAAATTTTGTTGTCTTTTTCCTCAAGTTCATTTTTATATCTTTGATATTGTAATACTTGCCTTATCTCAATGAAATATATTTTAGTCCAAAGGCATTAATTTTCTTTTGCGTAATCTCTCACGTTTCTGAGGCTCAATTAGCTAATACTAATCTAGTTTTGTATTAGTTGAGCGCTGTGCAGAATCTCTTGTAAGAATTTTTATGTAAATATTTCTTATAGGTATTACTGAAAAATTTTTTATGCCTGGATTGTTATCGTATTCTTTTTTTAATCAAGTTTTTTTGATATGAGTAAGAAAATCTCTAAGAAAGTTAGCACTATTAGAACAATTTCTTTGGCAGTTGGTTCACTAAGCCTTCTAGTTATTGCTTTTGCTCAAATTACAGACAAGGAAGTCTGCACCAGCACTGATTATTCTATTGAAAATCTAATAAGACTTTCATGATTTTTTTAACTTGACTATTTTTAAATGCTCGTTTTCCCAATGTGAAATTTTCAAGAGCTATTTTTATTACTAGCTTGATCATTTTGTGTTCATCTTCAATTTTGGATACTTTTATAAACTTCAGATAGCTATTGGATTTGCATTTTTTTAACGTTTGTATAACCTTTTAGTAATTTATATTTGGTTTGCATTAGGTTTCGGCTAATTCTTCATTAATTACGACTTTGAAATGAAATTATTCTTGGCCTTGGGAATAATCTGCAATATCCATTATTTTTCTAAATTCTTCCAATTCCTCATCTGATACGCCTGTTTTCTTCTGAAGTTCTTTCAAGAGTTCGTCTATATTTTTTTTAATATTTTCTTCCCTCATCATTATTTGGTTTTTAATAGAGATCTAATTATATCTTCAATTTTCCTTTATACATATTTAAATCGACGTCAAATACTTCTAATGATTGTGGTACGTTTTTTGTTTTTTATCCTTGAGCTGCTTGTTCAGAAAGAATCATCATTCCACCACCCATATCATCACCATCGTTGTTGTCTAAAAGTGCTTTCCCAACCTCATATAAAAGATATGTTCCAGCAATGATTAACGTCTGTTAAATAAGCCTTTTGTTTTTTGTTGTGGATTCGATGCTAAAGCCCTACTAGAATTCTGTGTTTTTTTGTAATTGGATACGTATTTTGGAAAGTATTCCAATCAAGAAAAGCAACAGTTCCAATTGAGCACAAAAAAAATTAACCTTGTATTAAATCGATCTAATTGAATCAACTCAAACAAACTTAGTGGGATTGTTATTTGGACTGTGGATTAAAAATATTGCTTCAACTAATACCCTTGATATTTTGCTTTGTACGGGAACCCCCTTTACATTCCTTTACTTTTCCTTTACATTACTTATCATTGTTAGAGTTTATTATCGTGACTCCTGAAGCAGAAAAGTTTAATGGTTGGATGGCAATGATAGGTTTTATTGCTGCATTCGGAGCCTACGCAACAACAGGTCAAATCATTCCAGGCATTTTTTAGTTTCATAAATGACTTCTAGCAACCCAGTATCTGCTCAATCAATAGATCAATCTGATAATCAATCAGAAGCTCAATCAGTTGATTCGATAGGAATCCCAGCTTACAGTTCTGCCTCAAGCCAGATCATTACTGAATATGGTAAGCAAAATATGTTTGCCACTCAAGTTAAACCTCAACTAGTAGAAAATTACTCTAATTATCCTGAGGAGGCTGAGAAAACTAATGGTCGCTGGGCAATGATTGGCATGATCGCCTTGTTTGGTGCTTATTTCACTACAGGACAAATCATTCCTGGCATATTTTAATAAAGCTATCCACATATATATCTTAAATATCTAGGGAGTTTATTTCAAGATCTTTTTCGTCAATATACTTTTCAATCTTTCTATTTTTACAAGAAAGAAAATTAGTAATAGAAAAAGGTTTGAATGATATTTTAAACTATCTCGTGACTCATTTCTACATGAATAAAATTTTTAGAAATACGATTACTATTTATTCTTATCAATGTCTTAATTGATTTATTTCAAAGACTGAAAACTTCATAAATATAATTAATATAATTTCCTATTATTTAAATGTTTAGTTAATCATTGTGTGTGTGTGTTTAATGGTATTTTTAGGTTTAGATATTATTAATAGTTGTTATGTATATAACAACTATTAATAATTAAACAGATTATCAATTCTTTCCTGAATTCATTGCAAAAGCTGGAGCAATGGAAATGCTTGATCGTCTCCCAACTCTTTTATTCTAGTAGTTTTTGAGCTATTTATATATTCATTTGATTCTTCAACAATACCCTTAGAGTTATCTTCCATAATATCAGAGTTTACCAAGCTGGCTTATGTAGAAGTAAAAGTAGAAAAAAAGGTAGATGTTACTAAAAATAGATAAAAAATGAATTTAGAAGCTTTCAATATTTTTTACTTGAATACAAATCAATTATATATAATCTAACCTCGTTTTAGGCCAAACGTGTTAGGTCTGAAAACTTAATGATTTAATATAAGTTAAATGATGGGTGTAGTAGCAATGGTTGAAACTTCTGAGAAGATTGCAGCAGCCATAAATAAGTAAGGAACAAATTTCATCTTTTTTTTTGAGGATTTATATAAGCTTATATGCTCGTTATCTGATAAGTGGTAGTTGTTTGTACGGTCCTTGCTCTAATTTCCATAAGTAAAATTGTTTTTGGCTATAAAGATATCTAATAACTAAAATCAGTTGACATCACAGTTTTTTTTTATCGCTTTTTTAGCAAGATTTTTTAATTCTTCAGGAGAAACAGATTTGGTATTGTTGTGTCTCTGATTTATTTCTCCTCTTAAGAGTGATGTTATTAGCGAAAGTACTAAAAATACTCCTAAATACAACCAAAAGATTCTCTCAATTAAGAGTGCTGTAGGATTTCCAATTAAATCAGTTGCTTGTTCCATTTTTTAGATTTGACAAAAACTATAGATTTTAACTACCTTGCAATGATTAATGATGTTTAAATTAATCAATAAATTATAGATAGATATTCTTGGCATAAAAAAACCCTCAGATATGAGGGATAAGTAAGGTGCTGAGAGATCCCCATCACCCAGCATTTCGAAAATACTACTCGTTGTATACATATTACGCAAGTCGATGATTCCAGATATGGGATTTTTTTTCTGTTTTTTTAATCTTTTTAACACCAGATATGGTAGGGGTTGCAATTTGCGTAAAAAACAGTTAAAAATAAAGTCCCCATCACCCAGGCCCGTAGGACACCATACCTAGGGTCTTTTTTATTTGAAAAGCTTTATTTTGAAAATACTGAATTATTAGAGACTTTAAGGTTGTGGAAAACAGATGGGTTATAAACTGATTTTTTTTACATAGCTAACGATTAGAAAAACATTAACTTCGTGCTAACCGTAACACTAAATATTTTTAGATGAGTTATGTTTATTCAAACAATTTTCAAATATATGTCTGAGCTTCAGCTAGTCGACTCATTTCCCATTTGGAAAGCTGTTTTTTGGTGCTTCTATCCTATGGCTGCATTAATTATAGTAGAGCTTATTTCTAGAGCTCTTCCCGATGATGATGATGATTTCGGTGGAGGTAAGATGATTCGTGCTCTTCAACCTGTTCGAGTGAGGTAGTAGAACAACGCTCAGTTGTTTTGTTGATTGCTACATCTGGATTCTTGAAAAATTTGAATAAATCAATAATAGGTATTTATATCTGTATGATTATTAATGTAAGGAATTTGATGAATAAATTCTTTGTTTTGAAGATCAGTGAGAATGTTCTTGTCAATTTTTATGAAATAGGACCATATAAGTATTTGGGTTACTCGAGGTAATGGCAAGAACACCACATTTTTTCTGTCTTGCATTTCAAGTGTCTTGGCTTAAGCACCCCTTAATTAACAAGCTCATGAAAGATCATTTTTATCAAGTAACAACGCAACAGAGCATTTAAAAGAAATATAGACTCGTTGTTGGAATCAATTCTTGGTTAATCGTTTTCTAGAAAAACATTTATGGCTCTTTTATTAATTTCGAATGTTCTCTTTACCACTTGCTTTCTACTTCAAATGCATGCGATATAAATTAAAAACAGGAAAAATGTTTATCAAAAAACAAAAATTAATAAGTCATTAATTCAAGTGTCTAAATACGTGAAATCGCAGAAGATGATGATTAATCATTCCTATGAGTTGAAGGAGGTTGTTGCTTTGATAATTTGATCGTTAATTATTAATTGCCAATAAGCATATATTTTATATTTAGGTTATCGGAAGCATGTATCCCCGAGAATTCTCATTTTTTCTATACGAGTGAGGTTTTCCCTCTTTAGCAATGTTTTAGGTGAAATTGCTAATCCTAATTTTATTTTATTAGGCAATGATTCAACAAATGATTCTATATCTGTCAATTCTTCATTGGAAGATTCATAAATTTTCTTTGTGCATTCCCAGCCTTTGGTCGTTGTAATCTGAGGCCATACAATCCAAAGTCCACTAAATACACCAATTAATAGAAAGAAA
>QCFD01000022.1 GCA_003278445.1 Prochlorococcus sp. AG-363-B05
CTGGAGTTTATTTCAAAGATGAGCAAGATAAAAATGGTAGAAGAACGTACAATGCAAGTGTTATTCCTAATCGTGGAGCATGGCTAAAGTTTGAAACAGATAAGAATGATTTGCTGCATGTTCGTGTAGATAAAACAAGAAAAATAAATGCTCATGTCCTAATGAGGGCAATGGGTTTATCTGATAATGATGTAATAGATAAATTGCGCCATCCAGAATTTTACCAAAAGTCAATTGATGCGGCAAATGAAGAAGGTATAAGCTCAGAAGACCAGGCCTTATTAGAGCTTTATAAGAAGTTAAGACCAGGCGAGCCTCCATCAGTGAGTGGTGGTCAACAGTTGCTTCAAACAAGATTTTTTGATCCAAAACGTTATGACTTGGGAAGAGTTGGTAGATATAAAATAAATAAAAAGCTACGCCTAACGATCCCTGACAATGTAAGAACACTTACAAATGAAGATGTTCTGTCTACCTTGGATTATTTAATCAATTTAGAATTAGATGTAGGTGGAGCAACTTTGGATGATATTGATCATCTAGGCAATAGGAGAGTTAGGTCAGTTGGGGAGCTTTTACAAAATCAAGTCCGAGTTGGGTTAAATAGACTTGAGAGAATAATTAAAGAGAGAATGACAGTTGGTGAAACCGACTCTCTTACTCCAGCTCAATTGGTTAATCCAAAACCTTTAGTTGCAGCAATTAAAGAATTTTTTGGTTCAAGTCAATTAAGTCAATTTATGGATCAAACGAATCCATTAGCTGAATTAACTCATAAAAGACGAATCTCTGCCTTGGGACCAGGAGGATTAACTCGTGAAAGGGCTGGATTTGCAGTCAGGGATATTCATCCATCTCACTATGGAAGGCTATGTCCAATCGAAACTCCTGAAGGTCCAAATGCAGGTCTTATTAATTCATTAGCAACTCATGCACGAGTTAATGAATATGGTTTTATTGAGACACCATTTTGGAAGGTAGAAAATGGACGTTTGATAAAAGAAGGTGATCCTATTTATTTATCTGCAGATTTAGAAGATGAGTGCAGGGTTGCCCCAGGTGATGTAGCTACTGACGAAGATGGGAAAATTTTAACAGAACTTGTTCCTGTTAGGTATCGCCAAGACTTTGAAACGGTATCTCCTGAACAAGTTGATTATGTCCAACTATCACCTGTGCAGGTAATTTCTGTAGCTGCATCCTTAATTCCATTTCTAGAACATGATGATGCTAATAGAGCTTTGATGGGGTCAAATATGCAAAGACAAGCAGTTCCTCTTTTGCGTCCAGAAAGGCCATTAGTTGGAACTGGTTTAGAAACTCAAGTTGCTAGAGATTCTGGCATGGTTCCAATTTCAAAAGTAAATGGAACAGTAACTTATGTTGATGCCAATGCAATTGTAGTTACTGACGATGAAGGGAATGATCATACGCACTACTTGCAAAAATATCAGAGATCTAATCAAGATACTTGCTTGAATCATAGGCCGATAGTTTTTAATGGTGATCCAGTTATTGTTGGCCAAGTGTTAGCTGATGGTTCTGCTTGTGAGGGAGGCGAAATAGCTCTTGGCCAAAATGTCTTAATTGCATATATGCCATGGGAAGGATACAACTATGAAGATGCAATTCTAGTTAGCGAAAGATTAGTTAAAGATGATTTATATACCTCAGTCCATATAGAAAAATATGAAATAGAAGCTCGTCAAACAAAGCTAGGACCTGAAGAAATAACAAGGGAAATTCCAAATGTATCAGAAGAAAGTCTTGGTAATTTGGATGAAATGGGAATTATTCGAATCGGAGCCTTTGTGGAGAGTGGAGATATTCTTGTGGGGAAAGTAACTCCTAAAGGAGAATCAGATCAACCACCAGAGGAAAAACTTTTAAGAGCTATTTTTGGAGAAAAAGCAAGAGATGTCAGAGATAACTCTCTTAGAGTGCCTTCAACTGAAAGAGGCAGGGTAGTTGATGTAAGAATCTATACAAGAGAACAAGGTGATGAGTTGCCACCAGGTGCAAACATGGTTGTTCGCGTCTATGTCGCGCAACGGAGAAAGATTCAAGTTGGCGATAAAATGGCAGGTAGGCATGGTAACAAAGGGATCATTAGTAGAATTCTTCCTAGAGAAGATATGCCTTATCTACCCGATGGCACACCTGTCGATATATGCCTTAATCCATTGGGTGTCCCAAGCCGAATGAATGTAGGACAAGTATTTGAGCTTCTTATGGGTTGGGCTGCTTCAAATTTGGATTGTAGAGTTAAAATTGTGCCTTTTGATGAGATGTATGGACCAGAGATGTCTAATCAGACTGTTCAATCTTATTTGAAAAAAGCTGCAAAGCAGCCAGGTAAATCATGGGTATACAATCCTGAGGATCCTGGGAAGCTTCTTCTTACCGATGGTCGTACTGGTGAGCCTTTTGATCAACCAGTTGCTGTTGGCTATGCCCATTTCCTTAAACTTGTACATTTAGTTGACGACAAAATTCATGCTCGTTCAACAGGCCCATATTCTTTGGTCACTCAACAACCTCTAGGTGGAAAGGCTCAGCAAGGTGGACAGAGATTGGGAGAAATGGAAGTATGGGCACTTGAAGCTTATGGAGCAGCATATACTTTGCAAGAACTTCTCACTGTCAAGTCAGATGACATGCAAGGTCGTAATGAAGCTCTTAATTCTATTGTAAAAGGTAAACCAATACCAAGGCCTGGAACCCCAGAGTCTTTCAAAGTTCTAATGAGAGAACTTCAGTCATTGGGATTAGATATTGGAGTTTATACAGATGATGGAAAAGAAGTTGATCTCATGCAAGATGTAAATCCACGTAGGAGTACGCCAAGTAGACCTACCTATGAATCTCTAGGTAAAGAGTACGAGGAGTAATTGACTCTATCGGAACAATCATCTAAACACTTTATTACCCATGACTAATAGCAATCTACGCACTGAAAATCATTTTGATTACGTCAAAATTAAATTAGCTTCGCCTGAAAGAGTAATGGAATGGGGGCAAAGAACTTTGCCAAACGGTCAGGTTGTAGGAGAAGTTACTAAGCCTGAAACAATCAATTATCGAACCTTGAAGCCAGAGATGGATGGATTATTTTGTGAAAAGATTTTTGGCCCATCAAAAGACTGGGAATGTCATTGTGGAAAATATAAAAGAGTGAGACATCGTGGAATTGTCTGTGAAAGATGCGGCGTCGAAGTGACAGAAAGTCGTGTTAGAAGACATAGAATGGGGTTTATTAAACTAGCAGCTCCTGTATCGCATGTTTGGTATTTAAAAGGCATTCCTAGCTACGTAGCTATTTTATTAGATATGCCTCTTAGAGATGTCGAGCAAATTGTATATTTTAATTGTTATGTTGTTTTAGATATTGGAGATAGTAAGGACCTTAAATATAAGCAGTTATTAACTGAAGATGAATGGCTTGAAATTGAAGATGAGATTTATGCCGAGGATTCAACTATAGAGAACGAACCGATTGTTGGAATAGGTGCAGAGGCATTAAAGCAATTACTTGAGGATTTAAATCTAAAAGAGGTTGCCGAGCAATTGAGAGAAGAAATTGCAACAAGCAAAGGTCAAAAAAGGGCTAAGCTTATTAAAAGACTAAGAGTAATCGATAATTTTATTGCTACTAGTGCAAGTCCAGAATGGATGGTCTTAGATGCAATACCTGTAATACCTCCTGATTTAAGACCTATGGTTCAATTAGATGGAGGTAGATTTGCAACTTCTGATTTAAACGACTTGTATAGAAGAGTCATTAATAGGAATAACCGACTTGCTCGTCTTCAAGAAATTTTAGCTCCAGAGATAATAGTTAGAAATGAAAAAAGGATGTTACAAGAGGCTGTAGATGCGCTAATTGATAACGGTAGAAGGGGAAGAACTGTTGTTGGTGCAAATAATCGTCCTTTGAAATCACTAAGCGATATTATTGAGGGTAAGCAAGGGAGATTCCGTCAGAATCTTCTTGGAAAAAGAGTTGATTACTCTGGTCGTTCAGTAATTGTAGTTGGCCCTAAGTTGAAGATGCATCAATGTGGATTGCCAAAAGAAATGGCAATAGAGCTTTTTCAACCTTTTGTAATTCATAGGTTGATTCGCCAGAATATTGTTAATAATATCAAAGCCGCAAAGAAGTTGATTCAGAAAGCTGATGATGAAGTAATGCAGGTATTACAGGAAGTAATAGATGGTCACCCCATACTTCTTAACCGTGCTCCTACATTACATCGACTAGGTATTCAAGCATTTGAGCCTAAATTAGTTGCTGGCCGAGCGATACAGTTACATCCATTAGTATGTCCAGCTTTTAACGCTGATTTTGATGGAGATCAAATGGCCGTTCATGTGCCATTAGCGATTGAGGCTCAAACAGAAGCAAGGATGCTAATGCTAGCGAGTAACAATATCCTTTCCCCTGCAACTGGTGATCCAATTGTTACTCCATCTCAAGATATGGTTTTAGGCTCCTATTATCTTACTGCTATTCAGCCACAAGCAAATCAGCCTAAGTTTGGAGATTACGCACAAACCTATGCATCACTTGACGACGTGATTCAAGCTCTTGAAGATAAAAGAATAGATTTGCATGATTGGGTTTGGGTTAGATTCTCAGGTGAAGTTGAGGACGATGAAGAGCTTCAGAAACCAGTTAAGTCAGAGACATTTAAAGATGGAACTCGTGTTGAGGAATGGACCTATCGACGAGATCGCTTTGATGAACAAGGCGGTTTAATTAGTCGTTATATCTTGACTACAGTTGGTCGGGTGGTCATGAATCATACAATTATCGATGCTGTAGCAGCGACCTAATACTTCTTAGTACAAATCTTTCCTTTATCTTGAATAGTTTTTATCATGACTTCTTCATCTCCTAAAACTCGTAAAACCTCTACTAAATCAAAAACAAAAAGAGGTTCAAAAGCAAAAAAAGCTGCAGCAATGAAAGTTGTTGAAAGATTGTCTAAAACACCTCCACCTTTTAGGAATAAAGTAGTAGATAAGAAAGGTCTGAAAAGTTTAGTTGCATGGGCATTTAAAAATCATGGAACAGCTGCAACTGCGGCTATGGCCGATAATTTGAAAGATCTTGGTTTCAGGTATGCAACACAGGCAGCAGTTTCAATATCTGTTGAAGATTTAAAGGTTCCAGAGGCTAAGCAAGATTTACTTGGTCAGGCTGAAGAACAAATAACTGCTACTGAAGAATGTTATAGGTTGGGAGAAATTACGGAAGTTGAAAGGCATACAAAAGTTATAGATACTTGGACAGAGACCAATGAACGATTGGTTGATGCAGTGAAAAAGAATTTTAATCAAAACGATCCTTTGAATTCAGTATGGATGATGGCTAATTCAGGGGCTAGGGGAAATATGTCTCAGGTTCGTCAACTTGTTGGGATGAGAGGATTAATGGCTAATCCTCAGGGTGAGATCATTGATTTACCAATAAGAACTAATTTTAGAGAAGGTCTTACAGTTACCGAATATGTTATTTCTTCTTACGGAGCACGCAAAGGTCTTGTTGATACTGCCTTAAGAACTGCTGACTCTGGATATTTAACAAGACGTTTGGTTGATGTCGCTCAAGATGTAATTGTTAGAGAGGAGGATTGTGGTACGACAAGATCAATTTCAATAAGTGCTGAGGATGGAAAGTATGGAAATAGGCTTGTTGGACGCTTGACTGCTGAACAAGTCACTAATGCAGATCAAGAAGTTTTAGCTGAACGAGATACACCAATCGATCCTCAGCTTTCAAAGAAATTTGAACAATCTAATATGACATTTGTTCGTGTTAGGTCTCCTCTAACATGTGAAGCAACTAGATCAGTTTGTCGCAAATGCTATGGTTGGGCATTAGCGCATAATCAATTAGTTGATTTAGGCGAAGCGGTTGGTATCGTTGCAGCTCAATCTATAGGGGAGCCAGGTACTCAATTAACAATGAGAACTTTCCACACTGGAGGTGTCTCAACAGCAGAAACTGGCGTGGTTCGTTCTACTATTTCAGGAAAAGTTCAATTTGGTGCTAAAGCACGCGTTAGAGGTTATAGAACTCCACATGGTGTTGAAGCTCAGCAGGCTGAAGTTGATTTCAGCCTTAGCATTGTTCCTGCAACTGGTGGCAAACCTCAAAAGATTGACATTCCAAATGGTTCGCTACTTTTTGTAGATAATGATCAAGATATAGATATTGATGTTACGGTTGCTCAGATTGCTAGTGGAGCTGTTCAGAAAAGTGTTGAAAAGGCTACTAAAGATGTGATTTGTGATTTAGCTGGACAAGTAAGATATGAAACAATTATTCAGCCCAAAGAGGTTACTGATAGGCAAGGTAATATAACTCTAAAAGCACAAAGACTTGGTAGGCTTTGGGTTTTGGCTGGCGATGTATATAATTTACCTCCAAATGCTAAGCCAGTTGTTTCAAGCAATGTTTCTGTTAATAAAGGACAAGTTTTAGCTGAAGCCAGTCAGGCAAGTGAGTTTGGAGGAGAAGTAAGACTTAGAGATTCTATAGGTGACTCTCGGGAAGTTCAAATAGTAACTACGTCGATGACTTTAAAGGATTTTAAATTACTAGAAGAGTCGACTCATTCAGGTGAGATATGGAATCTTGAAGCAAAAGATGATACTCGTTATAGATTGAATACTATCCCTGGAAGTAAAATTGGAAATAATGAGGTAATAGCTGAGTTGGCGGATGATCGCTTTAAAACTCAAACAGGAGGACTTGTTAAATATGCCCCTGGTTTGACAATTAAGAAAGCTCGGTCGGCAAAAAATGGTTACGAAGTAAGCAAAGGCGGCACTTTGCTATGGATACCTCAAGAGACCAAATACAATTACTTCTAACGATTGGTTCACCATCAATCTGTAAGCTTTCAAGTAATTGATTAGCCGCAGGGAAAGAGCTTTCTACTGAATTTAGTCCAACCTCTGCTAAAGAACTTGATGCCCACAATCGAACAGCCGCTACATCTTGTTTTAATGAATTAATAAGTGGCTCTAATACATGCGCATCAGAGTAATTTCCGAGACTCCATGCAGTAGCTTTTCGAACATAAGCATTACTGTCAAACCTCAATAAATGCAATAGAAGATTTATAGCTTGAGGACAAGGGTTTCTACCTAGAGCATAAACTGCGCTCATCCTTACAACAGGAGAAGGCTCATCAAGTAAAGGTATCAAGAATGGGAGCGCTCTTGGATCCCTATGTTCACAAAATACTCTCAGACCTTGAAGTATATCTTCACTTCCAGATTGAAGCCATCTCAATGCAAGATCGCATTCTTTTGATGAATTAACTAGATCTTCATCATTTTGATCAATTTCAATTTCATCTAGAGGATCTCCAGCTAATTGAGCAGCTAACTCTCTAGCCAATACATCAGGGTCTATAGCCAAATTAGCCAGACCTTCCTTAGTTAACTTTTGATTAGCATCATTCATAGCTCTGAAGGAAGAAGAGCAAACTTAATTAATTGGAGCTGGTGCAAGCATATCTCCAGGAAGCCATATCCGAGCGCTGACCGCCAATAAAGCAACACCAAAAAGAGCAACAATCAAAATAGGAAAAAGAGTTGTACGTAAAAAACCCAAGGTTGCAAACTAATTAGGATTGTATTCTGCTCTAAATTTTGACCATTTGGCTATGTAAGGTCAACTTATTGACTTGCAAGTCTTGCTTTCTTAAGTAAAAAGACGCAGCTAACGGAAATTGAAAGAGCTATCCAGCCACTCCTTTCTTGATGTAATAAAAAAGCGCCAATGCTTACCAAACCACCGTAGAGAATTCCTGAACCTAAAACAAAGCGAGATCCCAAGACCAAAAAAGAATCAACTGGATCAAGATTCAGTTTTTTTCTTATGTTCCTCCAACCAGGTCCTGGAGGTTTAACCTGCATAACAAATTTATTAAGTGTCTCCTCTGACTCTGGTTCAGTACAAAATAACGTTATTAGCCAAATCAAAGCAGTAAATAAAGTAGTAAATAATAGCCTTTGTCCAAAATCTTCTATTATGAAATAAGGAAAAACCGAAGTAATTAAGCCTACAAAAAAACCACTCAGCATTGCAGAAAGTTCTGCTAATGCATTAATTCGCCACCAAAACCACCTAAGAACAAGAACAGCACCTGGGCCAGTACCTATCGCAATAACAAGTCTAAACATTGAACCAATACTATTATTAAACAAAGCAGTTATGACTCCAATCAGGAGCAACAAAATACTTGCGCACTGTCCAATAAGAATCATTTCTCCTGGTCCAGCTGATGGCCTTATAAATCTTTTATACAGATCATGAGAAATATAACTTGCCCCCCAATTAATTGAAGTACTTATAGTACTCATAAATGCAGCAACCATTGAAACCACGACTAGTCCAAGGCCCACAGGTGGCAAATAAGAAACAGCGAGATTTGGATAACTTAATTCCCAGTCTGTTTCGTAAGGCAACAGAACTAATGCGGCTAATCCTACTAAAATCCAAAGCCAGCTACGAATTAGATAATTAACAATTAAAAAAACTATTCCTGCAAAGGTTGCTTGTTTTTCATCTTTAGTAGCCAACAAACGTTGAATAAATTCACCACCACCGTCGCTACGTCTAAAACTCCACCACTGCAAAGAAATAAAAGCTAAAAAAGTTGTAATGCTTATTCCTGAATCATCTAACCAGTTGAAACCATCTTGATCCAATGTCCATGGAAATATAGAGAGAAGTTCAGGTCGATCTAACTCCTCTAGTTTCAATAGTAACTGCGTCATACCACCAGAAGCATCTAAAGCCACATAGCAAACAGCAAACGCACCGAGAAGAGCCAATACTAGTTGTACAAAATCATTGATTACTACCGCCCAAAGTCCACCTAATACGGTATAAATAAGCAAAAACAATGCAACTATAATCATAAAAAATATCGTGTCTGTAAATCCAAAAAAAAGAATATGTCCGTCTACGACTCCCAACGATTCAGCGACCTTACGCATTGCTAAAAAGGCATAGCCAATTCCAATACAATTGATCGGAACAGAAAGCAAAAAAGCTTTTATGCCCCTTAAGCAAGCCGCTGGCTTTCCCCCATAGCGTAATTCAGTGAATGCCGCATCAGTCAATACTCCACTACGCCTCCAAAGTGGAGCGAAAATAACTGTCATAGCAACATGTGCGAGTCCAAAACTCCACCACTCCCAATTCCCCGCCAACCCTCTTGTTCCAATAATGCCGGCCACATAAAGAGGTGTATCAATTGAAAACGTTGTAGCAGCCATTGACATCCCTGCAAACAAACCATTTAATCGACGACCAGCAACAAAATAATCAGCTTCATTATGGTTTTTTAGTGAAATAAAAATTCCTAATACCAAGGAAAATATTAAATAAATAAATAAAATAAACCAATCTATAAATGTCATAATATCTCACAAATGATTTCCATTATTTCCTTAATTCATATTCACTTTATCTATTTGTTGCCTCCTTAATTGTCCACATGCCGCATCTTTATCTCTACCTCTACTTGCACGAATACTTACTGCAACCCCCTTGTTTTCTAATAGTTCTCTGAAACTATTAACTCTCGATTGGCTTGGTCGTTTAAAACTCTCTTCAGCAATAGGATTATAAGCTATCAAATTAACATGACTCTGAAATCCTCTCATTAGATTCGCTAATTGTTCTGCATGAATATCTTTATCATTCAACCCTCCAAGCAGGATATACTCAAAACTTACTCTTCTACCCGTAAGTTCGATATATCTTTTACAGTCATTGAGCAATGAATTTATTGGATAAGAACTAGCTGAAGGAATTATTGATTCACGTAGACTCTGGTTAGGTGCATGGAGACTGACTGCAAGAGTAAATTTCACTCTTCCTAATCGCTCTTGAGCTAATTTTGCTAGATCTGGAAGAGTATCAGGTATTCCAACAGTGCTAACAGTTATCTTCCTTTGACCAATACCAATATCATTCGTGAGACATTCAATTGAGTCTAAAACATTACTTATATTTAAGAGTGGCTCTCCCATACCCATAAAGACAACATGAGTAGGTCTCCTATTCATTTTTTCTCTAACACTAATAACTTGATCAACTATCTCATTCACATTAAGAGATCTATTAAGCCCCCCCTTACCAGTGGCACAGAATTTGCAACCCATAGGACAACCAATTTGACTTGAAACACATACAGTCAGTCTTTTATCTGTTGGTATCCCCACTGTCTCTATAATTTCACCATCAAAAGTGCCCATCAATAACTTTAAGGTCGAATCTTCAGCAACAACTTGATTAATTTCATCAAGTCTTCCAATTTTTATGCCTTTATTTTGTAAATAGTCTCGCCATTGCTTTGGCAGAACAGGAATTGAAGCTAAATTTTTTGCCCCTTTTTGATAAATCCATTCATATAACTGTCTTCCACGAAAAGCTTTTTCACCTTCCTGAAGAGCAAATTGTTCAAGTTTTTTCGAACTTAATCCAAGTAAAGATGAATTAATTGATAAAGAAGGAAGCTTGCTCACCAATTCATTAAACCGTGTCCCAACTTAAATTCCAGAATCACTAATGCAATAAAACCAATCATGGCCCATCGACCGTTAATACGTTCAGTATGTGTATGAAAGCCGTAGCGAGGTAATTTACGCTTAGGGACTACAGGTGGATCAATCATCGCTAGACTTTAGAAATAGAGAAATTGAATGTTAGAAAATTCTGAAGAATATTGTCGAATATTAATTTATTCATCTGAAAGCAATCCTTCTTCTTGTAGTCCCTCCAATGCTGCAGGATCTGGCATTTGGTCTTCAGCTGAATCATCATCACCGCTTGGGCGAGCAAATGCTGCAAAATTACTCGTTGTCGGATCAATCCCATGCCTGCTTCTGGTGGCCACCAAGTCCTCTTCACTAGGATCATCTAAGACAGAAGTATTCTTAGCAACTGGGGAAGAAGGCATATCAACCGTGTAATCAGGTCTGAGATTTTGTATCCTTCGATATCCAGCTGGATCCTCAGCCAAAATATCTGGATGAGGACCTGCTTCAGCGTTTAACTCTTCGACAAAGCCACTAAAACCAGTACCTGCTGGTATCAGGCGTCCAATAATCACATTTTCTTTAAGTCCGCGAAGCCAATCAGACTTACCTTCAATAGCAGCTTCAGTGAGTACTCGAGTTGTTTCTTGGAATGAAGCAGCTGATATAAAGCTATCAGTATTAAGTGACGCTTTTGTAATACCAAGTAAAACAGGGGTGAATTCTGCAGGGGCCCCTCCAGTAATTGATATAGCCTGGTTAGTATCTTCAACTTGCCTAAGTTCTATCAATTCTCCAGGCAAAAATGTTGTATCTCCCGCATCTTCTATTCGAACTTTGCTGGTCATCTGGCGAACTATTACTTCTATATGTTTATCGTCTATAGCTACTCCTTGTGATTTATAAACATTTTGTACTTCACTAACCATCCTATGCTGAAGTTTAGCTATTGCCTCCTGAGCGGCATCCATTAGAGGTTTTTTATCACGTAAATCAGTAAAGAAACACTCCAAAAGCTCATGAGGATTTACAGGACCATCAGTCAAGAACTCACCTGCAACAACTTGCTGGCTATTCCTAACCATTACATTACGTCCAAGTAGAATTGGATATTCAGAAATCACATCATTATCCTCAATAATAGATACAACTACAGAATCATCGTCATCTCCTTTCTTAATATCTACAGTTCCAGACTTCTTGCATAAAATCGCTGAATCCCTAGGCCTACGAGCTTCAAGCAACTCTTCAATCCTTGGCAAACCTTGAACGATGTCTCCTGTTTTCTGTCTTTCGAAAACCAATAAAGCCAAACCATCACCTCTTTGGACAAGATCCCCATCACGAACATGAAGGACTGAATCTGGTGAAACCATATAAGGTCTACCAAGACGCAACTTCACTGTCTTTCCATCAATATTCTCTATTTCTCCACAAGCACCAATTGGCTGCTCTTTTGATACAAAATCTCCATCTACTACTCTTTGTCCAACTTTCAAAAGAGTAGTGCCTTTGGACTCAATTTTGATTGTATCTTCATCCCTTTCAACGATAAGTCTACGAATTGGATCACCATCGGGAGCATCAGGGAGTTGAACAATTCCTTCTTGTTTACACAAGATCTGAGTTGTAGCAACAACGTCTCCAGCTAAAACGACTTGAGCATTTTCTATCTGCAATTCAGTATGTGTTGAACCATGACTCGAATCAGATGTCGTATCTCTCCTAACTAATATGCTTTCAAGAATAACTAGTTTTAATCTATCAATACTCTTTGAATTCAAATCCTTTATAGCTTCAACGTCTACCGTCATCTGTGGTGTTGTATCGAATGTCTCAAGCATTAATTGGGTTTTAAGCAATTCAACGCCTTCTACTGATTTAATAAGCTCGCCATCCTTATAAGCAAGCCTTTGAGATGCTTTAATTCCTAATGATGGACCTTTTGGTTGTTTAACATGCTCTAACTCAGGGAGTTGTGCTTCGTCAGGAATCGTGTATTCCTCTACAGGTCTGAGTAATAAACCTTTCCCTTCTGGCGCTTCAACTGATTGAACTAATACCATTGAATCAGTCTTAATACCTTTAGCGATAGTTTCACCAGGGTTAACTATTTGCCCATCACCATCAAATCTATCAAGTGCTTTACTTTCCTTGCATAACTTGAAAGTACCGCTTCTCACTATAATTTCTCGAAGAATATCATTTTTCTGAGTAACAGTAACTATTCCCGACGTATGACTAAAAATATCCT
>QCFD01000023.1 GCA_003278445.1 Prochlorococcus sp. AG-363-B05
CAATCTGTTTTGTTGTTCTAGACTCTGATGCTTTTCGAATTAAATATTGGTGTCCAGGATGAAGTCCTCCCATTGTAGGTATGAAAATGATTGCTGAATTTTGTTCAATCAGCCAATCATTTAACTCAGCATTAGTTTTAAGGATTTTTTGTCCCACTATGTTGGTAAACAAATTAATTTCATAAACTTATGATTGAAATGAAATAGGTTGATCCCATACTGTTCCTATATGGAACTTCATATGAGAGTTCAGATCTTTTGCAAAAGAAAGCTTTTTAAAGATGGATTACAAAACTTCGGGAGTTGATGTTACTGCTGGAAGAGCATTTGTGGCGAGAATTAAATCATCCGTTGAAAAAACTCATACAAGTGAAGTAATTGGAGGTTTAGGAGGTTTTGGAGGGTGTATCAAAATTCCAGAGGGTTTTAAAAGCCCAGTTTTGGTATCTGGGACCGATGGTGTTGGTACCAAATTAGAGCTAGCTCAGCAATATGGTTGTCATTTCGGAGTTGGAATTGATCTTGTCGCAATGTGTGTAAATGATGTAATAACTAATGGTGCTCGGCCTTTATTTTTTCTTGATTACATTGCAAGCGGAACTTTGACTCCCAATTCCTTGGCTGAAGTAATAGAAGGGATTGCTGCGGGATGTAGTCAATCTGGTTGCTCTCTATTGGGAGGTGAAACTGCTGAAATGCCAGGTTTTTATCCCTATGGAAGATATGATCTTGCAGGTTTTTGTGTGGGTGTTGTTGAACATGAGCTCCTAATTGATGGAAATCAAATTATTCCTGAAGATCAGATTATTGGGATTAAAAGTAATGGTGTTCATAGCAATGGCTTTAGTCTTGTTCGCAAAGTACTTTCCATGGCGAGTGTTGATGAAAAGACTCTTTATGGGAAGAATCAAAGTAACTTGATTAAATCTTTGCTGGAACCAACAGCAATTTATTCTCAACTTGTTCAGCAATTGTTGATAGAAAATTTACCTATTCATGGTATGACGCACATAACTGGTGGCGGATTACCAGAGAATCTCCCTAGAATATTTCCCTCTGGATTGTTACCACATTTAGATATAACTAGTTGGGAAATAGCTGAATTATTCTATTGGTTGCAAAAGTCTGGAGATATTCCTGAAATTGATCTATGGAATACTTTTAATATGGGCATAGGATTTTGTCTTATTGTTCCAAAAAATATAGTTAATTCTACTTTAGAAATATGTAGTAAAAATGGTTTTGAAGCGTGGAATATAGGTAAAGTTGTTGAATCAACGAACAATTCAAAGCAACTCGATATCATAGGAATACCTAACTGAGGCTATCCAGTATATTTTTTACATAATTCTGCATTCCAGTTATTTGAATAAATTAAATTAAGGTTAAAAAAGATTTTCTATATTGGAAAAAAAACAGTAAGATGTAAAAAAAACGCAAGCCGGATATTAGTTCGGGTAATGCGAAGTTAGATCTCAATTAACTCTATGCCTTTTGAAAATCAACAGCGTCTGACGCGTAGGAGAAGTTCTGCAGGTCCAACACCTCCTAGAAAGCCTTTAGGAGGACAACCTGAATTGGGTATGCGTCAAAATGGAGGTCCAAGACCAACTTTCTTAACTCTGAGAGATCATGGCAAAGTTTATGTAGCCGATTTGCCCAACTTGTCTGATGGACAACTTTCTCATATTGGTAAAGAAGCTGATGAAGTGCTTAACAGTTTAGAGAATAGAATTAATGATCTTGAACAAGAGGCAACTAATGGGCAAAGAGATAACGATACTTTGATTAAGGCTTCCACTAAGCATGAAGTCACGCTCCGATTTATTCGTGCAATTCAAGACGAGCAAGAGCATAGAAAAAATAATCCTGCATTAAAAGATGCTGCATCAGAGTCTTTACCACTAACATTTCTTGAAGTTGCTAGGCATAGATTGGCAGGTGCAACTTTTGATTCTTTGTTGAGAGAAGCATTAGAAGCTTGTTCTAAAGATGATCAAGAACCTGACAAAGAGATAATTGATAAAAGTTCAAATTCACAACCAATTCAACCTGCAAAAGTGATTAGTATTCCCTCCTCATCAGATTCGATGAAGGTGGTTGTCAGTCCTGATACTTGAAGTTGGATTATGGACTTATAAAGGGATTTTGAGGCATATTTATTAGACATTCACTTCTGCAAAAATCCAATCTTTCTTTTTCATTTTTGGTTAGAGACCATTTAAGTGCTGCAATTGCATCATTGGCTTGAAAAGGATTACGGATTCCAACAATTGGTTTAGCTCCGTGAGACCTTACCCAATTCAATGCAACTTGTGCTTGAGAAGCTGAATATTTTTTACCAATATCATTTAGTAATTTTCTCAACTCTTTAGTTTTTGGAAGTATTCTTTGAAATAATTTTTGTCTTAAAAAGGTTAAAGGTTTTGGCAGTTTGTCAGTTGGAATAGTTAGCAACCCCAGTGCTAGTGGACTATAAGCTAAATATTCAATATTATTCTTTTTACATATGTTTTTTATTGTTTCATCTTCCAAAGATGGTTTGGTTAATAAAGAAAATTGCATTTGGATACTGTGAATTTTAATTCCTCGTTTTTTAAGTTGTTGATATAAAAAAGCTAGTCTTTTTGGACCAGTATTAGAGAGGCCAATTTCTTTAATTAAACCTTGTTGATATAAATCTCCTAAACCATTAATTAATTGTTCTTCTTGCCATGGTGCATAACGGTAAGTACTCCAATGAAGTTGAACGCGTTTGATATTTCCTTTAAGCCGCTTATTACTTTCTTCAAAAGCCTTATGTAATCCATGTCGACCAATTCTCCAGGGGAATGGTGCGAGCTTTGTTGCGACAGTAATTTTTTTAATTTTTCTTTTAGGTAATTCTTCAAGGAAATTGCCAATTAGCTTTTCACTTTGACCAAATAATCTACCTGTTCCATATGAGTCTGCAGTGTCTACAAGATCTAATCCACCATCTATTGCATTAAAAAAAGTTTTTTTCAGTAAAATATCATCTGTTTCAGGTTCGTAGCCCCATACGAGTTTATTGCCCCATGCCCAAGTGCCAAAGCCAATTCCTACTTCTTTATTCTCCATGATTGCATTGCTTTTATTTAAACTAAATTATTTTCAGTATCTTACATGAATAAATTGAATAGTTTTAAAGATTCTTCTTTTGAAAAAAATGATAGCAATAAGAAAGATAATGAAAGTAATAATAAGTTAGAAAAAATTCTATGTAATCATTGTGGAAGAACTAAAGGTAACGGTATAAGATGTTTGGGAATTTGTGTTGCGGATAATGATTATTAATCTTAAATTTATTTGTTTAGATATACAATAAATTATTTACTTTATGAATTTATTCAATTACATCAATAATTCCTTCAGTAATATACCTTGCCATTTTGGTTATATGTTGTTTGATTTCTCCTTCTCGAACATTCCACTTTTTAGATAATTCTTTTGCTTTTTTATTCTCTTTCACGTATCGGATCATTTTATTAGCGAGAAATACAGGTAGTTCTTCTTCATTTTTAATAGATAAACTTTCCCATTCTTCCTTATCTATTAGACCTATAGAATGAAGATCTTTTTGATTGGTGAAATTATATAATTCTGTGATCCCTAGAGATAGATAAAGGAATCCTAGCTCTTCCAAAAAACTTTTTGAGTTTATACCATTTTTAAATTCATCAATCTTTTGATCTAATAAAGATATCTTTTCGGAGTCACCCTCTTTTATTGAATTTAGTAATCTATAAAAAGAACTGAATTCAATTTGATCAGACACTTGCTTATTTGTTATTACGCTTAATGGTAATTCATGATTAATGTTGTTATGTGAAATTCTTTATTTAATTGTAATGAAACAAAACTTTTTTTCTTCTGTTTCAATTGGGAAATATTATTTTCTAATTTTTCTTAAATAAAAATTTACCAGTTAATGAGCTAGTCCATATAAAACCAATGCAGCTTGCAATTATCTTAGAAAATAGTGCGTAATAATGACTTTTGTTCAAATAATTTATATATAGCTCATCATTAATTCTTTCTGAACTATAATCAATGATGTTAAGTACTACTATATTTATTAATAATGTACCTAAACCTATTAATAATTGAATTATTATTCCAGTTCTTTTTTTCTTTAAACGATATTCTAAAATACTTGAAAGTACTAAAAAGGAAGTTATTGTTCCAAATATAAATGCAATTATTGCACTCATATTAGATCCCAAGTTAGTTCTTAAAAGTGTAAAAACTATTAGATCGATTGTGAATGCACAACCAGATCCAACAAGATAAAATGGTATAAATTTAATATATTTTTTTAGTTTATATATTGATTTAGTGGATTTCATTATTTAAATCTAAACATTATCAGGAAGATTATTTCTCCTCATGATATTCTTGCTCTGTATTTATGAACCATAATTTATTCTTTTCAATTGGGGATGTTTCTTTCTTAACTATTAATTCTGCTGCTCTAAATCCAGTTAGCATAGAGTGATCTTGATTATTGTATTTATGCATGCCATTTCGGCCTATTAAAAATAAATTATTGATATAATTAAACCTTTCAATCAGTTTATCAAATTGTTTATATGAATCGAAATAGGCTGGATAAGTCTTTGCCTCACGTAAAACAGTCGCGTCAATGCAATCATTCTCCTTGCATAGATTCAGTGTACTCATTTCTTTTTTAGCTAAATTTATTAATTCCTTATCAGTTGATGACCATAACTTATCTCCTCTATTACAGAAATACTCAAGTCCAACCCAATATTTTGTTTGATCAGAGACTAGATGTGGACTCCAATTATTAAATATCTGCAATCTTCCAAACTTAACATCAGACTCTTGAACATATATCCAAGTGTCATCTATTTTCTCTCCCCTAGGATCTTTAAGAGAGTTGAGCAATAGGCCTACAGTAATAAAATCTCTATAAGGTAAATTTGTTGCTATATTCCTTATCTCTTTCGGGAAAATTTCATCTAATTTCTCACTAATAATACCTTCAACAAGTTCACTAATTGGCATTGTGGAAATGACATAATCATAACTTTCTATTTTTTTTGTCCCATTTTGATCCTCTATAGTAATTGACTTGATTTGACTAGTTTCTTCTAAAACATCTAAATGAAGGTGAATGATCTTTTTATTCATATGAATCACTATTCCTTGTTTAATTAAGTCATTTGCAACTTCTTCCCACATTTGTCCGGGTCCATATTTAGGATATAAAAATTTTTCAATTAAAGATGTTTCTGTATTTTTTTGTCCAATTTCCGAAGAAGAATTAGATGTGAATTTTTTGATCCCTTTTTGAAGAATGTCTAGAAGAACTTTACGCACAGATAATCCTTTGATTCTTTGTGCTCCCCATTCGGCTGATATAGCACTTGGGTGCCTACCCCATACTTTTGTTGTATAACTTTCAAAGAACATTGAATATAATTTTTTTCCAAATTTAGAAATTATAAAGTCTTCAAGATTTTTTGGCTTATTTAAGATGAATTTACTAGCTATATAACTTTTACAAATTCCAAACATTCTAAGTAAGCCAATATTTTGTATTGTTCTCCTATTTAATTTAAGAGGATAATCATATAATTTCCTTTTATATAAGATTCTCGATTTCCTTTGTCTTAATAACATGACTCGACCTAAATCTATTTCTTTTTTATTGGCTAATCTAAAACCATCAGCACTTCTAGATGAATTCTGATAAGTGATTATTCTGTCTTTTGAAAAAGAAGTTGGGTCAATTGGAAACTTTTCTGCCCACCACCTCATGACTTCATCTGATTTAGAAAAAAACCGATGACCGCCTATATCTATTCTGTTGCCCTTATATTTAACAGTTTTTGAAATGCCACCAATGTAGTTGCTTTTTTCATATATATCAATCTTTGCCTTTGGATGTATTGAAATAAGCCTGTCGGCAAAAGCCAAGCCAGCTGGTCCTGCCCCAATAACAGCTACCTTCATCCAAGGAACTTAATAAATCTAATCATCATAACAGATTGAATAGAATAAATATAGTCAAAATTGATGCCAATATTACTTCTTATAGATTTTATTTTTGAATATAATCTATAAGAAGTAAATAAACACTAATAATTTAAGATGTTTTTAAATATATAAAATCAAGCTATTCTAATTTATAGTTAATTTAACTTTATGTCTATATATTATTATTAGTATTAGTCTTCTTAAGAGATATAATTATTTGCATGAAACCTTGAATTCAAGAACTTTCCGTATTGTACTTTGTGACTTTATCTATGACAATTTCAATACTATGCTAAATCTTTTATAAGTTTTTTGATTAAATATAAGCTTGATTCCTTTATCATCTTTATGTAGACTTTCTTTATTAGCTTTTAAAGAATTTGATTCAATTATATGTTTGATATTAGAATTTATTTCTTAACCACCCCTAGACCTATCTAAGCCTTGAGACTTGCTACACGATAAACTGGAGCATTATGATAGTCATGGATATCGGTAGGATTAAACGTAAACTATTAAAGGCGGCACTAATATTCTGACTGGGTTGAAGTTCTCAAGATTCTTACTATGACTGGCGTCTTAAGATTAAGGTTTAGTTTTTTTCATGCCGCTTTCCTACCTTCATTTGGTTAATTCTTTCTAAGAATTTATCTTAGAAAATTGTTTGGTAGGAAATTTCAGGTTGATTTAAGTGTTATTTACTAAAATAAAAGCATATTTAGTTACGCTTCTTTTGCCAGAGGTTTTGTGCCCTAATGCTTATTCCGTTGTGGTTATTTATAGTCGCAGTAGTAATTATTTTTTTAAATATAAGTAAGATAGTTTATGCAAGGAATAAATTAATTAGAAATGCAGTAAGAGAGAAAGAGATAATAGAGGAGAGTAAAGAGATCATAAATAAGTATGCAAAAAATTTAGGTAGAGAAAGATTTTCTAATAGTTCTACAGATCCATATGGAATCAGAAGGTACGACAAATGGGAAAAGAAAGGTAGAGAGTATTTTTATCAAAAAGTTCTTCTTGCTATTCATTCCGCAAGTAGTGAAATTGAGAAGAGTTTCTCGCTTAAGTCCTATATAATGGAGTTGATTGAAGAAACAGCGATTGCAAATGAGTTTTTAAGTTTAAATCTCACACAATCTTTTAGTGGCGAAGAGTATGAAGTATTTTGTGAGAAAGAATTAGAGGAGAAAGGTTGGCACGTAATAAGAACTCCTAAGACAGGAGATCATGGAGTTGACCTTGTTGCAGAAAAAGACTCATATCGCTTGTGCATTCAATGTAAAAGGTATTCCAGATCAGTCGGGAATGCTGCAGTGCAGGAAGTAACTGCAGGTAAAAGTCACTACCAAGGAACTCATGCTGCAGTAGTAACTAACAATTCATTTACAAAAAAAGCAATTGAATTAGCAGAGAGTAATCATGTGATCCTTTTGCATCATGAAGAACTGAAAAGACTTGATGAGATTTTGACTAAACAGGTTTCTTTCCCAGAATGAAGTTAGTTAATTCCATTCGTAATATTTTTCTACCGCTTTCCTACCGCAAAATGAAATTTTGAAACTTGCTACTCGTTACACCTGGAGCATAGTACTGGGAAGAGTTCTCAGTGAAATCAAACGTAAATTAATGAAGGCGGCACCCAGATTCGAACTGGGGATAAAGGATTTGCAATCCTCTGCCTTACCACTTGGCCATGCCGCCGAAAATGAAATTTGCATTTCCACCTCAAATGGTATCAGCCAAGCCGAACAAAATCTTTTGTTTCTTAGTAATGGACACGGAGAGGATACGATCGCTTGCAGAGTTATAGAAGCTCTCCATGAAATTAATCCAGGTATTTCCCTCGAAGTACTGCCAATTGTTGGAGAAGGAAAAGTTTTTGCAAAGTTGGTGGAAGATGGCTCGCTTTCAAAAATTGGTTCGTCTACATTTTTACCAAGTGGAGGATTTAGTAATCAAAGTTTTAGTGGATTAGTTTTAGATGTAAAAGCAGGATTATTTAGAAGCCTATGGAGGCAATGGATATTAATTCGTAATTCAGCAAGAAACGGACGAATTATAGTTGCAGTGGGAGATTTATTACCACTTCTTTTGGCATGGGCTAGTGGTGCAGATTATTTTTTTATTGGCACTCCTAAAAGTGATTACACATGGACAAGCGGGCCAAGATTCTCCTTTAGTGATTTTTACCATCGCTTGAAAGGCACTGAGTGGGATCCATGGGAATATTGGTTGATGCGATCTAGGCGATGCAAGATGGTCGCAGTCAGAGACAAAATCACTGCTAGAGGTTTAAGAAATCATGGGATAGCGGTAGTTGCACCAGGAAATCCGATGATGGATGGTATTGATAAGTCAGACTGTCCAAATGATTTTAAAAAATATAGAAGATTGATTTTGTTATGCGGAAGTCGCTTGCCTGAGGCATATGAGAATTTTAAAAAACTTTTAATTGCAATTCAGCTTATTCAAGTTTCATCTCCTATGGCAGTATTTGTGCCTTTAAATTCTTCTTCAATGAGAAAAAAAATTGAATTTATATTGCTTGAATTAGGTTTTACATCGACTAATAAATCGATTAGTAAAGTAGGGATTTTAAGAGAATGGAATAAAAAATCATTAAATATTCTAATTGGCTTTCATCAATTTTCTGCTTGGGCAAATTGGGGAGAAGTAGGAGTTGCGAATGCAGGTACAGCTACAGAACAATTAGTAGGCTTAGGGATCCCATGTGTTTCTTTGCCTGGGAAAGGCCCCCAATTTAATTTTAATTTTGCTAAGCGTCAAAGTCGTTTACTTGGTGGAGCGGTAGCGATTTCTAAAGACGATAGGACTCTCGCAAAACGAGTGGAGTTTTTATTAAATTCTGATCTTGATAGAGAATTTATTGGTTTAAAAGGATCTCAAAGAATGGGTCCTGAAGGTGGAAGTCAGTATTTAGCTCGTATTATTTCTACTAAAATGTCTCAGGCCTTACAATGAGGTGTAATCTAACAGTAGATTTTTTATAAATTTTTTTAATCAAACTTCTTTTATGCCACTAATTGAAGATCATCATTATCTTAAGATTTGTGCTCAATTGGCATCTTCTTTAAGTATTAGTATCGCAGCTGCTCGAAGAAAAGTAGAGGTTGCTGCGGCTAAAGAAGGAAAAAAAGATTTGCAATCAAGAAAAGACATTGCTCAAAAAATTCTGGATCAAATTTTTGAGGAGGATAAAAAACAATGTGTATCTGCCTCTGCATCTTTTGATCAATTATTGAAGGCTTTAAAAGAAGAAGAAAATTTTATGCTTGAGGACTAATTGGTCTTTTGATTAAAAAAATTAGTGATCAAAAATATTTGTAAATTTTCTTCTATCAAGCTCGGAAAAAATTGGTACACATTGGAAACACTTTTTAGCCAATTCCCATCTGTCTTCACGTTTCAACATTTCTTCTAGCTTTTTTTTGGCTCCTAGCAAATATCTAACATCATTTGCAGCATAGGCTAATTGCTTTTGAGTTAAATCAGTAGTGTTTCCCCAGTCACTACTTTGAGCTTGCTTATCCAATTCAACACCGACAGTTTCCATTACTACTTCCTTTAAACCATGCCTTGGGCTATAAGTTCTTCCTATTTTACTTGCGATTTTTGTACAAAAAATTGGATTAACTTCAATGTTTAAGTTGCTTGCTAATGCAGCAACATCAAATCTTGCAAAATGAAAGACTTTTTCAATTGTTTTTTTTTCGAGAATAGATTTTAAATTTGGGGCTGAGCTTTGATTCTTTTTGATGCGGATACATATAACATTATCTAATTCATCGCATATTTGGATTAAACATAGCCTA
>QCFD01000024.1 GCA_003278445.1 Prochlorococcus sp. AG-363-B05
GGTGTGAATATACGGTCTGGTACGGCTTCTTCTAAAACACAAGAGCTTTAAAGAGCTCAAAGACTAAATACGACAACTATTTAGAGGGAAATCTTTCAAATGATTAGAACTGTTGATGATTCTGATAAGTATAAATAGCCCGAACTGGTTAGCACTACTTCAACCGTACTACAGGTATCAAAGCCCTGCATTAATCTTTTGATCCAACTCTAAAGAAATTGAACAAATAACAATTTTACACATGAACGCAATTACCAAGGCCACTGCCGCAAAGCTAATTATCCTGTGGAATCTTCCAGTACTACTCTTATTAGCTGGAACTTTCGAGGTTGGCACATCAATCTTCGCCTGAATAAAAATGAAATCATTTAAAATTCACATAAATTGGTCAGGATGGTATAACTCAAAGCATTTGAGTGACTATTCAAGAGATTCAGGAACTGGTAAATTTGTTCGTTTTACGATTGCAAGCTTACTATTCATTTCTGTTGGATTCCTTAGGTTATAAGCACTATTTAAATATTCAAAAAATATAATCTTACCCCCCACAGAATTAATCTTGTATGGCATGCGAATTAATCAGACTTAGAAGAAAATAAAAAAAGTTAAGCAATCTGTTTCTATATTCTCTGATCTACTGAAGCAAAGGGTTTAAAGAAATAATCAATAAAAAAAAATCGCCTAGGTATCGATTTTTAACTGATACGTTCCTTAAAGTGATCTGGAATGGGGAAATCTTCTTGTATTTGTTTTACACGTTTCTTGAAAATAGTTTCGTAATTAGGGTCACGGCTTTTATAGACATTATAATTCTGCCCTTCATAATCTTCTTCTTTAATTAAGTCTTCTATTTGCTTAATAAGGTCTTTATAAATATCTGCTCCAATAATTTGTTCTTTAGTAAGTACGCTTCCATTTGAATCAGCGTATTCAATAATCCCTTTATAAGTATAAAGCCATTGTCTCCTCGCTAGTGGATCTAATGCAATAACTTCTTTAACGATAAAACTTGTAAGCAGCTTGAACTTGATTTCTAATTGAGTAACATCAATCATAAAAAAAAGCGTATTTAACTAAAGATACATAATTTGTCAACTGATCTTTTACTTTATCGGTTAGACGAAGGAGTAAGGCCTAGGTGCAGCTTCGACTGGGAATGGGATTATAAATTGATTCATTTGGATTAAAGATAGTTTTCTTCAGGACAAAAACGTTTTAAGAAGGGCTTTCAAGACATGCGCTGTGACGATAAGTTAATGCTTGATTAAATTAAATTGATCTATTGCACCGCCTGTAAATTTTAAAACTTTTCAAGAAAGCAATACTGTTAAAGATATCTTTGAATGATTACGGAGAAACGATTCAAACCTTGACCTAGTGCTTCCAGAGCATTTGGTGAAAACATAAGAGATTAATTCTAAAACATTATTAGTCTTTATATTTTATCCTTGATTTTCTACAAGATTTTTCCAATAATTTAGTAAATGCGTTCAAATCCTAGAAATGCCACAAACCAAGCGACAGAAAAAAAAGGATAGAAACAACTCTGCACTTTACTTATTAACACTTTTTAGTATTGGAACTTTGACAGTTGGCTGTGGTGCCACCAAAGTAGAGGAATCCTACTTAGAAGTAAGTGATCGGGGGAAACAAGAATGTCTAAAACGTTCTGACTTAGGCAAAAATGCCTTTACAGCTAAAAAAATTTATAATGAATGTTTAGAAACAATTGATGCATCTCTGGCTCAGAAAGATGCGTATGAAGCTGATCTTTATTACGAGAGACAGCGCAAAAAAGAAGTACTACAGAAACAAAAGGCAGCTGAAAATCAAAAATTAAAATCTGAACTTAACAAATTAAAAGCAGAAAAAAGAAAGCTAAAAAAAGAGAAAAAAAGGTTGGCCGAAGCTCAACAGAAGAAAAATAAAGATGAAAATGATTGTAAAGAAGGTTCAATTATTGGAGGAGTACTTGGAGCTGGATTAACTATGTCTTCAACCAAAGGAAAGGATCGATGGTGGGCAGTTCCTTTAGGAGCTACTGCTGGTTCACTTGTAGGATGTCAGATCGATGGTGGTTGAAAAGAATCCTTATTGAGAAAGACTAAACTAAGTGAGATAATTTCTTCATTAAATAGCCAACTTAAATCTATTAAATAAGTAAAAATATCAATAGATTAAATCTTCGCTTAACAGAAGTAACGAAATTTGTTCATTACTTCTGATTTACTTGAAAAATTTTATGGTATTCATTCAAGACTGAATATCATAAGAACTAAGTAAGAATACATAGCAACTCAATCTGAAAATACAAGAGCAAAAATGATTCCTCGTTATAACTTCCCATGATCTTTAGAAGGATGGTTGGATACTTCTTCAAATATGCACCCACAGCTTTATAAGAGGATGCGAGAGAATGAGCACAGATAATACAAATTCATAAAATGGAAAGATCACACTAAGGGCCTAAAAATAAAAATCAACCATGTAAATGTAAAGATTAAAAGCAAACATTGCTAAAAGCACTACATTTAGAGCATGTCTCGTTTAAATTGATGGCTACGACGCTACATTCAGAGTCTATATACTCAGAAATCATTACTCATACAACTCTAAAACTAATGACAAAGCTGACTGATTATCCAACCACTGCAAAGCAAGAAGCCAAAATAGAAGCTCAGATAAGAAATGCAGAAGCAAAAGTACTTCATAAGAATCCTATAACTAGCGATTAGATAAGCAGTTAATCGCTAATTCATTGATAAAAAAAATCACAATACTTAGTGGGACCGATACTATTAAAGGTAAAGATCTATTGCACACAGACATATAATTAATGTGAAAATCTTTGTAACTGAGAATTCACTACTGAAATGAGATTAAGAAATTTACAAATTCAACAAAATAAATCATTTAAATAATGTATTTTAAGTTAATTCTTTATCCTACTGTTTGCTTCTTCGCCTTTTAAAAGGCTTCAACTCCAAACAAGTATATAACATTTGAAAAAGGTATGATGTTTACTGTCATTGATTCTTAAAATCCATAGTAATTCATTAAAATCATTAGCATATGAATAATATAAACTCGATATTAACTTTCTCTTCGATTCAACAAAAATATAAATTATCATCGAAAAAAATATTCATTAAAGGATGCTTAAACCAATCTACAGATTTGCTTATATCTTTTAATTTATTGAAAGAAGATAATCTCTCCAAGATTTTACGACAAAAGAAATTGTTTTCAAATTATTTCCTTTAATCAATAATGCAATTTGCGATTACTTATTCTCAATTTCCAAGAATTATATAAAGATCTTCTATTTTTCTCTTCTCTAAAAATTAGTCTATCTGCTGCAAGCAATGGATTATCATTTGGGAGGAAAGGCGCCCTTAAAGAGACACCTAAACCTTTAGCTTCTAAATAAACACCACCTTCCATATGAACAATTTGAAATGTCCAGTTTTTTTTCCAATAAATAGAGAAAGGGTTACTTTTATAAGTATCAAAACCTTTAAAAAACATGAATTAATTAACTTCTAATTATTAATTAGCAAATAAAAAATAAATTAAAAGCATTAACCGCTACTAATTATGATTTAAGGTTGTTTTTTATTTTTCCTCTTTTCTCGCGCAAGTGAATCATTTTCGAGTGTTGTATTTATTAAACCTTGGTAATCACCACCTGCCGATGAGAGGCCAAACATCACAACAAATCCTAAGCTCGCAATAATCGTTATAGCCCAAGTGCCACTACCCATATTGAGAGGTATTGCAAATAATGGGAAAGGCATTAGAAATTTATCAATAAACATATCCTAGACCTTTCGTATAAGAATCACTCTTTTACAAATTAATAAGTCACATATGCTACAAGCATATTCTGAATTACTAAAAATATATTATTTATCAAAACCAACTATTTCCCTAACTTAATATTTTTACTACTAACTAAAACATTGAATAAGTTAGCGAAGTAATTAATTCGTTATTGCCTCAATCAAATAAAACTGTCTTTTGATAAGACTCATCCACTCTTGTCATCTCATTATCGTCTTCATGAAAAGAGCAAGCGTACATAAGATTAATTACACGATTTAGATCAATCTCTCTATCTGCAACATCTTGCCAAAGTCTCTTAGTTAATTCTTTATCACCTCGTTCGAATTGAGCCTGAACCAAGTCACGTACAAGTTGAAAAACTGCTTGACGGTCATTTCGGGTTCTTGTCTCTTTTGTTCCAAATGGGACTTCAGTTGAATTTGGAATCAAATTATTTTTGATAGACACTTTTGCATTTCTAAAGTATTTGTATTAATTATTACAAAAACCATTTATCTAGCAATCGGTAATTATATGGATCTTTTCAAAAAATTGCTTAAGATGAAAAGTTACTATCCAATCAAAATATTTTGACTTTCATATATTTTTGAATATATATTGTAAATTTCCCCGACACAGGCCAAAAGATCATTTATATCTAAATTAATTACTTATCTAAAATGGCAAAAGCATTCCGTGTTGATGCAGGATTTGATAACCCTGATGTAAGCCGAACTTTTCTATGGATTCAATTCGGTGTTTTTACGGGATTAAATGTTCTTTTCTTAATTATCTACCTTCTATATAAATTCAACCCTGCTTTTCATAGCGTTATAACAGGTAGACCTTTATAGCCATTACTTTAAATGAAAGGCTTTATTCGCTTAATTCAAATTATAATACTTAGGGTTACTTTTTAAATCTCTCCAAAGACAAGCCATGATGTAGAAGAAAGCAATATAATCAATTAAAAAAAATGTATACGTCATTGTTTAGACTCTCATCATGTAAATTAGAAATCCAATAAAAATTATAAGTTTTCCAGCTATAAAATAGGATACAAACATTTAAACTTTTAATTCAGTTATTATCTTGTTAATTAAAGTCATATCAGACCTAAACTCCCAAATATAAAACCAACTCCGCAGAAGAAAGCAAATTCACCTAAATCTCTGAAACCAGAAAGGTTTGAATTTAATACAACGTTAATTCTTTGAGCCATTTGACCTTGTACTCATAGGTAATTAAAAAAGATATATCAAAATTAGAAACAAATGCTTTTACACGTGACTATTCTGAAGTGGGGTTTCCAAGAATTAGTTGAACTAATGCTTTCTTTGTATTCTCTAAAGTTGTTGTTGGTTAGCATGAATTTATGATTATTGAGATAACCAACGATTAATTATGTTTGCCGGAATTCCTAATCTTTTTAATTTTCTTTTTGTAAGAGGAAAAGGAAGATCATTTCTTCTCATAGATAGCATTCTTGTTTCACCTTCTTCGTCCTTATAAATCAAATTCCAACTAGCACAGCATTTTCCTGATGCAGGTGGGGCTTGGAAAAACCTAATAACGTCATTTTTATAAATAACTTGCTTGTCCATAACGTTTAAATAGGTTGGGTAAAAATCAACCCAACAACTTTTTTTAGATTTCAAATCATCTATTTCTTCGTTAGGTTTTCGTATTTTTCTTACATCATTTAATGGACATTCAAAATCTATTCGCTCAACTCCGTTGAAGGCACCATTAAAGTCGCTAATTCCTTCGACTGGCTTAGCTCTAACTAAAATCGGCTGAATAAAGCAAACAAGTAGTGTAATTATTTGGAATTTTCTCATTCTCTTTCTCCTCGATTTGACTTTTTCGCCATAGAATAAAACCAAAATATATAGTTAAAAACTTACTCCAATTTTTGACTTCGTTTAAAAAGAGTTGTTTTTATTATAAAGACGACATCTGAAGAAGATTTTCAAATAATTCATAACTAGCAAATCTTAATAGCTCACAAAACCTGAAAAGGTCCGCTATTAGATAGTAGAGAATATCCTAGAATCCAGTCCTATTTTTCAATGTCTACAATCGCATCATTAATATATCAAAGAATCTTAAACAAGCCAAACAAGAAGAGAACATAGAGTAAAAGTAATGAACTCTAGTCAGCAATCTACGCCCTTTTCAGATTGATTGTTTTCGAAAATAATCTTCTCAACCATGTGAGTTGGAACTTTTGGAACATCAAATCTACTGATTAAATTGGCGACCCTTTTGTTAATTAACCGAGAAATAAAAGACATAACACAGCACAACTGATCTTTGTTATAACGAAAGTCAAAACACTTTCAATCCGTAAAATTACTATTCATTTGATAGACATATTGATCTTAGTACTCAGTCATGAACATCAGAAAATCATTCCTCAGAACGATTAATGTAATCCGTTCTTATATTTTTATGCATTTAAAAAAGTAAGAATGATAGCCTCATAACCCTTAGAGGACGTATCTCCTAAATATTGGTTATTACATTTTGAATCCGATTATCTGCCAGATAAGATTTCTTAGCACTCATTTGCGAGAAGACTATGTTTTCTGTACTAACTATGAATATATTTTTCGATTTTTTCAATCAATCAATAAAGAAATCAATAAAATTATCTTTTGGTCTACATATTTTAGTATTAGTTTTAATGAGAAAGGGTTCATAAAATCTAAAAAAAATGCCAATAATCAATTATTTCTCGTTTTTATTAGGAGCAATCTTTGGTAGTTTTATCAATGTTCTTGTATGGCGACTACCGAGAGGGCAGTCAATAATAAGGCCACGAAGTTTTTGTCCAAAATGCAAGCAACAAATACAATGGCAACAAAACATCCCAATACTAAGTTGGTTATTGTTAAAAGGTAAATGTAACTTTTGTTCTGAGCAGATTCCTTCTAAATATTTTTTTGTTGAAGTTCTATCATCAGTATTATTTCTAGTCTCAATACACTCTAACCCTAGCTCTTTTGAATTTCTTCCGAATTTGATAGTGATAATATTCGGATGGATTCTACTAATAACACTATTAGCAATTTCAATCATAGATCTTGAACACCTTTGGATTCCACCCTCAATATGCTTTCTAGGTATTATAAATGGTTTATTATTAATAATAATTTCTAGTTTAATTACATACCCAGAATTTAATTATTCAATATTAATTGATCATTTATGTGGTTCGTTAATGGGATATCTAATATTTACTTTTATCAGTAAAGTCGGTGGCTTCTTATATAAAAAACCTGTACTGGGGATGGGAGATGCAAAACTTTGTTTATTATTAGGTGTTTGGCTTGGATCCTATGGAGTTCTGCTTTCTATATATTTAACATTTTTATTATCAGGAATTTATTCATTTGTTTCAATTTTAATTGGTAAATTATCCTTTAATAAACCTTTTGCTTTAGGACCATTTATATCAGTATCTGGATTTTTAGTATGGTTTGCAGGAAATGAGTTTCTAATCAAATTGTTCTTTTAATCGTACAATAATACCAGTAAAATGCAAACAATGCAAAAGGATTGAAGTAGAGAATATCTTTTTTAGCACATATACTCCCTTTATTATCAAATTTCTATCGCCTTAAAAAGACTATTCATTATCAAAAAGGATAGAGTCCCTAAATTGAAAGAAATAGAAGGAATAAGTGTCAAAGGTCCCAAGTAGTTGCTTTCAATGAGCACCAATTAAGTGGAATAAGGTATCTTCATTTTTTTACATGTGAATATTATAGTCTCTATTTCTATACTTAAGATTGAATTTCTTTCTCAGTAAAACATATATACTTTTGGGATGCTTAAAGTATTGTTTTTACTGCTATTTGCTATCCAACCATAGATACCAATTTGCAAGTCAGGCAATCAATTAAAAACCTTTAATTAACCTGATTAACCCAATAAAGGATCTTGCTCCGCTCCATTGGGGTCACCGTCTAGTCCCTCATCATCATTCTCGGCTCCAATCATTCCTGTTGCGATCGTTGCTTCTAAGGCGTTTTGAGTCGTAAATGATCTGTTATCCCA
>QCFD01000025.1 GCA_003278445.1 Prochlorococcus sp. AG-363-B05
TAAGTGTAGGAGAATTACCACCATTATTTGTTTTAGGTATTGGTCTAGGTTTAATGCGATTGAGTTCAGGAAGGTTATTCCCTTGTGCTCTAATGCATTCTTTATGGAATGGAGTCACTTTTGCTAGTTTGCTATTGGTGTCTTGATATTAAATAAATAAAACATCAGGATTTAAGCTCTTGCAGTTGCCTGATCAAGGTGTTTGACTTGAATTGCTTTCGAATTTTGCATTGATTAGTCATACTCTAAATGAAAAGAAAGTAGAACAATTTCAAACAAAGAAGTTGCCGATAGGTTTCTCAAATAGTTTTTTTTCTTCTTCAAAAAAGGTTCATAGGAATTTCCCAATTCAAGCTGCTCTTCATATCGTTTTAGATGGAGCATTGGTAGGTGTACTCATAATAGTGGCGATAATGTCATCCGTAGCTCTGCATTCTCAATATTTATGGACTAGGTCTTTCACTAAGCTTGAGAAAACTAGAGACTTGAACCTTAGGTTCTTGGAATCAACTTCTATCCTTGAAAGTTACCTATTGAAAAATGAAAAGTTGTCTAGATCTTTAGTCCCAACTAAAGCGAAAGATCTTATATATATAGATAGACCAACCCCGCTAACTACTAGGTCTTTACTTGTCGAGAAATTAAGAAGAAAATTTTTAGAAAAAATTTCTTCTATTCCTGTTAAATCAGGCTATTAATAACTTTAATGAGAAGTATTAATTCGCAAAAGAAAAGAAAGGGTTTTAAGTTGAAAGCCCTCTCGCCTTTATCTGAGTATCGATTTAGAATTGTTTTTTTTCTCTTATTCCTTGGGCTTGGAGGCCTTTTTTTTAGAGTTGGTTGGCTTCAAATATTTCAGTCTGATCAATTAAAAGCTAAAGCACGTGTAGTTCAAACAGAAAAAAAGAGTCCACTTGGAACACGTCGATCTATATTAGATAGAAATGGAAAGCTTGTAGCAATAGATGAAAAACGTTATAAACTATGGGCTCATCCAAGATATTTTAACTTCCCTGGTGATTCATATGGGACAGTACGAAAGCCAGTAGAAGTAGCAAAACTTCTTGCTTCACCACTGTCTAAAAGTGTTAGTGAGCTGTTACAGGAATTGGGAAATTATTCTTCTGGAGTAAAGCTTGCCGAGGGATTAACTAAAGAAAAAGCCAATGAAATCAAGAAACTTAGAATTAGTGGCATTGATTTGGAGGAGTATCCTCAAAGGTTTTATCCTCATGGGTCACTTTTCGCAAATGTAGTTGGTTTTTTGGATCTAGATAGAAGGCCTCAGGCTGGATTGGAATTAAGTTTAGACAGAGAACTTAAACGTCTAGAGCAAAATAGTGTGCTCAGAAGAGGAGCTGATGGCACGCCTTTACCTGTAGGTGTTCAACGCGGTGTTTTCGAACAGGATCAATTAAATCTTCAATTAACTTTAGACGTAAGGCTCCAAGAAGTAGCCGTTAAAGAAATTAGTAAGCAAGTAACGGCTTGGAATGCGAAAAAAGGTGTAGTAATCGTGATGGATATTGATACAGGAGAACTTTTAGCATTGGCTTCTACTCCAAGTTACGATCCTAATAAGTATTGGGACTATTCGCCATTTCTCTTTAAAGAGTGGTCAGTTCAAGAATTATTTGAACCTGGTTCTACATTTAAGCCAATTAATTTAGCACTGGCATTGGAAGAAGGAGTTATAAGCCCAAATGGAGAGGTGAATGATGATGGGCTGATTACAGTTGGAGGGTGGCCTCTCTCTAACTGGGATCTGCGGCCTAATGGAGTGCTAACTTTCCCTGAAGTATTACAAGTTTCTAGTAATGTTGGGATGATTAAGATTATGAATAAATTGAATGCAAGTAATTACTGGGAATGGTTAAGGCGTTTAGGCATCGATGAGATACCAGAAACTGATCTTCCCGGTGCAGTTGGTGGCCAAATAAAATCAAAACAGATTTTTGTCAATCAACCAATAGAGCCTGCAGTAGCTGCCTTTGGCCAAGGTTTTTCTATTACTCCTCTAAAGCTTGCCCAATTACATGCTTTGATTGCAAATGGAGGAAAACTTGTCACGCCTCATATCACTAAAGGATTGAAAGGTGATAATGAGTCGTATTTTCATACTCCTCCTGAGCCCAAGCAGGTTTTATCTTCTGAAGTCACAAATACTGTTCTTGGATGGATGGAAACAGTTGTTTCTTTTTATGAGGAAAGTGGTATTGAGGCAAATGTTCCTGGCTATCGGATTGGAGGAAAAACAGGTACTGCCCAAAAATCGCAAGATGGCATAAGCTATGACTCGAAAATTTGTAGTTTTGTCGCAAGCCTTCCTATCGATGATCCTCGCTATGTCGTGTTGGCTGTTATTGATGAACCCCAAAAGCCGCATGCTTATGGATCCACTGTCGCTCTGCCAGTTGCAAAGAAAATCATTGAGACTTTGCTTGTGATTGAAAAAATCCCTCCAAGTATTGATAGAAACGAACGTTTGGTGACCAAAAGCTAAGAGATGGCTAAGGTTTGCTCGAAAGTACTAATCAAAGGGTGAAATCTATAAAAAATTTAGCTAGTCTATAGTTCTTGAGAGATGTTTTTTAATTATGGAATCCCTTCTTGATCAGTTATCATCAATGACTGTTGTTGTCGCTGATACTGGTGATCTTGAGGCGATTAAAAAATTTCATCCCAGAGATGCTACAACAAATCCTTCTTTGATTCTGGCGGCAGCACAAATACCTGCTTATCAAAGCTTGATTGATAAGGCACTTACTAGTTCAAGAGAAATGATGGGGGCCAATGCATCTCATTTTGATGTGGTTAAAGAAGCTTTAGATGAACTATGCGTTGTCTTTGGAAAAGAAATTTTGAAACTAATCCCTGGGCGTGTTTCAACAGAAGTTGATGCAAGACTTAGTTTTGATACTGAAGCTACTATTTTGAAAGCTAGAAAAATAATTGCTAAATATAATAAAGCTGGAATATCTAATGATCGCGTATTAATAAAAATTGCTTCTACTTGGGAGGGGATAAAAGCTGCTGAGGTATTAGAAAAAGAGAATATTCATTGCAACTTAACTTTACTATTCAATTTTTATCAAGCCGTTGCTTGTGCAGATGCGGGTGTAACTCTTATCTCTCCCTTTGTTGGAAGAATTTTAGATTGGTATAAGGCTGCCACAGGCAAAGATTCTTATCCAGCAATTGAAGACCCTGGTGTGGTTTCTGTTACTAAAATATTTAATTACTTTAAGTCCAATGATTATAAGACAGAGGTTATGGGAGCAAGCTTTAGAAATATAGAGGAAATAATAGAGCTTGCAGGATGCGATTTGTTGACGATTTCACCTAAATTACTTCAGGAACTTAATGAAACATATTCGGATTTACCAATTAAGCTAAATGCCCAAAACCCTTTATTGATTGATGAGACGATTCATTTAGATCAGACATCTTTTGAACTGATGATGGCTGGAGATAAAATGGCTACAGAAAAACTTAATGAAGGAATTAATGGTTTTAGTAAAGCAATTGATAAATTAGAAAGTCAATTGAAGGAAAGAATTGAATTAATTGAAGGGGGAATTGCTCTAACTTTATGAGCTTGAAGTTTGAAAGAGTAATCTTTTGATTACTCTTTTTGCAATATCTTCATAACTCATTTCTCCAGAAAGGATTTGTGCAATTCTTTTTGGTGCAGTTGGTCTTTTAACTCCTAATTGATATCCAACTTTAGGAAAACGATAAAAAACTTGAGATATTCTATTACCCCAGGCCATTGAATTACCCCATTTTGTTTTCATTGTTTTAGTATAATTATCTAAAGAATTTACATTCCCATCTAACCAATAAATAAGAGTTTTTGCCGCCTCAAATCCACTCATTAAAGCAGGTCTTATCCCCTCTGCTAAAAAAGGATCGCATAATGAGGCAGCATCTCCAACAAGAAGAATTCCGTTTCCGTTCAAATTGCTGTGGCCATTCCATACCCTCAACTTTGCTTCTTGACCAATTACTTCAGAAGGATCAAAACCTAAATCTGGAAGAAATGATTTAAGTATTTCATTAACAGGAATTGAATTTTTATTTTCTAGAAAAGTTCCCATTCCAATATTCACTTCATTGTTTAATGGAAATGCCCATGCAAAGCCATTGCTTACTAGACCAAATTCAAATCTAGCGGTTTCATTCCTTAGATTGCCCTTTCTTTTGACTCTTCCTGAGAAGGTGGAGGCAAATTTTTGCTTCCTTGGACCTAAGTTAAAAACTTTAGGCCATGGTGATTGAGATCCATCAGCAATAACAACTGCTCTTGACTCTATTTGTCTCCCATCAAGAGCTGTTATTTGCCAAATATTGGAACTCATTTTTATATTGACTACATTAAAAGTAGTTAACAAATGACAACCAGAATTTACTGCTTGATCTAATAAGAATGAATCGAGCTTTTCACGTTTGACTATCCAAAAAGGAGATGAACCAGAGAGTTCAGCAATTACTTTGTCAGTATTACACCAACTAAATTCTACATTTGTTATTACTTCATCAACAATTGGCATAAGTGTAAAAGGGAACCAATTTTGCACTGCGGCAGACATGCCACCTCCACAGATTCTTTCAGTAGGGGAAATATTTTTTTCAAGAATAGATACGTTTTTATTTTTATTTGCCAGATGAAATGCTGTGGTAGTCCCAGATGCTCCCCCTCCAATAATAGCAACATCTATGAGTGTCAAACTTTTAAAATCTCAGCTTCTTTTTCTGAAAGTTTTTTTTCTATATCCTTAATAAAATTATCTGTTTCTTTCTGAACGGTTTCTTGTTCATCTCTACTTTGATCTTCGGAAAGATCACCATCTTTTTCTGATCGTTTGATTT
>QCFD01000026.1 GCA_003278445.1 Prochlorococcus sp. AG-363-B05
AAGATAGGAGAATGCATAATCTTTTGGTCGAATCAGAGAAACGAGGAGGCCTAGTTAGTCATAGGCGTATGTCAAATGGACAAGATCAACCTTATGAATTAAACATTAGTTGGTGGAGTGCTATGTCAAATCTTGGTTCTGATATTACATTGTTTCAATTTGAACGTTTTTTGCTTAGTCAGGTATTCACTTTGTCTTTAAAAGGCATTCCAGCATTTTATCTTCCATCTATTTTAGCTTCGCCTAATGATATTGATACTTTTAAAAAAACTGGACAAAGAAGAGATTTAAATCGAGAGAAATTTGAGGCTAATAAATTATATGAATTGCTTAAGGATTTTGATTCATCTGCTAGTAAAAATATTTCATATCTCAGCCACGTTATTAAAGTTAGATCAAGACTGCGTGCATTTCACCCTGAGGCGTACATGAAATGTATATACACTAATATTAATAATTGTGTGATTTTTCAACGAGGATTAGACGAAGATAAAGTATATGTAGTCGCTAATATGTCTGATAAATGTCTAAATATTTCCTTATTAAATGAACTTAACCTATTGCCTTTATATTCTAAGAAACTTTTAATAGACAATATCACAGGTTCTAATTTGAAATCAGATAAATTTGAACTTAAGCCTTATCAAGTAGTCTGGGTATCCTTAACTGAATAGTATTATGTCAAATTATTCGAAATATTGGATAGTGACTGATCTTGATGGAACATTAATGGATGAGAATTATGATATTTCTCCTGCAATTAAAACTTTACATTTGTTGTCTGAATTAGATATCCCTGTAATACCTTGTACCAGCAAAACAGCTTCTGAGGTTAGATATTTCAGAAAACAAAATGGATTATTTGATCCTTTTATTGTTGAGAATGGTGCAGCAGTTTATGGGTTTAATAAAAGTAGTTTGTCAGAGTGGGAATTGATATTAGGAATGAGCTATAAGGATTTAAGAATTATTTTAATGAATATATCAAATATAGTTAATTATCATTTAATTCCTTTGAATGATTTAAATAAAGATCAAATATTTGAACTTACTGGGTTATCAGATCAATCAATTAATCGTGCTTTAGATAGACAGTGGAGTGTACCTTTTTTAAATCCACCAGATGAAATCTTTGAGAAAGTTAAGCGTGTTTGTCAAACATATAATGTGCATGTTTTTAAAGGCAATAGAATGAGTCACCTGCTTTCAAGTGAAAGTCATAAAGGTGAGGCAGTTAATAAATTAAAAGTGCATTTGAAAAATAAAGATGTAAAGATTATTGCACTTGGTGATTCTCAAAATGATCTTCCTTTACTTGAATATGCAGATATATCTATTGTTGTGCCAGGTAAAAACGGACCTAATAAGTATTTACAAGAGGGGATAGACAAAGGTAAATTCAGATTAGCTAATGCACCTCATGCTCAAGGGTGGTCTAATAGTGTCGAAGATGTTATTAGTAATATTAATGATTTCAAATGCTAGATAAACAAATAATCCAGCAATTTAATAATAGTTTCCCTAGGGATATAAGTGATCAATTTCTTTTCCCATTTGATACTTATCGCATATTTCTTGAACGATTATCGATAAATCCACTACTTTTTTTTAATAAATGGTCCGATAATAATAGACAATCCATTATTGATAAATATTGGATGCCTAGTACTAAATTAGATTGGAAATGGTCATTATCATTACCATTATTTTCTGTTTTAGAAAAATACTTGGAAAATATTGTGAGTCCCAAAATAATTGGTTTTTCAGGGCTTCCTGGATCAGGGAAATCAACTCTTGGATTTTGGGTTGATAATGTGGCTAGGGATTTAGGTTTGGATATTAAAGTTATTTCTTTAGATGACTTTTATTTGCCGGGTAAAGAAATGGATATTGCTATGAATGGTAATCCATGGAATGTTCCTAGAGGTTTTCCAGGAAGTCATTCTATTGAGCTATTGAATCAATCATTAGATGCTTTTTTGGAAACAGGTTTATTAAAGAGTCCTACCTTTGATAAGTCACTGAGAGATGGCAAAGGAGATAGATCAGGATGGTGTGAAATTAAACCTAAAGTTTTGATTTTGGAGGGATGGTTTGTAGGTTGTGAACCAATATCAAATCTGATGGAAATAGATTACTTATTTGAAGATGAATTTAATTTGTGCTTGAGTCAGATTGAAAAAGATTTTCGTAGTTCTATTCAAAAATCACTTATTCAATATAGTCAAATATGGAGTAAATTTGATAAATTGTGGCATTTAAAGTCCTCAAAATTTAATAATACAATCCTATGGAAAAATCAGCAGGAAAAAGAAATGATTAAATTAAAAGGTTCAGGTCTCAAAGGAAATAGATTGTCTGACTTTATTCGTATGATTCAAACTTCTATTCCACAGCAATCGTTTTTATCTATCAATTCAGATACAACACTAGAAATCAACCAAGATCGTAGGATAAATAAACTCTATACTAATACTTATATTTTCTAATTTTCTATGACTAACAAACTTGAATGTAGAATTTATAATTTCTTGTCATACTTTATTTAATTTTTTGTTAAACTTATATCTTTTATTCTTTCATCTACCTATTATAGGATAAATATATTTCTGACATACATATAAAATGACCTCTTATGTTTATTTAATTCAAAATGGTGATTTATGCAATATAGGTTGTACTAACAATCTAGAACGGACAAGAATTGAATTAAGACCTGGAGAGTTGATTGCATTTTCAATGACTCAAAAGCCTGAACTACTTATAAAAAATCTTAGAAAAACTTATATTGATAGTAGATTACCATGCTCAGATTATTATAGACTTGCCAATTCTCAGATTAAAGAGTGTCGTTTTCTTTTAGAGGGTGAAGGATCAAATAATTATTTTCAACCTTTTTTTAAAGGTCCTATTTTGATTTTTTCCTTTATTTTTTCTTGGGTTTTAATTACTTTTATTATTATTGAATTTGCTGTTAATCCTATTCTCAGTACGTTTGGCTGAATCTAAGATTTAATTGTTTTTATATGTTAATATTATTTAAAGAATTGTTTTTTCAAAATCATATTTCTTTTGTTATATTAATAATAATTTAAATTATATAATAAATTGAATTTATCAGATTTCTTGATTTTTGTAGCTGTACCTTTTGTTTTGTCTGCTGTTTTTTTTGGTACTAAGAATGGTTATTACAATAGCGATGACTATAAAGGAGATGGCTGTGCTCATGATGTTCAGAGGTGATGTCTTAATTCTTATAGCTTAATTGTGATTTTTTTCTTTGTTCAATTATTAGAATTTTTTATGCATGTCCACTTTCCGTCAAACTGCCATACTGGCTTGTAGATATCATTCTCAATTTTCCTTCCAGCTTCGATACACATTTTTTCTGTCTTGATTGGCAGCGCAAATAATGTTGGACTTGTAATACCACTAACTTGTGGTTTGCCTCCTGGACCCTGTCTATAACTACCAATTACTAGCCAGTATTCTGCTTTCGTTTTGGTTTGTATTCCTATTAAAGATGATAAAACAATAATTAATGAGAAAATAATTCTTTTCCTCATGATTTATTTCCAGATTAGTAGTTATCTATATACTAATTGAAATTTCTATGTATTTATCGATCTTTTATTGATTATTTTCTTAATATGCCTGAATTAAATCATTTTATATTTAATTGCCTTCAGTCTTTTTTATTTGGCATTATTCAAGGGATCACTGAGTTTCTTCCCATTAGTAGTACAGCTCATTTGAAAGTAATTCCTTACTTCCTCGGTTTAAGTGACCCTGGTGCTTCTATTACGGCTTCCCTTCAATTAGGAAGCGCCTTTGCTATTGTATTTTATTTTCGCAAAGAGATTTCTTTAATAATTAAATCTTTTTTTTTAACGTTTAATCATCGAGACTTCTTTAAGGATGAAAATACTAAACTTTCTACCTTTATTTTTGTAGCTAGTATTCCGATATTAATTCTGGGTTTACTTATTAAATTATTTTGGCCTGGCTTCTCTGATTCACAATTTAGGGGTTTATTCTCTATTGCTATAGTTTCTATTATTATGTCTATTTTATTAGCTCTATCTGAAATTTATGGTGAAAAGAAAAAATCTTTTAGAGACATTAAACTTCTAGATATTATTTTATTAGGTATTTCACAATCTTTAGCAATCTTTCCTGGAGTTTCAAGATCTGGAGTTACTTTGACATCTGCATTGTTTTCTGGTATTGAAAGAAGTACAGCTGCTAGACTATCTTTCCTTATTGGTATTCCTGCTATTTCAATATCTGGTTTTGTCGAATTGTTTACTCTATATCGAACAACATCTGTTTTAGATCTTCTTCCGACAATAATAGGTATAATATCATCTTTTTTCTCTTCTGTTGTTGCCATTGATTTACTTCTAAGGTTCCTGGAAAAAAATAATACTTATATTTTTATTTATTATCGTTTGGCTTTTGGTGTGTTTATATTATCTACTTTATAGTTTCTAATTTTTATATCTTTTTGTTTGATAATTTGTTTGTGTTATTAGAATATTGTTTTATGAACCACTTGCTTTATATATTCATAGTCACCTTTGGGGAGATTGATATACCTCCATTGCTTTTTGCTCTAATTATCTTTTTAACTCTGTTCGTTTTCTTGGCTGTGCTAGTTAGTACAGCTAAATTGATTCAATCTTTAGTAAATGATTCTGAATAAAATTTTGAGCTATTTTTATCGGAACGGCGGGATTTGAACCCACGACCCCCACTACCCCAAAGTGGTGCGCTACCAAGCTGCGCTACGTCCCGTATTCTTAAATTATCACAAGTACTTGCAGATCTTTTAATGATTTAA
>QCFD01000027.1 GCA_003278445.1 Prochlorococcus sp. AG-363-B05
TGACTAGATTTATATCTTTACGTCTATCTTGTGTCTCCCACGTGAAGCCTTCTCCATATGCATGAAACTTTAATTTGTCCCCAAATACTTTCAGCGCTAATGACTCTCCAGGCTCCCATCCACCTTTTATAAATTGAATTATTGCAACTTTGTGGTTATGGCCAAGAGTCCTTATCCCCATTCCAAGAGCGGCTGTTGTTTTGCCTTTCCCTTGACCTGTTGTGATTATTATAAGACCTTTTTCTTTTGTTCTTTCTTTTAACCTTTGTGATTGAACTTCTTTCCTCTTTTCCATTCTTTTGCGATATTTTTCTTCTGTAATATTTGGTATTAAATTACCCCCCATTCCTATTTCTTCCGCTCTCTTGTCAAGCTTGTTTAGGCTGGAATTCTCTTTCGAACCCTTCTGATTCATTTATTGATATTAAAATAAAGTACTTAATAAAATAATAATAAATAAAATTAAAATAACTATAAATGTTTATTATCTGTTTTGTTCAAATTCACTCTTGAGAGCGCGCTGTCAACTGCAAGTTGTTGATCTCTTCTTGTTATCCAATGATGATAGGTTTTTGTATGTATAGAGACTGAGTGGCCCATCATTTTTGCTGCTACGGTATTTGGCAGACCTATTAAAATTGTTCTAACTGCCCAAGCATGTCTTAAGTCATAAGGAGTAAAAGTTATTTTATACCTTCTAAATTGTTCAGATACTCTTCTTCCAATATGTTGAAGAGTTGTATCTCGTAAATCTGTTTTAATACTAGGGAGTAAATCTGAAGGATTAGTTGTTTTGTCTAGCTCGAATAAATTAACCCATTCTGGATGAAATGGCCAAACTTGATGTTCTCCTGTTTTAGTGTTAGGGAAAACTCTAAGTATTTTATCAGCGTCTTTTTTTAAACAAGATAAATCACTAAAAAAGACCTCATGATTTCTTAGCCCATAAGTAGCCATTAAGCCAAAAACAAATCTCCATTTTGGATTTGGGATTGACTTGAAAGTATGAATTATTTCTTCATCACTAGGCAATTTTCTGAAATTCGATTCGTGTATTCCATAACCACTTTGAAGTTGCTTCCAGTTCTCGGGTAGTTCTAAATCAAGATGTCTTGCAAATGCGCTTAAAGCAATTCCACATTGCTGCCTGCTGCGTGAATTCTCTTTGTAACTTAAAAGGATTTCAACTAGAAGGCCCTCGCCTAACTTCGGGATAGATTCATTGCTAAAATGAATTAACCTATTCATGTATGGTTTGTAAGCAGATTGCCATGTGCTGATCATGCCTGCAGTTGATTTACTCTTGGAGGTATCAGAAAAAAATTGTTTTTTAAAACTTTCTATCTTATGAGTAACGTCTAGATTTTTACTTTTTTTGGATGAGATAGCTTTTTCTTTAACCCAATGAGACCAGCAAAATTGATTTTTTTTGAGTTGAAAATCAATCAATTCTATAGCTTTTTTAGCTTCTTCTAAACCGTTAATATTGAATGGGAGTTTAAGACTTATTCTTTGAATTTTAGAAAGATTTGGGGATTTCTTATCCGGTAAAGAACCACGAATATTTAAAACTTTACCCCTTTTTTCAATTCTTAGATTGATTCCCTTTGATTCAAGGTATTGATTGATATTTAGTAACGTTTGATTCTCGTCCATCATCCTGTAAATTTAGCTAGATTTAGCTTGGTCAGGGTTTTTATAACCTTTTATAAGGAGTTTTTTCTAAAATGGCTCGGGTTGGTGTCCTCTTATTAAATCTCGGAGGTCCTGAGCGGATTAAGGATGTTGGACCATTTCTGTATAATCTATTTTCTGACCCAGAGATCATTCGTTTACCAGTTCGTGCTTTTCAAAGACCTTTGGCTTGGCTTATAAGCCTATTAAGAAGTAGTAAATCACAAGAGGCTTACAGGTCAATTGGAGGTGGATCACCTTTACGGCGTATAACTGAGCAGCAGGCAAGAGAGCTCCAAAGTTGTCTTAGGAATCAAGGAATCGATGCCACTACATATGTGGCAATGAGATATTGGCATCCATTTACCGAATCAGCTGTAGAAGATATTAAAGCTGACAATGTTAGCGAAGTTGTTGTGCTGCCTCTTTATCCTCACTTTTCTATAAGTACAAGTGGCTCCAGTTTTAGAGAATTAAAAAGGTTAAGAGACAGTGACTCCGAGTTTAGAAAAATGTCAATCCGTTGTATTCGCAGCTGGTTCGATCATCCAGCGTATATATCTTCAATGGCTGAACTGATAATAAAACAAATTTTAGCCTGTGACTTGCCTGAAAAGGCTCACGTTTTTTTTACTGCGCATGGTGTTCCCAAAAGCTATGTAGAAGAAGCTGGGGATCCTTATCAAGATCAGATACAAAACTGTTCACTTTTGATTATTGATCAGCTTGAAAGTTCACTTGGATTTAGTAATTCGTTCTCACTTGCTTATCAAAGTAGGGTGGGTCCGGAGGAATGGCTAAAACCATACACTGAAGAGATATTGGAAAAGCTTGGAAAATCTGGTGTTAAGGAACTTGTTGTCGTTCCAATTAGTTTTGTAAGCGAGCATATTGAGACACTCCAAGAAATCGATATTGAGTACAAAGAAATTGCTATTAAAAACGGGATTGTTAATTTCAAAAGAGTTCGAGCACTTGATACCTATCCATTGTTTATTGAAGGACTCGCTGACTTGGTCTCTTCTTGTTTAAATAGCGATGGGATTAGCTTGGATGAAGCCTCAAAATTACCAGAAAGAGTAAAACTTTATCCTCAAGAGAAATGGCAGTGGGGATGGAACAACAGCTCCGAAGTTTGGAATGGAAGAGTTGCAATGATTGTTTTTCTATGTTTTTTTATGGAATTAATAATTGGTGAGGGACCTTTACACCAAATAGGATTGTTGTAGAGGCTTGAAAAAATTAAAAGTATTAATTAATGATTAAAACTTTTAAATCTTTTTGTTTTTATAAGTAAGCGAATTTATTTAAATCTTTGCTTAATTTAGATTAATTGAAATTAGGCATATTAGGATTTATTGTTAGTTTAGATTTTGTGCTGCCGTGACCCTGACCTCTGCGCCTAAAGATATAGGAGATTCAGGAACGCAAATTCAATATGAGATGACAGGAGCTGATGCTCTGATGGACTCTCTTCGTAGGCATGGAGTAGATACTATCTTTGGTTATCCAGGGGGTGCAATTCTTCCTATTTATGATGCAGTTTTTAAAGCAGAGCAAGAAGGCTGGTTAAGACATATTCTTGTTCGACATGAGCAGGGGGGGACTCATGCTGCCGATGGTTTTGCTAGAGCGACTGGGAAAGTAGGTGTTTGTTTTGGTACATCAGGTCCTGGGGCTACAAATTTAGTCACAGGTATAGCTACGGCTCAAATGGATTCTGTTCCTCTTGTTGTTATAACTGGACAGGTTCCTAGACCTGCTATTGGAACTGATGCTTTTCAAGAAACAGATATTTTTGGAATAACTCTTCCAATTGTTAAGCATTCATGGGTCGTAAGAGATCCAGCTGAAATTGCAAAAGTTGTAGCTCAAGCTTTTCTCATAGCCTCATCTGGAAGACCAGGCCCTGTTTTGATTGATATTCCAAAAGATGTTGGGCAAGAGTTGTTTCAATATCGACCAGTTGAGCCAGGTTCAATAAAGCCTCAAGGCTTTGCACTTCCATTTGTGCCAGAACATAATGCCATTCATAAAGCATTAGATTTAATTGAAAATGCTGAGCAGCCCCTTCTTTATGTGGGAGGAGGTGTTATCTCATCTGGAGCTCATGAAACTCTTGCTGCGATTGCTAATAGATATCAAATCCCCGTAACAACAACTTTGATGGGGAAGGGAGCCTTTGATGAACGTGAACCTCTATCAGTTGGAATGCTAGGGATGCATGGAACAGCCTATGCAAACTTTGCTGTAACTGAATGCGATTTATTGATTGCAATTGGAGCAAGATTTGATGACAGGGTTACAGGGAAATTGGATACCTTTGCACCCAAAGCAAAAGTAATTCATTTTGAGATTGATCCTGCTGAAATAAATAAAAATAGAATTGTTGAAGTTTCTGTACTAGGTGATGTTGGTATTAGCCTTGTGAAATTATTAGATCTGAGTAATCAAAGGAAAATAAATATAAAAACTTCTAACTGGCTTGCAAAAATTAAAAACTGGAAAAATAATTTTCCTTTAATGACTCCACCAAAAGAAGGAGAAATTTATCCACAGGAAGTATTAATTGCATTGAGAGACTTGGCTAAAGATGCTTATTTTACAACAGATGTTGGACAACATCAGATGTGGGCAGCTCAATATTTGTTGAATGGACCAAGGCAATGGATTAGTAGTGCTGGACTTGGAACAATGGGTTTTGGCATGCCTGCTGCTATGGGAGTTAAAGTTGCATTACCTGAGGAGCAAGTGATTTGTATCGCTGGAGACGCCAGTATTCTCATGAACATTCAAGAGCTTGGTACAATTGCTCAATATAAGTTGGATTTAAAAGTAATTATTATCAATAATCATTGGCAAGGAATGGTTAGGCAATGGCAAGAGAGTTTTTATGATGAAAGATACTCTGCATCTAATATGTCTGTTGGGGAACCTGACTTTATTTCATTATCAAAGGCTTTTGGTATTGAGGGTATTTTGATTTCAGAAAGATATCAGCTTATCCCGCAACTTGAAAAAGCTTTGGCTAATGAAGGGCCAGTTCTTGTTAATGTTAACGTAAGAAAAGGTGAAAATTGTTACCCAATGGTGCCACCAGGGAAAAGTAATGCTCAAATGGTTGGGATA
>QCFD01000028.1 GCA_003278445.1 Prochlorococcus sp. AG-363-B05
TAACACCTTATAGTTTTCGTCATCGTTTTGCTTATTACGTTCATCACCGGCCACAAGACGATGGCATGTATCGTTCACCTAAGAAAATTGCAGAAGCCATGGGGCATGAATATGAAACTCATCTTTTAAGTTATGCAAGATTTAATACAAAAGATCTTGCGAAATCATTTGATCAACAACCATTAGAAATCAAATAAAAAGTATCATGACTCCAAGAAAATCATTCGTTCTTAATTTGAGCCCTCAATCTAAAAACTCAAAAATTTATATCTTTTTTTAGTTTCTCTAGCTCTTCTATTTTAATATATTTTGATAATTAGGCTCATTGTATCCAAAAACTGCTTGTTGCAGACGGTGTAGCAGCCGATATTCAGTCTCTCATTAGAGGCTCAAAGATTGATGCGATTGAGTTAAATGAGAATCAAGACCCACTGGGTTGGATCAGTAATCTTTTAAATCAGCGTCGAGAAAAAGGGCAAGGAATTCAAGAACTTCATCTGATGGCCCATGGCAGTTCAGATGGCATGCGATTGGGAGGTCAGTTAATTGATCTCAAAGCAATAATCAAGCAAACCAAGGAATTAGCGAATTGGCAGATTGAGCGGTTGGTGTTGTGGAGCTGTGAACTGGGTCAGAATGTAGAGTTAATTCAACAATTAAAAGAAATTACTGGTGCAAAGCTCTTTAGTAGTAAACGACAAGTCAATCGAGAAAATACTGAAATCTATAGCGAACAATCTACGAGGTTAGATCTCTCTCTAGTGATTGATCAAGATATATTGGGGAATTGGCAAGGAAATCTTGTAGCTCTAGTTAGCGGGAGTGATTTTTAGACTGTGACTACGTCTTATTCAGTTGGTTCTGCTGATGTGACTATGTGGAGGTATCCGAATGGAAACGTCGGTATATCTAGAGACCCTATTCTTCCATTCTTAAATAATGTATTAGGTCCTCATTTTCTTTCTGCACTCGAGAATCCATCAATTGCACCTACACCTGGTTACAGGGCTTTGGAAGGTGCAACTGAATTAATAAATGGATGGAAATTGAAATATAATGGTCAAGTTTACGATCTATTAGATGCCGGAAGTGGATTTAGCGCTGCAGATGAAAGTTGGTTTTATTTCAAAACATCTCCTGCATTCCCCCCTGTTAGCAAAATAACTAACGTTTCATCAAATGTAGAATTGATAATTGAAGATGAATCAAGATTACGAACTTATCCATATCATCTCGATGGATATAATCGTGAAGGTTTTAATTCAGATGGATTTGATAGTAGAGGATTCAATTCAAATGGATTGGCTATAGATAATAATTCTGGTATCTCAATAAATGCTGATAAGGGCGTAGCCGGCGAAATTCTAGGTATTGATGAAGAGACTTCTATTGAAAATGAAAAACTGAATCCGGTTTATAGATGGCAGACCTCGAGTGATGGAGAAGAATGGAATGAAGTAGGAAACGACTCAACATATCAAGTCTCTAAATCAGAAGATGGTAAGCGAGTGAGAGTTTTAGTTACCTATTCTTTTGATACAGGTGCAAATGAATTTGTTTCGAGTGAATTAAAACTTGCTGAAACTATTAACATTCAGGAAAATATAGATGAAGTCAGAAAAGGTTCAGCTGATGAATCTTTTACCTGGCTAATCAATGGTGGAAAAGACGCAGATCTTTTTACTATTGATTCGAGTACTGGAAAACTAAATTTCAAGAATACACCTGACTATGAGAACCCACTTAATGCAGATTCAGACAATAGATATGAAGTAATTGTTCAGTCCAAAGATTTCACAGGTAATACCTTAGACCAAACTATATTTGTAAATATTGAAAATGAAGAGAAAACTATTAATGATCAATCTGATACTCCTCTTAACTACATACAACGAGGTGATTCTGCCTACGTAGTAGTCGATGGACCAACAAGAGAAGATGCAGAGGCAAATGCACAAGCACTTGGAGGGAACTTAGTTTCAATTAACAATAATGACGAGAATGAATGGCTTGTTCAAGCCTTTGGAGACAATCCAGACCTCATATTAGATAATGGCCATTCTACTGTTCATATCGGTTTGGTCCGAGATGAAAATGGTAATTATTCTTGGGCAGATGGCTCCGAGGTGACTTGGAACAATGTCTACAATCCAGAATTAGATACAGAATTAGATACAGATATTGTGATGAATTTAAATCTACCCGATTCATCTAGTCCGATGATTGGTAAATGGGAGATTGGGACTCCACCCTCCATGATGGGTATAGCTGAGATTTCATTAACGAGAGAAAACGATGCGATAACTTCTACCTGGGTAGAGAATCGAGAAGTGACAGAGGAGAGTGAATTAAAACTAGGGTATCGATTTAGTTCAGAGAGTGGAGAAGATCTCAGTCAGTTAGCGGTGTTAGGCGATTCTGTTGATCATTCTGATCGTTATACGTTGGAGATTACAGCCGAAAGTCTGGAGTATGGATATGAGCTGCAAACAGCGGATATCACCGTTCGATTTGATCCGTTTTTATTCAATGCGGTGAAAGCTTCTGATATTACGATCGGTAGTGATCTGCCGGTCGCCAATAGCATTGAGATTGACAACGAAACAGGTTCGATTCGATTTGCAGCAGCAAGCTTAGAAGCATTAGATCAAGGAGCATCGATCAAGGAAGCTCAATCTCGTAATGATTCGAATAATGTTTTAGCCATTGAGTTTCTCAGTGCGTTCACTGGCGATGACTTTGAAGGCAAATATTTTAGATGGGGTACTTTCAATGGAGAAGGTCTAGGACGTGATTTAAGGGGTGCCAACTTTAGAGGAGCGGACCTAAGGAATACGAATTTCAGGGATGCCAATTTAATCGGAGCCGATTTTACAGGGGCAGATTTAAGAGGAGCGGTATTTAGTGGTGCGGATTTAAGGTTTGCCAATTTGAGTGAGGTTCGTCTTGGATCGACTGATTTTGGGGAAACGCAATTAGAGAATTCGACCTTTCAAAACATTGACTCCAGTGAAATTTTTGCACCATCAGCGACTGGTTTGGATACCATCAATTTTGGTCAAGACGTGGATAGTTATAAACAAGAGCATGCCATCGAGCTCGCGGAACTACTAGGAATGGAAGCCCTTCCAGAAGAAGCCGCAGCCGACGATTCCGTTTTAGCCTCGATATCGTTTGACTTCAATGAATACCGCTTAGCGACGCTCGATCAAAATGCAGATCGTAGCATCAATGATCTCAGTACACCACTGAGTTTCTCGGTAACAGCCAACCAAGATGAAACGGTGTTCTCGACAGGCTTAGACGATGGAAGTGGTTATGAGAACCGAGAGATTAAGAGTCTCAGAGAACTGGGAGGAGACGTTGGCGTAGAAGGTAAATCCGTGACATTGTATGACGCTGCAATCAATTTAGAAGAACAAGGGAAGGGATTAATTTTAGGAACCCAACGAATTATTGGAGGATTAATTTCACCCTTTACCAATTTAATTCGCTCTGGTGATACAGTCACAGCCAGCAGTGAATGGCTCAATGCGGGGAATGTCGTAGCACAAAATATTCAAGTCACTGGAGTTGATAATGACAATGCCAGGTTGGCTGGTGCGAATTTCTACATGAGTGAAACAGGTGAATATCGAGAGACGGCGAATTTAATGAGTGGTAGTTTTATCGATGGTGTGTTTGATTCGAGTACGCAAGAAACAATTAATCTTGTTGCTGAGATTGAGGTGACCGGAGCAGCTGGAAATGTGGTTGATCTGAGTCAAGGAATCTTGAGTGTGCAAGCCGATGGATCCGAAGTGTTTACCAATAGCCAAGGATCACAAAACTTGATTACGTATCAAGGAGATTTGAACTATGACGGCCGAGTCTCCATGAAGGACTTGGCGTATCTCAATGCTGGTGCTGCCAGGCGGGTTGTTGATGAGGATGGCAATACCGACGAGAGGAGTATTGCAGGTGAGGTGGATGCGAACTATGACGGAGAAATCGACCTCAACGATTTAGCGATCCTTGATGAGGACTGGGGTAAGAGTTTGCATACGGCGGAGCAAGACTTCCAAGGTTCAAGTGCTGAGTTTGGTTGGGAAGATCTCGATGGTGAGAGAGCAGTAGGAGAAGGAGAAGACATCGCAGCAATCTGGGATAACACATCGTTTACGAATCAAAATGCTCTAGAAGCAACGATCGCAACAGGAATGATCGGAGCCGATAATGATGATCAGGGACTTGAAGGTGACCCCAATGGAGCGGAGCAAGATCCTTTATTGGGTTAATCAGGTTCAATTCTTAAATGTGATCAATAGCGAATAAAAATATAATGACTTGGAAGTAACGATTACTACAGGAAAGGTCGCAAGAAAATATCTCAATTCATACATTCTTAAGCTGAGATCTTAACCTATATAATTTGATATTTATATCTTTTCTAGTGTCTCTAGCTCTTCTGTTTTATAATGTTTTGATAATTAGGCTCATTGTATCCAAAAACTGCTTGTTGCAGACGGTGTAGCAACCGATATTCAGTCTCTCACTAGAGGCCCAGAGATTGATGCGATTGA
>QCFD01000029.1 GCA_003278445.1 Prochlorococcus sp. AG-363-B05
GTAATTCCAATCCACTGGAGCTCAATCGGTATCTATCACCCAGATCGGCATCAGCCTTCTCGGTTCTGTTGTCTCTCCTTTTCTGCCTCCTTTTGATTTCCTGTAATCCGTCCAAATTTCCTCTCCGTTTATTTGAAATTCCAAAAGATTGGGGTGACCTAGACATGTCTTTCGCTGATCTCTCAGGTAAATAAATCATCTATTGGGTCCTTTCTGCTGGATGAGTTGAAGGGTATTTTCGGACCTCCGTTATCTCCTAGGTACAGTTAAGTCAGCGCTTAACAGTTAAGCAAAATTGCGGCATTTTAACACGAATAACAAGAGATAAGAAGGAATTAGAGCAAATAAAAATCGTCTAATAAATGAGTAACTTTTACCCTTTGGAGACCCACAACAGTTACTTCAACAAGAACCTATAAAGGCCCTTCAAGCCGATAAACAATATCTTTGCAATTGTTAGTCTTGTCCCATTCCCTAGCGAAAGGATTATCGAGGATTTTTGCAAAAGCTTCTAAACTAGTGACGTTATAGAAAGAATGTGATTTATGGTCATTGATTTTGTTTAAGTCATAGTCAATAACAACTCCATCTCCATATTCTTTGACAAACTTTTCTATAGTTTCTTCGTAGTACTCAAACGAGCAGTCAAAAGTACATACAATAAATAGCTTTTCCATTTCTCTTAACCTGCTAAGTAACTGGTAATAATGGTTGAATCATATATATGACCTGTAGCTTCAACAGCTTCTCTACTTGCTTCAAAAAACGCTTTTGCAACACCCTCTTCTGATTGATGGATCACGACAACTGATTCAGGATCATCTTTACTAACACCTCTGTATAAAGGTTTTATTGCGTTAGCCTCGTGCATTGCCACAACCTCCGGACTATCAAAACCTTTCGCCCAATTTGCAAACGGAACAGAAATCTTGAAAGTAAATACTGTTGTCTCCAGAGCCATCAAAAATAATTACAAGTCACCAGAGGATCGCATATATCATCAAGATTTTCTAGAGGAAAGGCCATCTCTTCAGGCTCTTCTGACAAAAGCATTTTAAAAACTAATGAATATTACTGAAGATTTATTTCCCTTTTCGTAATCCATAAGTACACAAAACTGGATTTGCAATTAGAACAATCCAAAACGGTGGAGGTGGGCCAGCATCAACAATGACTCCTGCATTAAGAGTATTGAATACTGCAACTATTAAGAGGCAAAGCATCAATACCAATTCCCCTAGTAAAACTTTCTTGGCAGATTCGTGATCTTTGATGGAACTAGAAATTATCAATAAGAAAGCAATACCTATATTTGTTGCTGCAACAACATCAGCAGAGCCTCTAATAAATAACAATGTTTCTGTTGAGACTGATGGGGCAATGGTATCAACAGAAAAAAGCAACATGTTTATTAGCAGTACGCCCAATAACAAGTGAAGAGATCCAACAGTTTTTAGGATTGTTTTTATTTTATTAATAGAATCCAAAAGTCGAAGTCGCAGAACTTGTTGGTTCTCACTCGGCATTAAAGCATTTCTAAAAACTAATGACATCTATTACATGCGCTTTCGCATGGCTTTGTGCCGTGCTTATGGTTCCTCTAATGCTATTTATCTGGGCGTTAGAAACCAAAAAAACCAGAATTAAAAGGTATAGAAAATATGGTTGGAGCTGGAAAAAGATTGCTCAAATTTATGGAGTAAGTCCTACTACTGTTAGGCGGTGGAGTCTGGCTTAAAGAGTTAACTATTTATTCATATTTTTGTAGTGTTTTCCTACTCCCTACAGGCCAAAAGAAGGAGTAGACCAAAGATGTAGCAAGAGGAGGTCTTATGAGATTATTCACTCCCTTCACTATTCCTCAAAAGGAAAACTGCGACCTTTGCAGGATTAACAACAACAAGAAAAAAGCAATTGAAAATCATCTATTAGATAACCTTTTTAGAAACCTTTATAGGCAAAGATTTGATTTCGTTTTTGACTGACCTTGAACACAACAGTAAAGGAGGCGTTGAAATGCTTTTAAATTTTGTTCCTACTCATGTTTTCCGTGAGACACCTCAAGTATCTTTCTTCGATGCAGGAGTAAAAGGATGTAATGGCTCTGATGTCGTCATTCATCACGGCAATGCCATCTCACCTCCAAACGATGGAGATTTTGAGCAGTATTACGTACATCGACATCAAATTGATCACAATTTAGTCATTAAAGGTAGTCGCATTTTTACTTTGATCAATCCTGAATGGGATGAACCTCATCACATTATTTATTTAAATCGTGCGATGGGCGCACTTCAAATTCCTGTCGGAACATATCATCGATCAATCTCTGATAAAGAAGGAAGTATTGTTCTAAACCAAGCTATAAGAGATGAAGAATTTAATCCTGAGAATGAATTTACACCTGTTAGTTTAAGAGACAGAAAAGATCTACAAGAAGCTCAAAGGAAAGATCCTGTTTACTGGGTTTGGGAAAAAGATCAAATCAAAAGGATTAAGTTTTATCCAATTCAATCTAAGGAAAAAGTTTTAAATAAACTTTAGGGAAAGCTGATCGAGCAGGAGGTGCGCAATTTTAAGTCTCAAAACCCTTTTATTCAAGCTAGTTTCTCTTGTCGCAGGTTCGAATCCTGTCGCTCGATTAGTGATAGCAGCGGTTCCCAGACGTTGCTTTTTTATTGCCTATTTATAACGTGCCTAAAAAGTGCCCATATATTATTTAAGAACAAGCAAGTACGCCCATACAGACAGGGTTTTAGTTGGTGACGTGATTGGAATATTACGTTCTTATTATTTTTCGGCGTAGAGCTTTTAATTGTTTATGAGGTTCTAATAGAGATCAGCTATTTGAAGTAATGGGGAAAAGTGGTGCGAATCCGCTATTGTCCCGCAACTGTGATATATCGAGCTTCTTTGATACCAGTCAGAATGCCTGCCTTCTTTACAATTCGACGAGGATCGACCTATGAGGTTTCACTTTTTGGTGCGCAAGTTTTCTCTAGCAGTTTTAACTCCATTATTTTTATTACTTACCTTTTTATCTAACACCGCTTTAGCTCATCATCCTTTTGGAATGGAAGAGAGTACTGATCTTTCAGGTTGGCAGGCTCTCCTTAGTGGTATTGGTCATCCATTGCTTGGACCTGTTCATTTGCTTTTTATGTTAGGAATCGCACTGGTGGGATTAAAGAGATCTATTAAATGGATCTTCCCTCTTTTGGCTCTTGGATTGGCTGGTAGTGTATTAGTTCAACTGCAGCCGTTACCTGATTTAGTAGCTTCTTGGGCAGAAGCACTTGTGTCTCTAACTTTGGCTGTAGAGGGCTTAATTGTTCTGAATCTTGTGAGCAATAAATGGCTTTTGCCAATGTTTTCATTTCATGGCTAATTACTTGAAGCACCATTGTTGGAGCAGAACCTACACCGCTGATTGGTTGTTTTTTAGGCCTTCTTCTTGCACAGCTTTTCTTGGTTTTACTGGTCACACAATCCACTCAAGCAGTTTTTGATAAATTTGGATTGAATGGTCACAATTTATTTGCAGGGATTTGGATAGGGATAGGACTGGCTTTCACTTGGGTCGCTGTAATCCCTTATGTATTGGAGATGACTGTTACTTGTAAACTAAAAGCTCGGTTGACAGTCGATTATTGAGGGGGCAATTAAGTCCCTCTTTTTTATGACATAGAGCACCTTCGAACAGTTGTAGGACTTATCCCATAACTGGAAGCAACGATTACTGCAGGAATGATCGTAAGAAAATAGCTCAATTCATATTCAGGCTGTTGAAGTCTTACTTGAGTAAATGCCGAGGTGTTGAAATCACAAGGAATCAAGTAGAACATAAACATCCGAATAGGAGGTTTATGAAGCTAAGGACTCCATTTTCTGTCATCAAAAATGCTTTGAGTGATATTAGAGCAATGCATGACTTCAATTACGAAGTTCCTGCTGAGACAAGAGAAGAGTTTTGGAAAGAAGAATGTGAAATCCACCCAACATCTTCAACATGAACAGTTTATGGCGACTAATTAAACAATGATCTGATGGATCCGTTAGATCCGGCCCTTCAAGGTACAGCCGTATCAGGAGTTAAGCCTTTATTAACTCTGGCAATTTTTGGTGGAGTAGGATCTTTTTTCCTTGGAGCACTTGTTACTTCTATTAGAAGAGGAATGAAAGAAGAAGGTTGGTTCAAACTCAACCAGAAACAAGAAGAGCAAGACTAAGTAATTTCCTTTTAAAGTTTCTACTCTGGACAAGATGAATTGCTTCTTACTATTAGCCCAAGTTGCGCACAACAACTGTTAATGCAAAGAATATTTATTGCTCTTGGACTTTTAATAGCTTCAATTGGCGTTCTTTATCCTTACCTGAAACAATTAAGTTTAGGGCGATTGCCTGGGGACATCGTTCTTCGAGGTGAGAACTCATCTTTTTATTTCCCAGTTATCAGCGAAGATCGTCTATGCATCATGATTCTTTTTGTTATTTCTTCAACATTCATCAAGTTAGGCTATG
>QCFD01000030.1 GCA_003278445.1 Prochlorococcus sp. AG-363-B05
TACAGGGACAATCGTGTCTAAATTTAAAATGCAGTCAGGATTGAAAAAATGTTTCCAACTAAAGGATATAAAGTTTATAAACAACACTGGGAAGATCAGGCAGAGTTCATGGATAAACCACCATGGGATAAAGATAAGATCTTAAAACTTACTATCTCAACTGATTTTAATGACAATCTAAAAGAACTTAAATTTACAAATCATTCACTTAAAAAAGAGAATGGCAAACTTACATTAAGACTAAAAGTTCCTTACAATTATTATGAGCTTGATGACTTTGAATTAAGATCACTTGAATTGTTGGGTATCCAGAAGAATTGGCTAACTGATTTTTCTTTTGATAGACCCTATTGTTCGCATCGTTAATCAAAAAAATGAGCAACACGCAAAAAGTACCGGTTACGATACTGACTGGTTTTCTAGGATCTGGCAAAACAACTCTACTCAATCGAATCCTGAGCGAAGAGCACGGTAAAAAGATAGCTGTTATTGAGAATGAATATGGTGAAGTTGGCATTGATCAGGGATTAGTAATCAATGCTGACGAAGAGGTCTTCGAGATGTCGAATGGTTGCATCTGCTGCACCGTTCGGGGTGATCTTATTCGTGTACTTGGAAACCTCATGAAGAGGCGAGATAAATTTGACTATGTATTAGTTGAAACTACTGGCCTTGCTGATCCTGGTCCTGTCGCTCAGACATTCTTTATGGACGATGAAATCCGTGAGGAGTTTTCACTTGATGGCATAGTCACACTTGTTGATGCAGCCCATATAGAGCAACAACTTGGTCGAAGTGATGAGAGTTCGGAGCAAGTTGCCTTTGCTGACGTCCTTGTCCTAAATAAAACCGATCTAGTTTCAGATGAATCACTCGACGACTTAGAATCAAGGCTACGTGATATGAATCGTATGGCTCGTGTCATACGCAGTAAACAAGCAGACGTCTCAATAGATACTGTGCTAAATCTAAGTGCTTTCGATCTAGATCAAGTACTGCAGCGTCGTCCAACTTTTCTTGAACCAGAATACCCATTTGAGTGGACAGGTATTTTTTCACTTGAAAAAGGTCGCTATAAACTTACGCTCGAAGAAGGTCCAGACCCTACCATGTCTCTTGTCCTATTGTTAGACCAAGGTAAGGATGAGACATCTCTCAAAACAGGTGCTGAATCATGCGTGAGACTCTACGCCGAACAAGAACAACCTATTGATCTAGGCAAGATAGTCCCCATTGGGAAGCATGTGAGCCTTCAACTTCAATCCGAAGGGACTAAGACCTTCTTCATAGATGTTGATAAGGCAAGGGATATAGGTCTATTCACTCAACATAAAGCCGAAGAATTTAATATGAAATTAACGAAAGTAAATACTCCTTCTACAGACGAGATGAATAATGATCAGAACATCTCTACAATTTCTCCAATAGCTGAGCGAACTTGGGTAGCCGAGCACGAGCACGACGACGAAGTAGGTTCATTTGCTATCGAGCGAGTAGGCGATGTGGATCCTGAAAAACTCAATAGGTGGTTAAGTAAGCTGCTATCAGAAAAAGGGGTGGATATCTTTCGTACAAAAGGGTTTATTAGTTATGCGGGAGAATCTAGGCGAATAGTTTTTCAAGGTGTACACATGCTCTTCACAGCTCAACCTGATAAAGAATGGGGCAATGAACCTCGCCGCAACCAACTCGTCTTTATCGGTAGAAATCTTGATGAAGCAGAAATGAGTAGAGAGTTTGACAAATGTCTGGTATAGAAGCATTTAGTCCAAAGGGAATGCTTCATGAAGGTTGGTCTGCTCAAGTTGACGACTATGCGATTGTCTGCGGCTGGGCACTACAAGGTAAAAGCTTTTTAGTAGGTGATGTTGCTGGAGGGCTTTACGCATTTGAGGGGAAATCTGGAAAGCTTATTTGGCAATCAAAAGACATACATAAAGGTGGCTTACTAGCAATGTCTATTCATCCAGATGGAAATACTTTTGCAACTGCTGGCCAGGATGGACATGTGTGTATATGGGAAAGCAAAGAGGGTAAGTCAACTAAAAATTTGGAACTAGGGAAAGGATGGGTTGAACACATCAAGTGGTCCCAAGACGGAAAATTTTTAGCTGTAGTTTTTACTAAATACGTCTATGTTTTTGATGAAAATGGTCAAGAACATTGGCGATCAGAGGAGCATCCCAGCACTGTCAGCGCGATTTCTTGGTCTCATTCCAATGAATTAGCCACAGCATGCTACGGCCAAGTAACTTTTTTTGATGTAGTAAGCGACAAGATCAATCAAAAGTTGGAGTGGCGAGGCTCACTGGTATCTATGGTGCTTAGTCCAGATGGAGACATAGTGGCATGCGGCAGTCAGGATAATTCTGTTCATTTCTGGCGTCGTTCCACTAATCAAGATTCAGAGATGACAGGCTACCCAGGCAAACCAAGCCATCTAGCTTTTGATCAAACCGGTACAGTCCTTGCTACCGGGGGTAGTGATCGAGTGACGGTTTGGAGTTTTCAAGGCGATGGTCCTGAGGGCACAATGCCAGGAGAGTTAATGCTTCATACGGAACCCATCTCTTGCCTGGCTTTCTCACATAGCGGGATGCTTTTAGCTTCTGGCGCGCGAGATGGTTCAGTTTTTTCGTGGTTTCTCCAAAAAGATGGTCAGGGTGATCCAGTTGGCGGTGCATTTGCAGGTGATCTTGTAAGCCAAATCGCTTGGCATCCTGATGACACTGCCTTGGCTGCAATAAATGCAAATGGAGGAATTGCGGTTTGGGAGTTTAAGGTTCGGACAAAAACAGCACCTGAAGGATTCGGATAAAGTCAAAATTTCTTATTGCCAATAGATACTCGAGAGCTGCTCGATTGCTATTACTTAGAAAATTAAAAATTCAACAAGAGGAGTTTTTACTGATGTATAAATATTCCACATAACTTATATATGGTTAAATCCCACCAGAGGACTCAATGAAAAAAACAATTCTTTGGCTTCAAGAATTACTCATTTCAATGGGAAATGCTTTATTTCATCCTTATAAAGATAACTCACCTCCAAGTTTTGAGGCGCAGCCTTTCAAAGATGACCCTTATAAGAACCGAGGAATTGCATAGGTTAAGGTCAAAATTGTTCTAAATATCAAAGAGGGGTTCAAGAGGGCCTCTTTTTTATTATCTATTTACGAGAAGAAAAAGTAACGACCGAACCATAAAGAATTAGAGAATGTGCTTTAATAGGACCATGAATCCACAGATTAAGAAGAAGTTAAGCACTAACAATTCTGGCGTTAACTTAACAAAAACCGACAACAATAAACCTACTTGGCATTTTGAAGTAGAAGGTAGCGGTCAAAGAAAGAGATACTTAAGGTCTCTTAAAGACAAAGCTTTAGCTTGATCTATAGCATTTTAATACAAACAACTTCATCTAAAAAAACATAACAACTAGCCAACCAAAAGATGGCAAAAGTCAATGTGTATTTTCATTGAAATGGTACTTTCAAACGATTTAGAGTTTCCAAAGATCAAAAAACCTTAAAAAAATTCTATGAATTTAATAGCTAGTTATAGAAATAAAGGTTTTGAATCTGTTGCAGATGGAGTGATGTCATTTTTCGATCGTCGCACAGACTTGCATCGCAATGGAATCGCCTTCAGTAATGGGAACAATAATGATTCAGATCCTGCAAAAATTTCTACAGATATCAGCCTTGTAGCAATAGATCGAACTGATCCAGAATCATTTGCTTTGTCTGAAGTGATAATAAGAGGAGTCAATGCTGGTCTTCAAAAATACCTTGAAGAACGCCCACTGTTTAGCGAATGCGCTCCGGAACAATCCCTCTTTGTTAATCCCATTTTCAACCTACAACGTTATGCTCCTGGGGAGGGGTTTAAGAAATGGCACTGTGACTGGACTGTTAGCGAAGAAGCGACCGAACCAGTTCACAGAGTCTTAGCTTGGATTCTGTATTGCAATGATGTCGATTCAGGAGGAACAGAATTTCACTGGCAGGAATATCATGAGACAGCGGAACGAGGAAAACTAGTTATTTTTCCCGCTGGTCTTACACATATTCATAGAGGTCGAGTTAATAAGACTCATCCAAAAACGATTGCGACAGGTTGGATCAATGCCGGTTCAAGAGATTCATATATTTCTAGACTGGCTCGTTAGTAAATTACTTATTTTATTCATTTAATCAGAACTCTTATTTGTAATATTCAATCTATTTGCCCTCATTCTTTAATGAATCACAAATTCTGATTTTAATTGATAATAATTTTTGAAGAGAACTCAACATATGGGGAATGTATTGTGTATCATCGTACAACGTTCAGCTCAATTTGAGTCGCAGTTAGATTCAAGCCATGGAACGGGGACTTGAACATTGAAAATCATTCCAATGGCTGAGCTAACTTACAGAGGACTTAAGTACACTCAAAACAAATCCGCTAAAGGGTCACAAGCAGTGCACTTGCAATATTGTGGTCATGAAATCATGAGTCA
>QCFD01000031.1 GCA_003278445.1 Prochlorococcus sp. AG-363-B05
AAGCTTGTCAACCTCTACGATGTCATCGTTTCCATTAGCTGCACTTAAATAAGTACCTTGGGTTTTGTCTTCGAAATGATCGCTGACATTACCAGTCTTAATTCTTGTATAAAGATTATCTTCACCAGTGAAACTTGTATTCAGATTAATCTGATACATATATTCCATGGTCATCTGATCTGTATCAGTCTCAGCATCATCATCAACATAACCAGTGATAAATGCTGCCTTACCACTCATCTTTGTAGAGGATGAGAAAGAACCAGCCATCAATTCGCCTAGCTGAGCTTCTACACCATCAACACGGGATTGAATAATTTCAGAACCAAGATCTGAATCTTTTGAAATTGCAGAAACATCTGCATTTGCTGCCAATGGTGCCATTAGGCCCAAAGCAGCAGGAGCTACCAGCAAACGCTGAAAAAGCTTCATTGTGTCCTCACACAAAATTTTTCCAATAATAATGTGTCGAATAATTCATTACAGGGACTTATTTGTTCAATGTATATTTTTATACCTTAGCTATATATAATTAGATACGATTTAAGAGTACGGATTTTCTAAAAATATCTTTTTATACAAAGATATTGTTCTTTAAATACATTCAAATGTCAGAAAATCAAAAAAGTCTGAGAGCTATTAATTAATTAATTTGCACCAAGAGGGAATCCAAGAGCCTCTCTTTCCTCCAACCATGCTTCGGCAACTTTACGAGCTAAAGAACGAATTCTTGCAATAATCTTAGTTCTCTCTGTCACAGAAATTACTCCTCTAGCTTCTAATAAATTAAAAGTATGACTACATTTGAGCACATAATCTAGACAAGGTGCAGGAAGTTTTTTAATGATTAATTGATTAGCCTCTTCCTCGTAAATATCGAAAAGTTTCCTTAAATTATTTGAATTAGATTCTTCAAAATTATATTTACATTGATTTTTTTCAAAAGGAAGCCAAATATCTCCATATTTATTTTTTTTATTCCAAGAAAGATTCCAAATGCTTTCAACATTTTGCAAATACATTGCTAATCTCTCTAAGCCATAAGTGATCTCAATTGAAACGGGATTGCAATCAAGACCTCCACATTGCTGAAAATAAGTAAATTGGGTAACTTCCATGCCGTCAAGCCAAACCTCCCAACCAACTCCCCATGCACCTAAGGTTGGCGATTCCCAATTATCTTCAACAAACCGGATATCATGATCTTTTGCTGAAATCCCCAAGACTTCAAGAGAAGATAAATAAATTTCTTGTATTCCATCAAGAGAAGGTTTAATAAGAACTTGATATTGAAAATAATGTTGAGCTCTATTTGGATTATCTCCATATCTTCCATCTGTTGGCCTTCTGCAAGGTTCTGGATAAGCCACAGCCCAGGGTTCAGGACCTATAGCCCTTAAGAATGAATGAGGGCTCATTGTTCCTGCACCTTTCTCTAAATCGTATGGCTGAAGAAGCAAGCAACCTTTTTCACTCCAGAAATTATTAAGGGTTGAAATTATGTCCTGGAAATACATTTAGTTAATTCGTAAAAAATTTATGATTGTTTTGTGTAAGAACATTATGAGAATAGGTATTTAAAGCGCATTTCGTACAAAAAGGCTGCAATTTGAGGTTTGAAAGTTATATAAGCGCACTCTAACCAAAAAGCTTTAATTATAAAACCAAAAGCAAGGAAATCTCTAAAACTGATAAAGGTATATTATCCTAAAAATATAAGAGTAGTTTTAAATCTATTCTGTTGAAGCTTTGTAGACTAAAATAATAAAATGAAACCCTTGTAAATTTTCTAGATAAATGGAATCAACACACTTCATTAAGTAGAGAGTTAATATTTAGTCATGGCAATGAACTCAATAATAGGGTTTTATAGTTAGATCAGTCTTAATTTAAGTTGACTAAAATGCAAAAGCTATTAAAAATATAAAATATATTTATATTTTTCAGAATATATAAGTCTTATTGTTAAAGATACAAATTAAAAGAAAAACTAAAAAAGAATTCCAACGTTAAGTCCTAGAATATTTTCATCCCTTTTCATTAATTGTCCCATATCAATAAAACTAAAAGCATTAGAACTATATAGATCTATATGTTTAGAAGATTCTCCAGGTGAATACCTAACTCCAAAGGTCATATTATGTTCGGCATTATCAATTGGAATATTAGTTTCTGATATAAGAGTAATTTTGTTTAAAACTTTCCAATGTAAGCCTGTTCCAAAACCACTTGATTCTCCGGTACCAGTAAAACCTATCTTAGGGTTGACATTAAAACTCACTTTTTCAAAAAGGTTGAAAGTATTAATACTTTCACCAAAGAAATAACCATTCTTCTTTTCTGCCAAAACCCTTCCAAAACTACCTCTTAAAGAACTAGTTACATTTCCGCTTTGATTTGAATATATAATTGCTTTTGCACCACCTCTTAATATTGTATTTCCAGGTAATAAATATGACTTAAAATTACTATTAGTATTTGCCTCTTTATCAGTTATACCAGCTGTAATATCAACTAAAAATCTTTGAGAAAGTGCTTTTTCATATTTTGAATGCCATGAGCCTTCAGCGTCATATAATATATTTAACTGGCTATCACCTGAATCAATATAACTATTATTAGAGACACTTAAGCCCTTAAAAAATTTACGAGAAGAAGACCTTTCTTTCTTTAGAAAATAATAATTATCTAATTTTGTAGGAGTATAGACAATCTTAAAGCCATATAATATTTCATCTGAACTAGGAATCGATAAAACACTTGTTGCAGGGGATAATCCAAATCCATTAGATAAGAAGGCTTGAAAATTGGTTCTAGAATCTATTGAATAATTCATCCCTAAAGTATAAATAGATGTTTTATAAAAATTAAGATTGTCATCAAAACTATTCTTTGAATCTCCTAAAGGAACATAGTAAGAAGAAAAAGTTTTCAATCTATTTAAAACCTTATAAGCCATACCAAAACCAATTCCATAGTTATTACCATAAAAATCACCTTCCCCGTACTGATTAGATTGTGATCCTGGAAGGAAAGTTAATTTGGGACTAATTATTAAATCAAAATCAGAAGAATATATTAATCCAATTGGTAACGATAAAGATCCAACAAGATTATTATTCTCAACCATTGATGTATTTGAATTAAATATATTTGAAGTATTGGAACTACATTCATCCCCTGCACAGCCTCCACTTTGAACCATCCAATTTTCTAATGAACCCTCAATAGCCATTTTTAAAGTTGGCTTCTCAAGGAATTTCCACTTAAAAGAACTACCATAACTTGACCATCTATTCTCAGGCTGAGTATCAAGTGAAGCTATTCTTTTAGTGAGAGGATCATCAGCATCGGTATAAAAAAAACTTAATAGTAAATTATCTTGAAAACCATAATCTAGTGATCCTATATAATTTTGATTTCCGGTTCCCTTTGCATATCCTGAAGCAGTTGGAGACACTTGACCTATAGTAAACCTAATCTCGTCTTGACTTAAAGTTTGAAATGTCGGAACAGCATTACCTATATTTAATAATTTAAAATCAAAAAGTTTCTCATGGAGAATCTTAAGATTACTATCGCCTATATTATTTGCAATTCGTTCAAGATCTGGTTCATTGTGAATATCAATAGGTAGCCAGTTAATATCTGAAGGCAATGTATTATCTCTTTCAATTGGCAACCATTGGATACCTGAAGGCAAGGACTCCTTTTTTTCAATAGGATTCCAATTTAACGATTTTTTTTTATTTCTTTTTGAAGTATATTCTATTGATTTAATACTACTATATTCTTTTATTTCAGATACTTCATCAAAAACTAATAAATCATTATTAATTTTATCATTTGAATTAATAATATCAATATTAAAATCAGCCAACAAAAATTGATCAGTTTCTCTAGACAGATTAGTATATAGATTCTTTCTTGGGATTGTATTAGAGTTTAATTTATGATTATCTTGAAATGAATTTGCCACTAAACAAGGAGAAGCTATAAATGATAAATAAGAAAAGTATAAAAAGTTTCTTACAAGCATTGTTCTCAAATTATCAATGAAACGATAAAAGTGTTGAAAAAATCAAATTTATATCTAATATAATTCAAGTATTATAAAAAATTAAAGCTGCTATGCCAGTTCAAAGAACTGTTACGATAATAGAATAGTAGATTAAATTTTAAATATATAAAGCTGGCAATAGATATTTCCCTAAAGACAAAATAATTATTGTCATCAAATAAAGCACGATCAAAAGAAATATAATTAAAGGATTCATAATATTTTCATATAAATTGAGAATCTATTTATATAAGTTTTTTTTAAGTTCAAATTCTAAGAAGAAGAATACATAAATAGATTAAATTCCGAAATTTCTATAGA
>QCFD01000032.1 GCA_003278445.1 Prochlorococcus sp. AG-363-B05
GACTCCACATTTTTTCAGCTTCACAAATCAAACGGGCCCAGCTTCTAGAATGCTGCCAATGTCTTAGACGCCTTTTCAATACATTACACTTAGTCTTACTTCTAACAAGAGTAGATTGATCAATTATATTTTCCTTAGAGAATTTTTTCCTCATAAATCAATTATTCTGAAAGCCTAAAAAAAACTCATTACTTAACACATTAAATATATAGCCAAGATTTGGAATGAGTACTTTATGAAAAATCCACCTCAATCATTAGGAATCAATCTCATGCACTGGAAATTCTAGTTTTGCTATATCCCGACGACTCATTCTTCTAGACCAGGCACCCTTAATCGCATCATTCCACCTGAAGCCAGCATTTTTAGCCAAATGCCTTTGATCGTAAGAGATCTCTGCTCGAATTAGCACTTTTGGTTCAAGCGCTCTAATCAAGAGTTTTTCTAGTTCAACGCATCGTTTGAAGACCTCTGCCAAATATATGCAATCTGTCAAAGCTCTATGTGCATTCCAGACTGGCACACCATATGCCAAAGCAAGATCTCTTACTGAAGGGCGAGTCTTCAATTGTCTATCAGATGGCCATGTTATGTCGTCCATAGAACAAATCCATTGTTTTTCAATCTGAGGTAATTTTTTAAGGCCAAACCATTTCCTATCAAATTCTGCATTATGAGCAACAATTACATCTGATACTTCAACCAAAGATTCAAAATATTTAATTGCTTCAAATAGAGGTTGTCTCAATCTAGTTATTTCAGCAGGGATATTATTAATTTTTTCTGCGTTATTATTTTCAACTGGTAAAAGAAAAGATTGCTGCGCTAAGACCGATCTACTTTTAATATTGAAAAGTATGGAACCGACCTCAAGGCAATCATCATTTGCATTGTCAAGTCCAGTAGTTTCAGTATCCAAAATCAAAATGTTCTCAGGTGAAGCCTTGATATTTAAAATTTCATCCCTTTCTCCATTCAACTTGGAAAAACTTTTCACTACTCGATCTTTATCAGTTTCATTCACTTTTTCTTTAATTTTTCTATTAAGAAAGTTAAGTTGCTCGCCCTCTTTCTGAGGTTTTTGTTCTTCTTTCACATCAAGATAAAACATTCATATTCTATTATTATCAAAAAACTTAGTTGAATAGAAATATATTAGAACATTAGAAATAGAAAACACTTATATTTCTAAACGTTTTCTATTTCTAGTTCAGGGTGAAAATTCTTCAATGAGCACCGTTAGACGTATAAGTGATGTTTTTTGCCAATGGCCATCAAAGCCAGTTGGTCTTATAGAAATAATTGGAGGCAGCTATATCTCAATAAAGCCAGAAATTACATACAAAAGACTTATTTCTGGACTTTTGCAAAGAGGTTTTGCCGTACATTCATGGAGTTATATCCCTAATTTTGATCATCAAATTCAAGCAAATTATGCATGGAAACAATTCCGTATATCTAGGAGCATTTTCGAAAAAAGGGTGGGATTCTCACCGAAGTCAATAAGATTAGGTCATAGCCTAGGATGTAAATTACATTTACTAGCACCTGATGGGGGAAGAAATTGCAATGGTTTAGTCGCTATAAGCTTTAATAATTTCAATGCAAATAGATCTATACCTATGCTGAGAAAAATGTCTCAAAAGCTAAACTTTCAAACTGAATTTAGTCCTAGTCCTGTAGAGACATTAAATCTAATAAAAGAATACTATGAGCAAATAAATAATCTGTTAATAAGATTTAAAAATGATAATCTTGATCAAAACAATTTATTACTTAAATCATTAAAGGAAAGGGATTCAGATAAATCTGAAATCATACAACTTGATGGTAATCATCTTACCCCTGTAAGCCTTGGCATAAGAGAAAAGATCATTAGAGATAATTCAAAAAGTTCTTTAAAATATAAAAAAATTGATTCAATCGTTGATAAAATAACTCATTGGGAGATTTAATTTTAACTTCTTAATTTATCTAAAACTGATCTATCCTCAAGAGTACTTGTATCTCCACTGATTTCATCACCAGAAGCCAATGCTCTCAAAATTCTGCGCATTATTTTTCCACTTCTTGTTTTAGGAAGAGCATCTGTAAAAGTAATTACATCAGGCTTAGCTATAGGGCCTATTTCATTCACGACATGTTTTTTTAATTGTGCTTCAATATTTTCATTTGAGTCTGCTCCAGTTCTCAAAGTGACAAAGGCAACTACTGATTCCCCTTTTAAAGTATCAGGTCTACCTACGACTGCTGCCTCTGAGACCAACTCATGACTAACTAAAGCTGATTCTATTTCCATTGTGCCAAGCCTATGCCCAGAGACATTGATAACATCATCAACTCGACCCATAACCCAGAAATAACCTTCTTCATCTCTACGAGCACCATCTCCAGCAAAATATATATGCTTATTATCTGAAGGTTTTAAATACTCCCAGTAACTCTCTCTAAATCTTTTTTCATCTCCATAAACATTTCTCATCATTCCAGGCCATGGCCTTTTAACCACCAAATAACCACCTTCGTTACTTCGTACAGAGTCTCCATTTGAATTAACTACATCAGCTTCAATTCCAGGCAATGGGAAAGTTGCTGATCCTGGCTTAGTTGGAGTGGCTCCAGGAAGAGGACTAATCATTACCCCTCCAGTTTCTGTTTGCCACCAAGTATCAACTATTGGGCATTTCCCTTGTCCAATAACATCTCTATACCAAATCCAAGCCTCTGGATTAATGGGCTCTCCAACAGTTCCCAAAAGTCGCAAACTAGATAAATCATATTGATTAGGAATATTTTTTCCTGCTTTCATAAAAGCTCTTATAGCAGTTGGAGCGGTGTAAAAAATCGAAATTTTATGTTTCTGTATTACATCCCAAAAAGCCCCTGGATTTGAAGGCCTAGGAACTCCTTCATACATAACAGTTGTTGCTCCGTTTGATAACGGACCATAAACTATGTAACTATGTCCAGTTATCCAACCAACATCAGCAGTGCACCAATAAACATCATTTTCACGAATATCAAAAATCCATTTAAAAGTTAAATGAGACCAAAGATTATAACCAGCAGTTGTATGAACTACTCCTTTTGGCTTACCTGTAGAGCCAGAGGTATATAAAACAAACAAACAATCTTCACTATCCATTTGTTCTGCCAAGCATTCTTCTGATTGACTATCTACAATTTCATGCCACCAATAATCCCTATTATCATCCATATCAATTTTTTTCTTAGTCCTTTGAACGACTAAAACTGATTGAACTTTTGGGCAAGCGCCACCTTCCAATGCCGAATCAACAGCATCTTTTAGAGGAATTACTTTGTCTTTCCTAAATCCACCATCAGCTGTAATTATTGCTTTTGCTTCTCCGTTAATCAATCTGTCTCTAAGAGCCTCAGACGAGAATCCTCCAAAAACT
>QCFD01000033.1 GCA_003278445.1 Prochlorococcus sp. AG-363-B05
CACCATTGTTGCTCGATTCAACATCTAGCAGACGATTGACTAACTCTGATAAATCTCTTTGAGCGAGCTCGCCGGAGCTTTCCCATTTCATTGAGCGAGGTTCTGGTTGCGAAGAAGCTGACACTTCTGTAACTAATAAAAATCTGTGAGGGAATCCTAACTGTTATTTATGTATTTTTTGTTTGTTGTTTACGTAAATAAGATGAAAAAAATATAAAGAAATCAAGTTTTTGGTTACTTTGGGCACTGAATTTATAAATGTTTAAGATTTGGGTATTGAGTTACTAGCTCTTCTTCTCTCAAAGTCTCTCCTTCTCCTTCTGGTTGCCAAATAACTTCTAAAGCAATTAAATCATTTGATGATATTGATCCTAAGATTCTTAGGGCCTCTGTAATGAGTTCATTATTTGCAGAGTTTTTTAGTCTTAAATCTTTTTTGGTTGCAACAAGAATAGTTATAGCGATGTATTCGTTTGTTGGATCAGAATCACCTGGATTGGATTCATTTTTTTTCGCTGTAGAAATTTGACCAGAATAGTTTGATGTGAGTTCTGCTTTTAATTTGCTTCTTTCAGTTATTGATATCCGATTAAATGTTGATTCTGCAGAGGTAAATGGAACGGAGCCTGATTCAATATTTGAATAGACCCATAATTCAGGCTTTCTAAGTAAGGAGAGTGTTGTGTCTTGAAGAACTCTTTGAAGACCAGATGAAGTTGAGGTGTTTGAAGATACGGCGAGCTCTCTAAGTTTTGCTTGAATTTCTTTGGCACTTGCCAATAAGCCAATCTGAAACTGTATTAAAGAAACTTTGCTAGGGTTCGCCGATTGAGAAACTATTGAATTTTCACTTGATTTGGAGAAAGTTGAAGAGTTTTTAAATGAATTAACGATTACCCCAACTATTGACATAAGTATTAAAAAACCAAAAATCCCTCCGCCCCCAAAGCCAAATATTGGCAATAAGAAAGGGAAACCAATACCACCTCCTCTATACCCACCTCCATAGCCTCGAAAGTTATTTCCTCCATAGCCTCCGTAGTTTTGGCTTCGTGGTGAAGAAGGAGCCTGAAAACTTCCGCCACCGATCCTGCCCCCACTGGCAGCTGTTGCAGGGTTGGGATCAAAAAACAAAGAAGAGAAGATTATTGCTGAAACAGTCAAGAAAGAAAAAAATAGTTTTCTTTTGATCCAGCTAATGCGAGTAGGTTTGAGCACTTATTTATTCGGGATTAATTAACTGTAGGAACCTCCGCCAACAATTGTCACAACCTCTAAGCAATCTCTATCTTTTATTATTGTATTTATCCACTTTTTCTGGTTGATTATGGAGCCATTTAACTCAACTACGATCAATTGAGGTTGATAACCTAATTGAGTAATTAAACTCTCCAGATTGATTGCTTCGTAAGAGTGGTCAATGATTTTGAGTTCGCCATTTAGCTTTATTTTCATGTTAAAAAATTGAAGAGCTCTTTAGTTTTAGCAAAAGGGTCATTTGAATTAATGATTGCATCTGAAACGGCTATGCGTAAATTATTGATCTTATTCAATTTGTTGAGATTTGAGCTATTTATGCCGCCAATGGCAAATGCTGGTAGGAGAGTTTTATTTAACCCCTTCCTAAGGTAGTCGATTCCAATTGGATTAAGTTTCTTTTTTGTTTCAGAGGGGAAAATTGGTCCTATTCCAATATAATCACAACCTTCTTCTTCGGCATTGCTTATGTTTTCGAGACAGTGTGTACTTCGCCCAATTATTTTTTCAGACCCTAATAATTTTCTGGCAATTTTGGTTGGAATATCTTCTTGTCCTAAATGAATACCATCAGCCTCAACCGCAAGGGCGATATCAATACGATCATTAACTATAAAAAGAGAATTGTATTTTTTACAAAGAGAAGATAAGTCCTTGGCTTGATTTACTTTTTCATTATCATTTAAAAATTTCTCTCTATATTGAACTATTTTTACACCAGCTTTTAAAGATTGAAGAACAATTTCTTTAAGGTTTTTTCTATTTGTAGTAACTAGGTAAAGAGAACAATCTTGCAAGATTTTTCTTTTATCCATGCCTTCTTTTGTCTTTAGTACATTGATCTCGATCTCATAAGTTTCGTATCTAATACGTGTGGCTACTTCAGAGAGTTTTGGATCTGTTATTCGCGTGAACTCTTCTAGTACTCTTAAGGCCTCTTGAACTCTGGAAGAGTTTGCGATAAAGATATCCTCAGGAGTTGATCTGTTTCTTTGTAAAGGATGTGAAACTCCCATAGCGGGGTCTTCGGATGTGAGTCTTGCTTTTCTATAAATATTGTGGTGATGCGCTCCTAATTGCTGTCTCCAATCTTTGAGTTGTATAGAAAAATCATTTCTTTTAAGACCAAATCTGCACCAATCTTCCATAACTCGTAGACCTTCTCTTGCTCGATCAAGGTTTGCATCAATTAATTGAGCAATACGATTATCAATTGGAGGGGTGACAGGCATTGATTTCATGTCATCCTTTATTAGATGATATGTATTTAGATTTTATTGTGGAAAATGATTCTGAAAACAATATGACTGTGCTTATTTGGGGCGTTTTTTTGTTAGGTGGCATAGGATTGTTTGTTGTATGGGGATTATCTAACGCTTACCCCACAATTACTTGAATCTAACGGTTTTTGGTCAATATTCCTTTTGCTAATTTGGCATCTAAGCTTATTTGTTTGCTTAAAGCTTCAATGTTTTCAAACTTTTTTTGAATTCTGATCCTTTGAACAGGTTCAATAATTAATTCTTTTCCTAATAGATTGATTTCTTTGTCTAGAAGGTGAACTTCTACTGCTGAAGAAGAGTTTGGATCTATAGTTGGCTGAGGACCAAGATTCATAACGGCAGAGAAACGTTCTTTTTTATTTGCTATCGCAGCCCAAGCCGCATAAACACCCAATGATGGAAGAAATTTTCTTCCATCTATTTTTAAATTGGCTGTTGGCCATCCAATTTTCTTACCTATACCTTTACCTTTTTCGACGGTTCCTCTAAAGGTATAAGGACGGTTCAAAAGATTTTTTGCATGTGATAAATCTCCTTTATTGAGTGCTTTTCGTATTCTGCTACTACTAAGTCGACCATGTTCGTCCTCAAGGATAGGAATGATAGATATTTTTATGCCTAGTGAGGCTCCAATCTTCTTCAAAGTAGAAATATCACCTTCTC
>QCFD01000034.1 GCA_003278445.1 Prochlorococcus sp. AG-363-B05
TACAGAGTTAAGGGCGCCCGATTTACCACCACCACTCATCAATGAACGACTTAAAACATTAATTCTAGAAAAATTTTTACTTAATTCCTGTAATAAATCAGGCGTACGATCTTGACTTCCATCATCAATTATCCAAAGAGATATTTTCTCCTCTGGATATTCAATTGATAGCAGTCTTGAAACTAATCTCTCAATTACATTCTCTTCATCACGCGCCGCTACTAGTACATCAACTTTTGGAAGAGTTGCAAAAAAATCTTCATCTTCTATTAGATGTTCTTTCTGTAATTGATAATTATCCCTACGGTCACTTAAGACAGCTCTCAAACCATAGCCTCCCAAAAACAGAGCTAAAGTAATTGAAGGGACTAAATTCTTGGTAGGCTGAATGAAATGAGGAAAAATTCCTGCTAAAGCGCAGCAAATCAAAAACAATATTGATTTAATGCGCCTGTTTTCTCCACTGATTTTGGCTAAAGCCATGGAGTAATACTTTTATCAACTAATGACTCTAAGGGGCTTTCATCACTAAGGCAAAAATCCATATTTGGTTTTGGGATAATAATGAGAAAGAATTTGTTTAGTATTCCATCCATTTTTTGCTAACTCTATAGCCCCAGACTGAGACATTCCAGCTCCATGCCCAAAACCTCCACCAGAAAAAAGCCATTTACCTTCTTTAATTTCTTTAACAACAAATAATGTGCTTGGTAATTGTCTGAGAACACGTCTAATTTCATCAAGTTTTAGCAAAATTTCTGAACCAGTCTCTCCTTGAATCTCTAACGAAGTGACTCTGCCACTACTTCCTCTGCTGACAGCCTTAATTGTTTTGGGATAAAAAGAGCCTTTAACTTTTTTTGCTTTATTTAACTGCCTAGATATCTGAGCGGACTCTAAAGTTCTATTCCATCTAAAAAGTGGATGATCAGAACCGAAAGCCTCAGACTCAGAAAATAAAAAAGATTTCAAATTTTGTTCATTTGATAAAGGTAAATCAACTTCACGAGACCAATGTTTTGGTCCATCCAAACGCATTTGTAAATAGGGAACTTGATTAGTTGACCATGCCTCGTCGACAGAAGCCATGACTCCACCATTTGTCGCATGATAAACAGTATTTATTGGCTTTTGATTCCAAGTAAGAATTTTTCCTGCCGTTTTCTGAATAGCTGTTTTAATTTTTTGATTGGCTTTAGATGGATCCTTATAAACCTGACATTGAGTATCACTGCAAAGATTGTATCCATCCACTTTGAATCTATGACTATTAGCTATAGCCCATGTTCTAGCTAGTACTGCCTGAGCAGCGAGAGCTGCTTCAGGAGCGTTAGCTCCAATCTCATAAGGAACTACTCCATTTAAATATCTCTCAATAGGAACATGTTCAATTAGTGTCCAACTGCCATAGGCATCTAACTGGATCGAAAAAGGACCCATGTATAGTCCTTTCTGCCAAAGTAAACCATCTGGGGCTTGCAAAGAAATAGGCCCTTTAAGAGGAATCTTGCCACTATTTCCATCTAAATAAGGAACAACAGACTTTGAAACTTTTATTTTTTGAAAAGTCGACTTAATAGATTGGGGAATTTGGATGTCATTTGATACCCAAACCTCCCAATCCAAAGGATGAGCAATAGTTGATTTAATACCTCTATCAAGTAAATCATTTGACAATCTTTCAGCAGACTCAAAACTTGCTAATGGACCAATTATTTGACGAAAAAATACTTTTGGATTTTTTAATTTTTGTGCTCGCCAACCAATATCAATTTCTTTAGCCTTTCGTATTACGCCATCAGCATCTTTCAAAATCAATTTTCTACCGTTACTTACAAGCCTTAAAAATGGCGAATCATTATCATTCATAATTTCTTTGCCTAAGTATGGCTTGAGCCCTACAAGCAACACATTTTTTCCTGAAGTAATCAAAAGACGTTCTGGAGGTGCCTGATGAGTCGAAAAAGACTGAACTTTGACTGCGTTGGCTAAACAAACTTGCTTTGCATTATGTACACCAATAAATAGAAGCAAACCACAAACAAAGAAACGCTTTTGAACATGCAAATAATTTTTAATCACAACAAAAATGTCTTTCTAGGAAGAATTTAATAATTTGGGTTGGCTTAAGTGAGCTTAAGGACGTATTCTTATAAACTAACTATGCAATATCAATGCCAAAGCTCAAGACCCGCAAAGCTGCTGCAAAGCGGTTCAAAGCAACTGGCACTGGCAAATTCATGAGACGTCGTGCATTTCACAATCACTTACTTGACCACAAGAGCCCTAAATTAAAAAGGCACCTTAAAACAAAAGCAGTCGTAGATGAGCGTGATGCAGAGAATGTAAGTCTTATGCTTCCATATGCTTAGAACACTTTAAGAGATTTTATTTAATTCATTTATTGATTTCTGATTATTAATTATGGCACGCGTCAAAAGAGGTAATGTTGCTAGAAAACGCAGAAACAAAATCCTTCGTCTAGCTAAAGGTTTTAGAGGAGGCAATGGAACTCTTTTCCGAACTGCAAATCAAAGAGTGATGAAAGCCCTTTGTAATGCATATAGAGATAGAAGAAGAAGAAAGCGTGATTTTAGAAGACTCTGGATTGCAAGAATCAATGCAGCTGCGCGGTTAAATGGATTGACTTATAGCAAGTTTATGGGAGGCTTAAAAAGAGCGGATATACGAATCAATAGAAAAATGTTAGCTCAATTAGCAGTTTCAGATCCTAAAACGTTCACAAGTATTACAGTTAATTCAAAAGGTTAAATATTATTGAACATTTTTTCTTCTTTAAAATAATTAATCAAAATAAGGAGATAAAGGAGAAATTGCTAAAATCAAGAATATGCTAAATATAAATAGTTATTATACACTCAATAAACTAATTATTGAGGACTAAAGCAATGTCACTTAATCTTCCTCAAACTTATTTAATAGGGTTATGTTTACTTTTATTAGTTATTTCTATTTTAGTAGGAAGACAACTATTTAAAGTGAGAAGAGATGAACTGAAACTAATAACATTAGAGAAAGAAGAGTCGAATACTAA
>QCFD01000035.1 GCA_003278445.1 Prochlorococcus sp. AG-363-B05
GTGTAGGAACAGCAATATTTATAACTGAAAATATAATTCCTAAATTTATAAGAGACATCATAGGGGTAATGGTTGAGCTTTTAGCCGCTATTCCATCAGTAGTTTTAGGACTCTGGGCAGTATTCATTATGGAACCATTTATAAGACCATTTTTAAACATGATCTACAAAATATTTGGTTTCATAGCATTTTTTGGAACTGAACCATTAGGAGCTGGAATGATGCCTGCAATATTAATTTTAGTGGTAATGATATTACCTATAATCACATCAATTTCAAAAGACTCATTAAATCAGGTTCCATCAAATCTTAGACAAGCTGCCTATGGAATTGGAGCAACAAGATGGACTACAATTATCAAAGTAATTATTCCAGCAGCAATTTCTGGGATTACAGGAGGTGTTTTACTTGCTCTAGGAAGAGCCATGGGTGAGACAATGGCAGTAACTATGATTATTGGCAATTCAAATAACTTTAGTTGGTCTATTTTTGCTCCCTCATATACTATTTCATCAATGCTAGCTAATCAATTTGGGGAGGCTGATGGCAGCCAAGTCTCTTCTCTAATGTATGCAGCATTAATCCTTATGATATTAACATTGATGCTTAATGTATTTGCTCAATGGATTGTTAAAAAATTGAGTTTAAAATATCAATAACAATGAAATTATATCCACATAACAAATTAACCTATAACCCTTCTTTAACTAGAAATATAGGAAACAAAGTATTAACATTGACTTCTGCTTTTTTTGCAGCAATCTCTATCCTCCCATTATTATTAGTCATAAGTTATGTATTAATAAAAGGGGGAAGTTATATAAATCTTGAGACATTAATACTTGAACCTGAGCCTCCCGGCGATGATCTTCTATCTGCAGGAGGGATAGGACCGGCTATTACTGGAACTTTTATAATGACAATGATTGCTTCAATAATATCCATACCTATTGGAGTAGGTGGTGGAATATATCTTGCTGAATATTCTAAGTCTGGAAAATTTGCAAAGTTTATTAGGTTTGGAACAAATGTACTTGCTGGAGTTCCATCTATAATTGCTGGTGTATTTATATACGCAATAATTGTTTCTACAAAAATATTATTTGGTTCAATGTTTAGTGGTATTGCAGGTGGTATTTCTCTATCGATTCTAATGTTGCCAACAATAATTAAAACAACTGATGAAGCATTAAAATTAGTTCCAGATAATTTAAGAAGAGCTGCTTTTGGAGTTGGTGCATCTAAATTCACGATGATATCTAATATCACATTACCTTCAGCATTTAGCTCAATATCTACTGGTATACTTTTAGCACTTGCTAGAGCTGCAGGTGAAACGGCTCCATTAATATTTACGGCATTATTTTCCAGATATTACATAACAAGTTTTGACGATCTTTTTTATGAAATGGGATCATTATCAGTGTTAATTTATAATTTTGCACTTGAACCTTATGAATCACAAAATCAATTAGCATGGGCAGCATCATTTATTTTAGTTATTGTACTTTTAACTATAAATATTCTATCAAGGTGGATAAATACACTTGGTGCTTTTTCTAAAAACAAAGTATAATTATAAAAATAGTAAATAATAAAATGATTAACAAAATAAGTCCAAAAAACAAAAAATTTAAAAACGACTCCTCAATTTCTGTTTCCTTAGATAATGTTTCGATAAAATATGGGAATTCATTAGCTGTTAAAAATATCTTTTGTGATATAAAAAAAAATCAAGTTACCTCTTTTATAGGGCCATCAGGGTGTGGTAAATCAACCGTTATTAGAGCAATAAATCGTATGAACGATTTAATTGAAGGTTGTGAATTATCAGGTAGTGTCATTTTTGAAGGTACAGATATATATGCAAAAGATATAGATCCAGTAGAAGTTAGAAGAAGGATTGGAATGGTATTTCAGCAACCTAATCCTTTTCCAAAAAGCATTTACGAGAATATTGCATTTGGAGCGAGAGTAAATGGTTTTAGAGGAGACATGGATCAATTAGTAGAGGAGTCTCTTATCAAGGCAGCTATATGGGACGAATGCAAAGATAAATTAAGCGAAAGTGGTTATTCATTATCTGGAGGACAACAACAAAGATTATGTATCGCAAGGACAATAGCAATCGAACCTGATGTGATTTTAATGGACGAGCCATGCTCAGCACTTGATCCGTTATCTACATTAAAAATTGAAGAGACAATACATGAATTAAAGAAGAATTTTACAATCATTATTGTCACTCACAATATGCAACAAGCAAATAGGGTGAGTGATTTTACAGCCTTTTTTAATACAGAAAAAAAAGGCAAAGATCTCGGAGGTAAAGTTGGATTCTTAGTAGAGTTTAGTAAAACAAAAAATATGTTCAATTCACCAAAGCAAAAATCTACTCAAGACTATATCTCTGGAAAGTTTGGATGATCACTAATGAATTGTGATTTTAAAGCGACTAAAGGCACGGAGAGAGAGGGATTCGAACCCTCGATAGGGTTGCCCCTATACAGCATTTCCAGTGCTGCGCCTTCAACCACTCGGCCACCTCTCCTTGAATTCAGCAATGAAGAACTTTTTCAGTTGCTGGATTTAAATATATACCACAATAGAGCTATTGTTAAAAATTAAAATGTCGGATTTATTTATTAAATATTTTCATGATAAACAAGATAACAGTAATAATTAATTATTTAATGATAATAAATTGATTTAAAGATAAATAGAATCATTCAATAGCAGTCGATTATTATAATTAAAAAAACAATAGTTATGATTATAC
>QCFD01000036.1 GCA_003278445.1 Prochlorococcus sp. AG-363-B05
TCAGAATTAAAGCAATGAGAGAAAACTTGATTAATATTAGATTTAAATAAGATATTTCGCGAATTAAAAAATTATAAAATCTTTTTTCATAAAAAATTTGGTAATCACGATAAAAAAGAATTCGCGGGAAGAGTAAAACTTAAAAGAGAAGCGAAAAATTAAAACTAACAACCACAACAAAAGGAGACGCTGATAAGCGAAAAATATTAAACATAAAATGGAAGAATAAATAAAAGGAAGCAAGTACGGCAGTACATTTGTACCCATTGTGTCGATTCGTCACAATGGGTATATTCAATTCGCAACGAGAGGGTGTATGGACCTATCGCCGACGGAAGTTGTTGACCTGGCAGGCATCAGTCTTGACAATGATGTCACAAAGGGGCTAGTGCCAGCGCAGGTCGAGTACGTAAAAGAGTCAGTTGTTGAGATAAATGAAGAGCTGAACTGTGTCGGCCAGTCTCTTAGAGCGGTCGCCGCAAATCTGGCAGACATCAAGGAAAACATCAAGCCGGGGAACTGGAGAGCCTTTTTGAAGTCAGGCGCAATAAACTGCTCAGAAAGGTTTGCGATTGACCTAGTGAGCGCATATACGAACTGGTTAAGAGGCTCGGACATCGACGACAACCTTCTCGCATCGCTAACTCCCAGATCATTAGCGTTAATGGGGGGCAAGGGGGTAACAGACAAAGAAAGACAGAAAGTCTTTGAGGCAGTAGAGAGTGGGGAAAGGATAACAGAGGCTGCAGTCAGGATTATCGTAAAAGGAGCAAAGAGAAGGGTAAAAGCCTCGCCCCAAAGAACAGAGAGTGAAAAGATAAAAGTTTTAAAAGAAAAAATTGATACATACAAAAAAGTAATCGATAATCTTCAAGACGAGAACAAGAAACTAAGCAAGCTTTTATCTAATAGAGAGAAGATCGAATCACTTGTCTAGAACTATCGAGCAAACACTGATTTCCTAAAACTACATTAATCTAAATGAAAAAAAACGAATCTCTAGCAGGGAAACCTGATAAAAAAGCGAGAACAAATGAAGCAATATATAGCTTCGAGAAAGGATTGATAAAGAGTTTACTTGAGAAATACAAGCCATGCAATCGACTCATGGTATTAGAAAATAGCCATAACGAATTAGAAAATAAAATCGCCGCCTAGCTATCATGAACAAAAACTCAACCCCACGAAAAGGCATAGCAAGATTATATGACCCACAGCAAGAAGGAATATGTGGATATGATATGCATTACATTAATGCATATCAAAAGGCAACAGAAAGCAAAAAAGCACTAGATCACACAAAAAATGAGAGGCAAGCCGCATGATCCCATTCATTAGAAGTTCTATCGAATTGATGTTTATCACCCACCAAAGAGATAGAGTCAAAAAAGATCCAGAAAAAACATATTTGACTGAAAAAGATGAAGATAGTGGACAAAGAAAGAGATACATAAGGCATAGAGATGAAAAATCAATAGATCTACCTGCACTACCAAAGGCAGATAGAAGAAAATGGAAAAAAGGGAAAGAAATTGTTTCTAAGTTTTTTGATGAATTGGACTATAATAATCAAATACAATCTTCATATGAATTAACTCTATTAGAGAGACAAAACAAAAGCGAAAGACATGATGTAGCATAAAGATGAATAGGTAAATTATTAAAAATCTCTTGGAGACATTATAATTAGTTATATATATTTCATTTTTTATATTTCATGACATATGTTTAGTAATTATGCAAGTATACTTAACTTCTTATTTAATAAGGAGAAATAAAGTATAAATTAAAATACAACCGGATGAGAATAAAGTAAAAAATAAGTAGAAAAAACATTATTAATTATAGGAAAAAGAATGTATAATATAAAATCACAGGCTAAAAATTCATGGTTTACATTAGTAGAGACCGTAGAGGAATATGGCTTTATTCCAACTGATAATGGAATAAATGATAGCTATGCAAGATACTTTCTTAATATAAAAACTTTAAGGGTATATTAATTGATTTCGAATGAGAGAGTTTATTGATTTATTATCACTTCAAGGATTTTAAGATAATAATTTATTGATTGATGTATATTTAAAGTAGCAATATTGCTAGACATACCTAAGTTACTAAATATATGAATCGCATTATGGATGAATAAATAAGATATATTTAATAAGAAGAACATATTTATATATATAAATTTAAAAAATATAAAGCTATAATTATAAAGAAAAATCAGAGAAAGATTTAATTAAAAT
>QCFD01000037.1 GCA_003278445.1 Prochlorococcus sp. AG-363-B05
CCACTGATTCAAGTAATACTCCAGAAGGACTATCATTCCCAACTTTAAGCCAGGTTGTAAGAGGAGTTTCAAGATCAGCTGGCCAACTTTTTGCCAAAGGTATATAGTTTGCCCCGCTGGAAGCAGATACAAGAAATTGTTTCTTATTTAAGCTAAGCATGACTGCATAATGGCAGCCCAATATATAGATTTAAAGGGGGCAAAAGTTTAAATTGGTTTGCTTATGCATCGTAGGTGTTTTTTCCACTAAATTTCAAGCTTGCAGGATTAGGATTTTCTCCAATACGTCTATTGTTATAACCTTCTTTTAAGCGGCCTTCATTTGGCTTCTCAGAGAAAACGCCATCTTTAGGAAACAGTAATTCTCTATCTCCTCCAGGATAAATTCTATAGATCTGACATGTTTCGATTCTAGGTTTGAATCCTCTCAATTGAGTATTTAAAGCAAAGCACTGCTCTTTTCTAGCAAAGTACATAAGATTATCGCCCTCATTCATTACTGCAGCGCCTCCAGTTGGAAGTTCAAAAACAAGAGAGGTTTTACTTGTCCAAGTAATTGCATATTTCTCTTCGGTTTCTGCGGAGTTTAATAGTCCACCAGTGCTACCAATGTGCTTTGGAAGTGAGCCAGGTAATACTTCAGTCATGTTTTCAATTAAATCTGCTTATTCTTTATATTTTCAAATTAGCACTTTATTTTGTGCCTTTTGACGCAATCCCCGTCAACTTCACACGCGTCAACATTAATCAAGCGAATCAAATTCTTTTAATTCAGAAATAGGAAAAAATATCGTAATTCCACTATCTCTTCTATTGGTAAGGCGGCCACCAAGGCTTTTTAAAAGCCTTTGAGTTGCAGCCTGGCTAAGCTGCAAATTCCCCGTAGCCGGATTCCAGCTAAGTACTGGACCAATTTCTTCATTAGAAATATTATCTGATGCTTCTAAATTAGTAATTGTGGCAAGTTGCGTTAAGATTTGAAGCTTTAATCTCTGCCCAGCTGGCCTTAATTTCATAATCAACTCCCCTCCAGCTTGTAAACCTCGAGTATTGCGGTCTATAAGACCGGTTAGCATTAATTCAAGGCCTTCAGAATCACTCAAAACTTTTGGCAAATCTGGAGTGATGTCAAGAATAAGTTTTAAGCCTTTTCGCTCTAATTGATTACTCCATACTGGAGAAAGCAATGTAAGCATTTTACCTAAATCAGTTAAAGCTAAATTTGCCTTTTCTGGCTTGCTTCTTTCCAACTCAACTGCATTAAAAATCAAGCCAAAACGATCAATTTGCTCTGTACATTCAATATCTATTTGATTCAAGCGTTCTTCAATAACCCTAGGCAAATCTTTCTTCCTCAAAAGAGATCTAATTAAGGTTCTTATTGTCGCTAATGGGGTTCTAATTTCATGTGTTAATGCTTCTAGTAAGGAAATCTCACTATTTTTTGAACTAGTATTCTGATCATCAATTATGTTGTCTGGCAAGGTCTGAATATTTAGACTTGGCGCAAGATCAGCAAGACGTTGTGATAACAAAGGCCAAAAGACCTTAGATAAATCATCATTTGTTTTTAGCTGGCCCATTTCTTCAAGAGCGGATCTGAGATTATTGGCTTGTTCAATATTTTCCCTATTCAATCTGTTATCAAGCAATGTCAAAAGATCACTCAAAGTTTCAGGATCACTTCTCATTAATAATTTTCGCTCCTCAACTTTCCCTTCTAAAGCCAAAGCAATTTGGATTTCAGGAGTAATAACTATAAGTAATGGATCATTTCCATCTTCCTCTAAAAGTGTCAATCTTTCATAGTCAGGAGAGTCATTATGGATATCAATCGAAACTGATTGACTGGGAGGCAACATACCAATAGATGGATTTGTCAGGTTTAGCAAATCCTTTGGTGCCCAAACCCATCCTTGAAATTTCTTAAGTAATTTTGGCTCGTATAAAGCTGGTAATGGGGAAGACAACCATAAACCTCTAGTAAGGTTCATTGGTAACAAGATGTCTGACTGGAGAGTATCTAAAGCAGCCCA